>JBNJGN010000054.1:0-2708 GCA_051747785.1 Patescibacteria group bacterium | reverse complement strand
GTTAAAAGAACACTATCTAAAATGGTGGAGGAGGGACTTTTAAAAACGAAGGGAGCCGGTAGATCAACCTCTTATGAGTTGACTACTTCCGGACGGGTCTTTGTGGATATCGAAACTGAGAAGTATCTCTCTGAAGAACCTGATAAGAGATTCGGCTTGAAAGGGTATAATTTTGAGCTGTTTTCGGAATTTCCTTCTGAACTATTCAATGAAGAGGAGATGAACGCTCTTTCAGAAGCAACTTGTGAGTACGAGAGAAGAACAGATAATATATCTTCCGCGGTTAAGAAAAAAGAACTGGAAAGACTGGTTATTGAACTGTCTTGGAAGTCCTCAGAGATAGAGGGTAACACCTACACTCTCCTTGATACCGAGAATTTGATTCTGAGGAATATTACCGCTAAAGGTAAAACAAAAGAGGAAACACAGATGATATTAAATCATAAAGAGGCTTTTGACTTTGTTTACAAGAATAGAGGTGTTTTTAAAACTCTTACCAAGGAGAACCTTCGGACGGTTCATGATTTAGTGGTTAAAGATCTAGATATAGATACAGGGTTTAGAAAAAGCCCTGTGGGGATCTCCGGCTCCGTTTATCAACCGCTCGATAACGTCTATCAAATAGAAGACGCTGTGGAGAGCTTCTCTCTGGCGTTGGAGAGAGTAGAGACGACTTACGCCAAAGCGTTACTTGTCCTTTTGGGAATAAGTTATATTCAGCCATTTGATGACGGGAATAAGAGGGTTGCCAGGATCATAACCGATGCCGTTCTCCTCTCCGGTGGCTTAGCACCGCTTTCTTACCGAAGTGTTGACCCCAAAAGATACAAAGAAGCAATGCTTTTGTTCTATGAGATAAACTCGGTTATTCCTTTTAAAAGAATATTTATAGAACAGTATGACTTTGCTGCAAAGAACTATGCAATCAAGTGATCTCTTTTTTATCACTTCGCTTCTTTTCACAAAAGAGCGGGGGATTTCTAATTTAGATATTCTTGCTTACGCGAAGCGTTTATCGATCTTTTATTTCTTTCTTTTTCTTAATCGATTAAACTCTTCTATCGTAAGCTTTGCTCTTTTTATTTGCGTCGCTAAAAGGTCCGGCGCAAGTTCCTTGTGATCGGGGATTACGAAGGAGTATAGCCCGATTCATCATGATACAAGATCATATGGCTTCCCTTTTGGTGATCAAGCCGATATCCGATCTTTTTAAAGATCTTAACCGCCTCTTTTCCGGAGATATTGTTGAGTTGTCCTATTAAACATTAAAATCAAATTCTCACTTCCACATAATCTGATTTAATTGCTCCAAGAGGAACAGTGTGATGATTTTTTTCATTACTTCAATGTATCCTTCAACAGCTTCGTGGATATTTTTCAAGGCCTCTTTTCTTGTTTTTCCTTGAGACATGCAACCGGGCAAAGCTGGGCAATCGGCGATAAATCCCTCGTATTCAAAATCATATTGTAAATTTACCCTTATTTTCATATTTTTATTCTTGGTTTTTAAAAAACCAATGTCAAATTATTTTGAAAAAATCCTTAGAAACAGACACTCTCACACTTTACTCCTAATTTGCCCGCCCTGTGGAATAATTTCACCACAGGTGAAATTAGCACAATGTGCTATTCCACAGGGCCCGCCCTGTGGAATAATTTCACCACAGGTGAAATTAGCACAATGTGCTATTCCACAGGGCCCGCCCTGTGGAATAATTTCACCACAGGTGAAATTAGCACAATGTGCTATTCCACAGGGCCCGCCCTGTGGAATCCATGCAAAGCAAGGGGTTATTACTACATTGACATATTGTAATACAAAGTATTACAATTAAATCTATGAGAAAAGTAATTAACATATCTTTACCCGAAGATCTCTACAATGAAGTGGAAAGAGAGACCAAGAAGGGTAAGTATTCCACCAAAAGCGAATTCTTTCGGGATATTTTACGTAATCGTAATAACCATGGAAGCGGGAGAGTCATCGGCGGTTTTGATGCAACGGAATTCTTAAAAAGGGTGAAAAAACATGCCGGAAAGGCCGGGCCGTCTGATCTTTCCGCCGGTCATGACAGGTATTTATATGAAAAATAAACTTTTGGCTGACTCTGATTTTTTCATTGCTCTTTATAAAAGCAATGACTCCAATAACGATAAGGCTTTAAAAATACTGGAGCAGGTCGGGGAAAAAGAACTTGAACTTACTTTTTCCGTTTTTGTTTACGCGGAAGTGACCACGGTTTTATCAATGAGAGTTGGTAAAAAGACAGCTCGGCATTTTATGGATGATGTGGAAAAAGTGAATTTTGACATTATACAGAACACAGAAGCGCTTTTCTGGAGAAGTCGAAAGATATTATACTCTATGTCTTCAAAGAATATTAGTTTTACTGATGTCACCAACTTGGCGTTGGCGGAACTTGAAGGATTTGATTTAATAGCGAGCTTTGACCGCCATTATCCAAAGAATGGCTTAAAACTTTTCCGTTAAAAAAGCTAAAATCTATAATCTTATTTTCATTTTGGCGTTTTTCATTATTATTTCGAATTTCCTGTTTTGATATTTAATGTTTTAATTTTGTTATTATTTCGTATTTCTAATTTAGATATTATTACTTTCGCGAAGCGTTATTATTTCCTTGCCCCTCTCCAATTTTGCCTTTGAGTTACCCTGTTCAACGCGAGCGCGAATAGCGCATCCCTTGTTG
>JBNJGN010000053.1:0-2789 GCA_051747785.1 Patescibacteria group bacterium | reverse complement strand
CAAAGGTAGGGCTGCTACTAGAAAGCGTAGCCCTTCTGCCATAGTAACAGATTCTGCGCTACCACCTAGAATACCTGCAAAATTCAAAATAAGAAAAGCGCCCACAAAACCGTAAATACCCTGTGAGCCTGGCAGTGCTTGCATTAATAGTATACGGCCGAAAAGCTCTGGTCTTTCACTGGTAACTCCCGCACCTGCTTGTCCTGCATGTCCCATACCTATTGCTGATCCGGTGAATCCTAAACCCGCCGCAATCGCAGCACCTGTTAAAACCATTATAATCCCAAATGTGATTTCCATAAATGTGTATTAATTATATTAATAAAAATAAAAATAACGCTACCTTCTTTGCCTTTCTTGTATCATTACGTGGCTCGATTTGCGAGAGAAAGGGTTGAAGACGCGTCCTGTGCCGATAATAAATTTACCAAAGAACTCTACGAATTGCAAACGAGCGGTATGAATAAAGGCACTTAGTAAGTTAACGATGAAGTTGAAGAAGTGTCCGATGACAACAATGATCAGAAGTATTAACCAGCCCACGTATGGAATTGACTCATAAGCCATCATGCCTAGCAAATTGATAGAAAAGGCTAGAGCCCCCGTTGCCAGTCCTATCGCTAGAAGTCTTGAGTAAGAAAGAATATCAGCTAAATAGTTAACACTTTCATATAAGCCGGCAAGGCCCATAGCTAGCTTGGTAAGAGGGTTTTTATAACTTCGCCCATTGGTTAAGATTATAGCTGTTACCGAGGCTAGAACTAGCCATACACCTAAACTTTCTGTGTTTGTAAGGGAGGTGCTGAATTCGTAAATGTATCCCCATAGACCCAAAGAGATAAAAAGAGCTATCCAGGGCCCTTTGTCCAGAATCCCTTCTTTTGCTGTTCCGTTTTTGGCCTCGCGAACGATGGTTAGTACCATTCCCGTAATTACTTGTACTATACCCAGTGCTAGAGAAAGAATGAATATGGGCAGTGGATCTTCCAATGGGTTGAACATGTTTACCTTTTGTAACCATGAAGGCAAGGTGGCTACATCTATTCCTGCGTAACCTCCGAATATCATTCCTCCTAAAAAGGAAGCTATACCGCTTATCATAAAGAGTTTCATGAAAAGCGCCATTTCTTTTGGAACAGTGTAAAAGAAAAGTATGACCGATGTTATAGAGGCAAGCATTATACCGTATCCGACATCTGAGAAACAGAATCCAAAGAAAATGAAAAAGAAACCTGCCAAGTATGGTGTTGGGTCTATGTCCTTAGATGTTGGAACGCCATAAAGGTAGGTTATGGGTTCAAAAGGTCTCATTAGCGGAGAGTTTTTAATACAGGTTGGTGGTTCTTCCTCTGTTTCAATAACTGATAGATCGCAGAGCCCGGCTTTTTCTTTTAATTCACTCTCAAGTTGAGGAATACTGTCCTTAGGGCACCATCCCTCCAGTATAATTGTAGATTGGGTTCCGTGGGCATCATATATTAAATCGTAACGATCTTTCCTCCATCTAATATAATCGCTTATAATACGAAGTTCGCGCAGGTTACCTGAAAGGCGTTTTGCTTCTGAATTCAGTTTGTTAAGTGTCTGTTTGGTTTTCTTTTCAGCTCTTTCTATTCTTTCCAGTTCCTGTGCCGGGGTTCCTCTCCTGTAAGGAAGCTCTATATGGTCAAGTCCATAATTTTGTAATAAAGAATTTATCTCTTCTTCCGATTCTTTTAGGTACGTTAAGACCATGGATGCTTCGGAGACGATCCGGGTTGCCGTGTCTTTTCTTTTTGCTGTTTCTTCTTTTAGTTTATGGAGTTCCTCTTTTGATCCTTTAAGAAAAAAGGTTTTGGTATAGTTGGTTTCTCTTGAAGAGGAAAGGGAGATGGATATATCTTTCCATGGCTCAAGCGTCTCTCTTTCTTTAGCCAGTTCCAAGAGTTTGTTCTCGTTCTTATTTATTTTTTCAGTTATTCCGAAGGCGGAATTTATGATGTCTTTGTAGTAGAATTGATTAGCCAGTCTGTTTATTTCTTCTTCTGTTGTTTTTTCAGTACTTCCTTCAAATACTGTTCTTAAAATATTTTTCTTTTCAAATTTAGAAAGAAAGGAGATAACAAAATCTAATCTGCTAGATATATAGTTTAAATGAAAGTTTGTCTTTTCTATTTTATCCAATTTTTCTTTTTCCGATTCTGATACTTCGGTTAATTCCAGAGCTCCAGCGTTTTGGATTATTTTTGAACAAGCCACTGAGGCGTCGCGGTGAACCGCCACGCGTATCTTTTCCATCTTAAGAATTGCCATTGAGATAATTTTTTATGACACTTTCAATATGCTCATCTGTTTTGCTTTTATTTTTCTCCATAGTTTTTTGGAGTTCTTTCTTTTCTTCTTCTATCTTTTTAATTTCTTTTTCTTCCATTTTTTCAAGTTCCTCTTTCTGCTCCTCTATTTTTCGGTCGTTTTCTTTTTCCATTTCTTTGACAAAATCAGCCAACTTTTTTTCTCTGTCGGTTTTTGCTGCGGCTACTATCTCTCTTTTATCTTCTTCGGCTTTCCTTATATATCCCTGAGCTTTGTTTTCTGTTTCTTTTATTTTTTCTATAACTGGCATATTTTATATATCATTAAATAAAGCGCTCATATTTTACCACTAAGAAAAAAAATAAACAACCACTTGCGTAAAAAGTTTGAAAGTGGTAAAGATATTAAGTGTCTTTACATACTGCATTTTAACGCTCGTTTTCTTTACAGTACACTAGTGATATTATGGATTTATGCAAGGTGGACTTCGGCTCTTT
>JBNJGN010000052.1:0-2839 GCA_051747785.1 Patescibacteria group bacterium | reverse complement strand
TAGGGATTGAATTCCCTAAAATAGGTGTAAAAAAGGGATTTTGTATTATTATGAAGTATCAGAGGAAACTAAATAAGGTTATTAAGAAAAATTTTTTTAAAGGAAAAGTTGTAATTATAGCGGGTGCCAGAAGAGTTGGTAAGACAACTTTGGCATTGGATATATTAAAAGATTATTCGGATAAAAATATTGTGCGTTTTAATTGTGATAATCCGGATGAGAGATCACTGCTTAATGATAAAAACATTGAATCTCTGAATAGATTAATTGGCGACGCGGAGATAGTTTTTATAGATGAAGGACAGAAGGTTTTGACGATTGGGCAAACTTTGAAGCTGTTGGTCGATCAACATGTAGAAAAAAAACAAATAATCGTTACCGGTTCGTCAAGTTTTAATTTACTGGATGAAACCGAGGAAGCTTTAACAGGAAGAAAGTTTGTTTATCATCTTTATCCTCTTAGTTTTGATGAGATTTTCTCTTCTGGTGGTTTTTTGCGGTTAAAAAAAGAATTGGAGAATTTTATGATCTTTGGGAATTATCCGGAAGTGGTAAATGCGGAAACTTTTATTGCCAAAGCTGAAAACTTGAAGAATCTTTCAAATAGTTATTTGTATAAGGATATTTTGGAGTTTCAACAGGTTAAAAGTTCTGATTTTTTAAGACTTTTATTAAAAGCTTTGGCTCTACAGATAGGTTCTGAAGTTTCTTATACGGAAATTTCTCGAATGTTGGGCGTGGATAAAAAAACGGTTGAAAGATATGTTGATCTTTTAGAAAAGAATTATATAATTTTTCGTTTACCTCCGTATTTTTCAAATCCAAGAAAAGAAATATCTAAATTAAGAAAGATATATTTTTATGACATTGGTATAAGGAATGCGATCATAAATAACTTCAATTCTCTTGATTCAAGAGATGATGGAGGTAGGTTGTGGGAAAATCTGGCTATTGTAGAGCGCTTGAAATATCAAGCTTATAGACAGATATATTCAAATAATTATTTTTGGCGATCATATAACTTATCAGAGGTTGACTGGGTTGAAGAGCGTGGTGGAAAGGTTTGCGGTTTTGAAATAAAATGGAGTAAAAAAAAGACTTCACCACCTAAAAGCTGGAAAGGAGATGAATATAAAGTTATCACACCGGAGGATATTGAGGGCTTTATTTTTTAGCCGGGTTTTTTGTTGCAAAAATACTGAAACTCTGGTAGTGTTTATAGGAATTTAATTTCAAATATTGTTTAGATTCAATAATTTTTAAACTATGAAAAAAGAAATACATCCGAAATATCATGATAAAGTAACCGTAAAATGCGCTTGCGGAAATACTTTTACGGTTGGATCTACCAAAGAGGATATCTCTGTAGAGGTCTGCTCCAACTGCCATCCTTTCTATACCGGTCAAGAAAAGGTTATGGATACCGCCGGAAGGGTTGATAAGTTCAGGAAAAGACAGGAAGCGGCAAAAGAGCTCAAAAAGTAACAGAAGAACCCGAACAGATCTAGCGTGGCTTTTTGCCGTTTGGATGTTCGGGTTTTTATTTTAATACTATGAAACTGGAGGAATTCAAGGAGAATAAAAAGACCGAGTACTTGGCTTCTACTTACGAGGATCTGGAAAAGGAGATATCGGGGCTAAAAGAGATGTCCGAAAATGACAGCTCTATGAAGGATCTGGTATCTGAGGAGGTAGAGGATCTGGAAAGGCAGAAGTCGGAATTATGGAGGCAGATGGAGGATATAGTAAAGGCGGATAAGGATAAAGAAGAAGAGGAGAAAAAGCACCCTTCAGAGATCGTTCTGGAGATACGAGCCGGAGCAGGGGGAGAGGAGGCCGCTCTATTTGCTTCTGATCTTGCATATATGTATGAGAGGTATGCCGAAAAAAGAGGCTGGGGTTTTAGAGCGCTTGATACTTCCTTAGGCAGTGCCGGGGGATACAAGGAGGCATCTTTTGAGATAAAGGGTAAAGATGTTTACAAAGATCTCCAGTTTGAGACCGGAGTTCACAGAGTTCAAAGAATACCTGAGACCGAGAGTAAGGGGAGGATACATACTTCAACTGCTTCGGTGGCTATTCTTCCTATTTTTAAAAGAAGTCAGGTCAATATAGATCCGTCGGATCTAGATATAGGTTTTTCTCGTTCGGGAGGTGCCGGAGGGCAGAACGTCAATAAAGTGGAGTCGGCGGTTCACTTAACTCACAAGCCGACCGGAATAATGATAAGGTGCACCGTTGAGAGGAGTCAGCATAAGAACAGAGAGATGGCTATGAGTATTTTGCAAGCCAAGCTTGAAGAGTTACAGAGAGAAAAAGAAGAGAGCGAGTATGCCGATAAACGGAAGAACCAGATAGGAACGGGAGACAGATCCGAGAAGATCCGCACTTACAACTTCCCTCAAGATAGAATAACCGATCACAGGATAAAGAAGAGCTGGCACGGGGTGGAGGAGGTACTAAAAGGCGAAATGGACTCTATTATTGAAACCTATAAAGAGACAGTTTCAAACGAGGGTGCTTTAGATGAAAGTTCTGAAAACTCCGAAACCTCTTAAATCCTGAATAAGGAATGTGTATCTACCGGTATTATAGATATTCCTCGTAGATACTACTTTTGTGCTTTTATAGTATTTAGGGATGTCAGATGTTCAAAAGCTATTACATTCAAAGCTTTTACTGTATCTGAATTTAATATTATTACTTTTTCTTTCCTTTTAATATCGTGTTAAAATTAATATATGAGGGAATTAAAAGACCTAAAAAGGACACTGTTCTGGGAAGTTGATGTTGAGAGTCTTGATTGGAGAAAAGATGTTGAATTTATAATTGGACGGGT
>JBNJGN010000051.1:0-2844 GCA_051747785.1 Patescibacteria group bacterium | reverse complement strand
AAAAAAATAATAGCATCTTTTGAACAAAAAGCAAAATTCTGTTAGTCTTTATCCATCCAAGGAGGAGTGCGCGGAATTGGTAACGCACCGCTCTCGAAAAGCGGCGCCCTCACGGGCTTGTGGGTTCGAGTCCCACCTCCTCCGCAGTGAATGAAGTGAGCAAGAAGGAGGTTGCGCATCCCCGCTCTTTTTTAAAGAGCGGGGGAGCAGAGACTCGAAAAGGTTCTCCTGCTGTTTTCAAGTTTACAAAGAAAACAGCGGAAACCTGCACTGAAGCTGTAAGCTTCGAGTCCCACTGCGCTAAAGCTACGGCGGGATACATCCCACCTCCTCCGCAGTGAACGAAGTAAATAAAACCCTTTATTAATAATCGTATTCCCAAACAAAGAACAAAAAGATATACTGTGGCAACAAAGAATGAGATCAAAAAATGAAAATACTTGCCATAGAAACATCATGTGATGAGACCGCCGTATCAATATTAAAAGCTGAAGGAGATGCCCTTGATCCTCGTTTTTGCTTTTTAGCCGATATCACCCTTTCGCAGACAGATATACACAGTCAATACGGAGGTGTATTCCCTTCCCTGGCCAAAAGAGAGCACTCTGAGAATATTATCCCCTTACTGAAAAAAGCTATAACGGAAGCCAATATTGATCATAATAAAACGGAAGTAACAGAAGTTCTAAAAGACCTACTATCAGATATTTTTACACATGAAGAAGGACTGGATAAAAAGATGTCCGATTTCATTGAAGAATATGGCACACCGGATATAGATGCCATAGCAATCACGCAAGGACCGGGACTGGAGCCCGCTCTATGGGTTGGGATAAATGTAGCTAAAGCACTTTCCGTGTCTTGGAAAAAGCCGTTAATACCCGTAAATCATCTGGAAGGTCACATAGCCTCTGTACTCTTCAACAAAGAGCACAATAAGGAAAATAAGCCTCCTGAGACCCCTTCTTTAGCTCTTATCATATCTGGAGGACATACTGAGTGTATAAAGGTTAAAAAATGGGGTGATTATCAGTATCTCGGAGGTACAGTTGACGACGCTGTCGGCGAAGCTTTTGACAAAGTTGCACGAATGCTAGATTTACCCTACCCCGGAGGACCTCCCCTATCAGATCTGGCCCAAAAAAGCCGAGAAAAAGGAGAAAAAAATCCCTTTACCTTCCCCAGGCCAATGAAAGACTCTAATGACCTTAATTTTTCATTTTCAGGCTTAAAAACAGCAGTTTTATATAGCGTAAAAGGGAAAATGTTAACAGAAAGAGAAAAAGAGTTCGTGGCCGAGGCTTTTGAAGACGCGGTAGTAGATACCTTAAAGATCAAGGTCAGAAAGGCCTTCAGAGAAAACAGTCTTAATTCCCTTATAATCTGCGGAGGTGTTTCCGCCAATAAATACATTCGCTCTGAATTCCAAAAGACCGCCCAGGAGCTATCAGTGCCTCTTTTAATACCTGACCCTTATCTATCCACTGACAACGCCTCCATGATAGCCATAACGGGCTTTTTGATCTTAAAAACCCATCCCCAAAAGATTATCAAAGAAGAAAATGATATCCTGGAACTAAAAGCGCAAGGAAATGACAGGCTTGAAAATTAAAAAGTATCACTGACACATTCCTTTTTATCGGACGTAAGTAATAGGATTTAATTATTCTCCAGATCAAGCTCTTGATTTATCGGTCTTTCACTGTTTTTCATCCGGAAAAAGGCAACGATAAGAGATACAACAAATATTATGACAAGAGGCAGAATGAGATTTTCCACTGAAGCTGCTATGGATACAAGTATCGCTATTAAGGTAATTAAAGAGAACAAAACAGCTCTCTTGGAACGAACACTTTTTCCCTCTACTGTATTTTCTAACCCATCCATAGGTATGAACAGTAAAGTCAAAAGATATATCAAGGAGATAGTCAGCAATAGCATAACCAGATTTCTTATCGCTTCTCCAAAAGTTGAAGGGAAATCAAACATAGCTGATCCGACACCCGCTAGAAAGCTTTTCTCTTTTTCATCCTCTTCCTCTTCCTCTTCTTCTCCTTCTCCTTCCTCAAGGCCTACTTCTATCTCTTCCATTTCATGCTCAACTTCATCATCATCTTCATCATCACCTTCTTCATCTGATCCTTCGGTACCAGTATCCTCTTCTTTAATAAAGTCTTCTACATCTCCATCAAATCCTTCTTGAATGGTATTAACCTCATCTTCAGTAAATGGCGGAGTTAGGCCTTCCCGGTCAAGAGACTCCATAAAGTCTTTATACCGGCCCATTTCACTTCTTTCTCCGGAAGTGAAATCAATATCTTTTTGACAAACTATTTCATTTATAAGTTTTTTGGTAGTGATATAAACATATCCGGTCCCCGAAGTATGACCCCAAGGTTGAAGTACTTTTCCAAAGTAACGTTCTTGAAACTCTACCACCGAATCATAAGTCGCCTGATCAAAAGTACCGGTAACCGGAGTGTCAATACCCTCAAATTCATTGAGGAAAACTTGCAACTTTAATACCTCTATCGGGTCATTATCAAGATCAATACGAAGATAATCTTCAAGATAACTACACTTAGGCGCATCCTCACTTACATTTTGCGGAGTAAAAGAAAGCTCCTCCCCGATCGCCATTCGGCCACTACGCTTTGAAACCGGTCGGAAGTAATACGTTTCCCCGGGCTCCAGGTCTTCCACGGCAACATAATGTAGATCAAGATCATTTTCCATCTCCACTGTATTGTTCTGATAACCCAAAGAGTCGTCGTTTCTTTCAATATCACTATCGGAAATGGATTCCGTACCATAAACAACCTGACTGCTGGCCGAAAGATTGGT
>JBNJGN010000050.1:0-2928 GCA_051747785.1 Patescibacteria group bacterium | reverse complement strand
TATTTAAGGCATTATATCAAAAGCGCACATTGATAAAAACACATAACACAAGGAGTCTTTTATGAATAATCTGAGCAGATTAGTAAAGGTTATTTTCCTTTTACTTTTAGCTGGAATAGTTACCCTAGTATTCACGACAGTTAATTTTAATCTATTAAAAGGATCGATTGCTCTACTTTTAATCATATTTATAGCTATTTTGTTCGTTTGGAACATCTGGAAGTTGGCAGAACTCAAAATGTGGCTCTTTGTTCCAGCAAGAGGAGGAGTATACTTTATAGAAAGAGGTAATGATCTAAAGAAAATAATACCTGTTGTAGGTGGCCATAAACTGTCAAAATCTGAAGACCCTGAGGGAAGAAGATGGATAGTGCCGGAAGAAGATAAAGCTGAATTAGAAAAAAGCTTTTTCTACGGCGTAAAAAAATCCTGGCTTCCCTTTCAAAAATTCCTTTGGTATAGATACGGCATCAGGGTCATCGACCTATGGTATCCGCAAGTAAGAGTAAAAGAATTTGAAATTGATAGAAAGAGGCATGAAAAAATTCCTCAAACCAAAGAGGGGGAAGAGAGGGGAAAACAAACTCTCTCATACCACGTAATCGAGTCACCAAACGCGGGACAAAAAGTTGATCATCTATATTTTCTTTCTTTTCGCCCCATCGAGAAAATAGGAGTTGAGTTACCAGATGACGCTTCCAAGATCGATCTTCTTATTTTAGTTAATTGGCAAGTAGTTGCTCCTGTAACTCCAGTGTACTACTATGGAGGACAGTTCTATTCCCTTTTAGATGGCATTGTGGAATCAGCCATTGAGGACTTTATGTCTACGCACAAAGTGGCGACATATAAAGGAGAAGGCAACAACGATCCCAAAGAAGGTATGTTCGCCCATGGTATTTACGACCCAAAAACTGGAGACGACGAAGGAAGAAAAGGAAAAGATTATGAAAAACTTTACGCTCCTTCCTTCTTAAATTACAGACATTGGCTGATGCTAGGCAAGGCGGTTGGCTCTCCGATGGAAAGACACCTGATGAAATTCAATGCCACCAGACAATACTATGAACGCCTAAAAAGAAAAAAAGAAGAGGCAGAGAAAAGACACGAAACTGTAAAAGGCAATTCAAATATACCGCAGAAAGAAAAAGATGAAGCCAAAAATCAGTTTGATGGTTTGAAAGAAATCCTAAAACAAATTGAACACTTAACAAGGGATGCATACAAAGGTGAAGAAAGTCCTGAAGAAAAGGATATAGAAAAAATACTGAGCGAAAAAGGACTAGGAGAGGGCACGATCCAGGTAGGATATGCCATGACCTCTATCTCATTGGTTGATTTTGGTCCAGGTGAAGGAACCGATAAGCTGGATCAAGCGATTAGGGAAACGGAAACCAAAAGGCATTTGGCTTTTGCGGAAGTCGAGGAAGCCAAAGGATACAAAGAAAGAGAGACCCTCAGAGGTGAGGGTGACGCTAAAAGGTATGGACGAGTGATCAATTCGCAAACTGAGCTGGGGGTTGACCCAAACGTCGCCGCCGGTGTTTTGAGAGAAACTGAAAAGAGTCGTAATGTTGGATCAAAGGATAGCAGCATTACACACTGGTTTGAGGGGGGCAGCGATCGTCCACCCATAGCCATAAATGACACTTCTAACAAAGAGAAAAAAGAAGAAAAATAGTGTTTTGTGTTTAAGTCGGCACTTCGTGCCGACTTTTCAATTTGACTAAATATGAATATTGTTATATTATTTGCAAGGATGATCTTTAAATAAAAAATAACACCCTGAAAAAAGGAGAGGGCAAAATGATACTGATATACATCCTTGTAGGAGTGGTGTTACTACTTATTACGATACGGGCCATCTTATTGATGGTCCGGAAAAGAAAAAATGGGGGCACCTCAGCAACACGAACGGGAAACGGCTGGTTCAGTTCATACCTTTCCGGACTTAAATCCGGAAATTCCTTGAGAACCATAGTACTAGCAGTGATCTATCTATTCCTGCTATATATGGTCAGAGACCTTTTCCCCCAGGCATGGCAATGGATGTGGGAAAAGGATGTTTTCTGGACAGTCCAAGGGGTGGTAGTCAGCTCAGTTATCATCTTCTGGATAGGCCCACGATGGGCGAAAATGATTCTTTTTCCTGTTCTTGTAGTAATAATGGGAATGTATGTACTAGGAGAAATGGAGACTACTCCCACTTCTACAAAAACCGACCGGAAAGAGGAGGAGAAAACCATCCCTAAGCCTCCGAGTGAGGCACAGATAAGAGGGTTCTTATCCAACCCCTCTCCTCCGGGCGACCTGCTGGCTAAGAAGGAGCGAGGAGAGATATGGGATCTTGAGATCTTGTACGCTGGAGTAGTAATAAGGGGGGAGTGGACACGCGTCATTGAACTCCCCGTCCCACCCAGAAGGAGGCACTACCGGATAGAGGTCGAGATACTGTCCGGTAGCGTAGATGTTATGAACCGGGGTAAGTACGTTGGCAGACACCCCGAAGAAAAACTTCCGCTGAGCCGGAGAGCACTCCGGCTACAGTTCCGCTCCGCAAGATTGCCTCAAACCGCCATCGTCATTTGGCGATGGACACAGGGTAGTTATTGATAAAAAACAGCGAGGTTACCACCTCGCTGTTTCTTCTTTTTATTTGATCTTCCACTTTACTAGAAAGGCATACTTATTCCAAACGTTCTGGTTATCATTCCCAGTATGGCATAAGCGCAGACCATTATGGTTATACCGATAATACCCCAGAGCATATGGCTTTTACCCACAGTTCTTGCCTCTTCATTCTCCGCTTTTGATATAAAGTTTATAAGGCCCCAGAAAAAAACAATGAAGGCACCGAAGAACATCAGCATAATCAACGGATTCAGAATATTCTCGTTTATTCTCGCCAATATTTCCGATATATCCATA
>JBNJGN010000049.1:0-2946 GCA_051747785.1 Patescibacteria group bacterium | reverse complement strand
CAAATAACAGAAGGCGCTAAAGTGCAAATACCAAATAACAAATAGGAGTGCTGGGGCGGAAATATTAGAAAGGTCTGACTTTAGAGCTCTACTTTATTGCCAAATGCCCGGTTCTGGTAATATTGGTAGGAAACTCCCTAAAACTCAAAGGCTTATAAACCACCGAGGTGCAACCGCACTTTAAAAGCTCTTTTTCCAGATGCTCTTTTTCTATGGGCTTAAATTTATACATTTTACCCCACAGCTTACCAACGGGATCATCTTTTATAGAAACCACCATAAGTCGCCCCCCTTGCTTGGTTAGCCCCAGAAGCTTAGAAACAGCCTTATCAAGGGGCGTATACTCTAGTACTCCGCTTGCCACAACAAGATCAAAAGAAGCAGGCTCCAGATCAACAGAACTTCCATCGGACAGATTCACTCTATCTTGATCTAAAACATCCGCAACTCCCACCGTAAAGCGGTTTGCGTCTATTCTTCCGCGCTTAGCCAGCTCTTCCGTTTTTTTGACCATATCTTTGTTAAGATCAGTAGCTATTACTTTTGATCCGGAAAAGTTCTTAAGTACAGTAAAACTGACAAGACCTGTACCACACCCCACATCCAAGACCCTAAGATCCTCTTTACCCTGTTCGGAGATATTTTTAACAATATAATTGCAAAGTCCACGCTTAAAGCCGGTTGCAGTTAAAGTAGCATTCCAAACGGGAGCCAATTTAGAATAAAGTTCTTCCATAGTAATCTATCTTACCTTATGATCAGAGAAAAGAACAGATATTGAAAATACGACAGGCATTGCTAACAAGCGCCGGCAGAACCTCATCCTCTGACTGTCCTCTTATTTCCGCTATTTTCTTGGCCGTCTCTTTTACATAAACGGGTTTATTCTCCTTACCTCTTACAGACATAGGAGCAACAAAAGGGGCATCGGTTTCCGACATTATCATATCAAGTGGAGCAAAACGCACCGCTTCGTTATAGTCATCTGTAAAAGTGATAACACCGGTAAAAGAAACACTAAAACCCATATCCAAAAGAGCCTTTTCATCATCAATGGTACCAGCAAAAAAGTGGGCGTTACCACCGAAAAGAGACCTCTCTTTAAGAATGGGTATCGCATCAGCATAAGCGTTACCCCCTGACCCGTTGCGGATATGAAGCATAAGAGGTTTTTTTAGCTCATTAGCTACTTCAATTTGAAGGATGAACAGCTCTTTCTGTTTTCGTATCTCTTCAGGATCTGTTGTATGAAAGTAATCCAAACCGCACTCGCCTATGGCGACGACCTTATCTGAAGAAGCAAGGGACCGGAAACGATCCCTGTCCAATATTGATGTATTATCACTTTCAGGAAAAAGACCGGCTGTTGCATAGACCCCCTGTTCATAGTTTTCAGCTAACTCTAGACCATCCTGAGAGTCAAAAAAGTTAGTACCCACATTTATAACCCAAACACTCTCGTTTAGAGCTTCTTCTATTATCTCTTTTTTTTCTTCACTGGACCCCTTGAAGCCGGGGTGAGCATGTATATCAAAATATTTAGGAAGCATAAATTCACTAAAGCCACCAGCCTCGCCGTATCAAAAAGCTAAAAACTGGAAGGCGTAATTAAATTAAATAATTATCCTTTATATTAGGGATAATTTTATTATTTCACTCTTTTCTAGCAAATAGAGGTTTTTCCGGAGGGGTTCTCTTTTCAATTGCCTGCTTTATAACATCAGAGGTCTCGGGCATTATGGGACGCAGGAGTATCGCCACCTCCCACAGTCCGTGAACCATTTTAGCCACATCACCCCTAGCTTCTTCAGGAGAGGTTTTTATCTTCTTAAAGGGCTGAGTTTCCTCAATGAAGGTATCAAGTTGCGATATTTTACCCCAAATGAAGTCGGCTACCTTGTTCATTTCAAAAGAATCAAAATTGGCTTGGTATTCTTCTTTTATCTTCGGATCACCGGCCACCTTACTCTCTTCGGGTAAGGGAAAGTAATCAACCTCATACTTATGAGCCATTTTAAGTATCCGACTGAAGGCGTTACCCAAACCGTTAGCCAGATTGGCGTTATAGGTATCCTTTAGACGCTCTTCGGTCATATCGCCATCTTCAAAAGGATGCAGTTCGCGAATAATGTAATAACGGAGAGCGTCGGTACCGTAGCGATCTATGATATCAACGGGATCTATAACGTTGCCGATACTTTTACTCATTTTCTGTCCTCCGCTTATAACGAAACCGTTTATAACTATCTGCCTTGAGGGAGGTAATCCGGCAGAGAGAAGCATAGCCTGCCACATAGCCGACTGTTGGCGCAGATTATCCTTGCCAGCATACTGAGTAACCGGCCACCATTTATTAAAAGTATCCATATCACCAGGCCAGCCAATGGCGGATACATAGTTCACCAGGGCATCAAACCAAACATACATAGTATGGTCGGGATCATCAGGTACGGGAACACCCCATGGCTGTTTTTCCGCCAGACGAGATATACTAAAATCTTCCAAACCTCTCTCCACGAAAGACCTTATCTCTTTGAGTCTAAAATCGGGTACAACGAAATGCGGATTTTTGGTATAAAGATCCAAAAGAGCTTCCTGATAACGAGAAAAACGGAAAAAGTAGTTCTCCTCTTCTATCACCTCCAACTCCTGATTCGGATGATCGGGACATCTGCCATCTACTAGATCAGAGTGCGCCTTTTCCAGTTCACAGCCTACACAGTAATTTACTTTATAATTCTTCTTGTATATATCCCCTTTATCTAAACATTTCTTCCAAAACTCTTGAGCGGCCTTTTTGTGTTTTGGATCAGTGGTGCGTATAAAGTTCACTTCCGGCTTCATTCCCAAAAGATCCGTCATTTTATGAAAAGCCTCAGAGAAATGATCAACGTATTCTTGAGGATCTTTCCCCTCTTCTTTTGCCTTGCGATATATCTTAAGCCC
>JBNJGN010000048.1:0-3092 GCA_051747785.1 Patescibacteria group bacterium | reverse complement strand
GTGGTTGGTTGCGCTAGGAACCTTTCTGAAGATGTTTTAAATCTTTTAAACTGAAAACTGTTTAATGATCGTATCCCACAAACATAAATTTATATTTTTAAAGACCAGAAAAACGGCGAGTGGAGCTTGCGAATTAGCCTTATCTCGGTTATGTGGTTCTGAAGATATCCTAAAACCTGACGGTGATCCCGATAGAAACGGAATTGAATATGCCAAAGAGAGGAACAATCGTAGGAAATTACCTTCTTTAAGAGGATTTGTTAGCAGTATTGTTAAAGATAGAAGGAAACATAAACTTCCTGATATTGGCAAAGCGTTTGACAGTTCAATGACAAAAATACGCTCTCCGCATACGGAGGCCGGAAGAGCAAAGGATATCTTAGGAGGAGATATATGGGATTCTTATTACAAATTCTGCTTTGAGAGAAATCCTTTTGATAGGTTAGTTTCATTTTATCACTGGAGAACCAAACATTTTGAGAGAAAGCCCTCTTTCAAAGATTTTGCAAATGTTGTAATAGAAGGAAATCCTAAAAAATTAAAAGATTTTAATGCCGAAAGTTTTTCAAACAGACCTTTCTATGAAATAAATGGAAAGTTTTCTCTGAATAAAGTTTACAAATTTGAGAATCTTGAAAGTGAATTGCAAGAAATTTATGAACATCTAGGATTAGGGTGGGATGGATGGCTTCCTCATACTAAAGGACATTTTCGACCTAAAGATAAAAACTATCTGGAATATTATGATAAGGATTTAAGGGTAGCTTGTGAGAGAGTTTTTGCGTACGAAATGGAAATGTTCGGCTATGAATTTTAATTTATCAGATTATTGTTTATACTCTATAAAATATTTTCATAACAACGAAAATATTTACGGTGATTCTTTGAAAAAACTTCTGTTAGAAGCGGGATATGGGATGAGGTTTATCAGAGGCCATAATTATATTTTCATGGGAAATTAAGGATATGAAAAAATTGCATTTTATAACTCTCGGAAAGATATATAATATAAATGGTAAGTACTATACCCAAAAACCCGTTAAGCAACCGCCTGTTATTATTAGAGAATTTTCCAAGGATTTTGATATAACAACACATCTTAGTATCAAAAAAGAAGCGGAAGAGCATAAGATGAGTCTTTTTCCTTTGAGTTCGGACGATGGGCGCGTATTTGAGCACTTTATTGACAAGGAAGGACTACTTCATTTTTTAAGAAACTTTTTCTATTACAGAAAAAAAATCTTATCATTGCCGGAAGATGATATATATTTTCTGAATTATCCTTATCGCAGGATTTTAATGGTATGTGCTTTTATCTTGAGGAAAAGAAAGTTAGTGATATGGGTAAGAACAGATTCAGTAGGTATTCAGAGAAGCAATCATTTTAAAATATACGGTTTTAATTTAAAAGCGATCATAAATACTCTAATTAATCCCTTTAAATCTTTTGTTTTCATCTTATTTTCAAAAATTATTTTTAGAAATAATTTAATATTTTATTCGGGAAACATAACGATCAATAAAAATGATCACCTGAATCAACACGAGATAATATCCTGTTCTATATTTAATGAAGACAGAACTCTTATAAAAAAAGAAAAAAATTTTAATATCGTTTTTGTTGGCAATGAATCAAACGAAAGGAAGGGTATGGGAGTCTTCTTAAAAGCCTTAAGAGAATGTGGTTTAAAAGATAAGTTAAGTATCAACATTATTGGGTCGGATGAATTTAAAATAAGAAGGCACAAAAAACTCTCTGAGGGCTTAAACGTTAAATTTCATGGGAGGATAAGTGACAGAACGAAGTTTTATAAAATTCTCTCTCAAAATGATATTTTGGTAATGCCTTCTTTTGGAGAAAAACAAGGTAAAGTTCAGCTTGAAGCAATGAGTGTGGGAGTGGTGTCGGTCTGTTCCGACTCCGGTGGAACTTATAAAACCATATCAAACTATTACAACGGCCTTCTTTTCAAGCCGGGTGATCATAGGCAGTTATGTGATAAAATAAAATTACTCTATGAAGACGACGATCTGTACGAAGATCTGAAAAGTAACGGTTTAGAGTATATAAACCACCTGTCTTTGGAGAAACAGGCAAGAGAAATGAGTGCTATAATTAAGAATTATTATTCTGCTAAAAATCTCTAAGCTTGTATTTTTTTTGACGCAGACTAATTTGCTAAAACTTTTATGAAATTTCCACGTATCCCCCAAGACATCAAAGATAAATTTCATAAATCATCCGACCGTTCACGTTATGAACGCCAACTTTCTTATTTTGAGAAAATACTGAACCCCAAAAAAGGTGCTAGAGTCTTAGAGATCGGTGGTGGAGAAGGAATTACTCTCGCTGTACTTGAGCTTAATGGTTATGATGCGTACAGTGTGGAACCGAGAGAAAATTATATAATACACGCTAAAAAGATATTAAATGAGAATGGTATAGAAGAATCAAAGATCAAACAAGGATATTCGGAAAACATCCCATTTCCTGATAACTTCTTTGATTATGTTATTAGCTATCAAGTTATAGAGCATGTCGGTGATGTTGTTAAAACTTTCCAAGAGGTAGAGAGGGTATTGAAACCAAAGGGAGAGACAGTGCACATATGCCCCAATTACCACGGTTTTTATGAAGGTCATTATAAAGTACCAATGCTTCCTTTTATGAACAAAAAAACCTTCAAATTATATGTATCCTTTCTAAAAAAGGTATTTTTCTGGAAACGAGTCGGAGGCCACATATCTTATATTGATAGTTTAAATTTTGTATCATCTAAGACTATAGATAGTATAAGTAAAGAGCACTTAACCTATCTATCCCTATCAGACAAAGCTCCCGAAATATTAAAAGAGCAGAAAGAAACAAGAAGATACAAAACGGATTCTTTCTGGGGCAAAGGAGAATCTTTTTCAGCAAGAATGATAAAAAGATCTTTCATCTTAATGAATAAAATTAATCTGGCCGATCCTATTGTGGACGGCTTGGTAAGTAGGGGGTATTATGTTCATCTTTATATTGTAGGCAGGAAAGCGGAGAATTTATAGGAGTATTTTATGACCGAAAACATCAAAAAACCCAACTTTTTCAT
>JBNJGN010000047.1:0-3269 GCA_051747785.1 Patescibacteria group bacterium | reverse complement strand
ATGCCTCGTGAATCTACTACCAAGTTCTGCGATCTGGCTCTCCTGAGCTTGATCTATCCTTATGATGTCATAGGAAGGGAAACTGCTGAGAAGATAATAGAGAATTTGCAGTACCAGTTTGACAGAAGGAGCGGTATTATAAGGTACAAGCATGACTACTATTACAACAAGAATGAAGACGGTTATAGTGAAGAAGCGGAATGGGTTATGGGATTTCCGTGGTTATCCATTATATACAGTCGCTGGGGTGATAAAGAAAGAGCTCGTAACTATATTTACAAAACCAAGAAACTTGAAGCTGATGGCAACAAACTTCCTGAGCTGTATTACTCAAACAGCGACCAGCCGAACGAAAACACTCCCCTAGGGTGGGCGGAGAGTCTTTATATAGTAGCTCTAAAGGAATACGCCGAAAGATTCGGGGAAACCGAAATATAATAAGTATACTTAATAGCTTACTTTTTAAATAAATGCCGTAAAACGGCATTTATTTTTTTATTTCTTTTTGTTACACTTATCCGGAAGTTTTTTACAAATTAGATATATTTATACTTAATTCAAACATTTTATGAATTCAAAAAAGAAAACCCTTAATAATGGCGTTCGTTTGCTAACTGTGCCGATGAAAGAACACCCTACTGTTACTGTTTTGATAATGACTGAGGCGGGTACGGTAAATGAGCCGGAAGGAAAGCATGGCCTGGCTCATTTTCTTGAACATATGGCCATGAAAGGAGGAGAAAAATATAAGACCCCCTACGCCGTTAGCTCAACCTTGGATTCCGTAGGCGCTTACTCCAATGCCTTTACCGGACAGGAATACACTGGCTACTACGCTAAAGGAAATCCCAAGCATTTCTCTACTCTTTTTGATGTTGTTTCTGATGTTTACCTAAAAGCCAGAATAGACGAAGAGGATATGTATAAGGAAAGAGGGGTAATAATTGAGGAGATCAATATGTACAAAGATACTCCGAGAGCTTATGTTCAAGACCTTTTCTATAAGGCGGCTTACGGTGACCAGCCGGCCGGCCGTCATCCTCTTGGAACAAGAGAAACAGTTAATTCTTTAAGTAGAGATGATTTTATTAACTTTATAAAAAAGAACTACGTTGCTCAAAACACTTTGGTAGTGGTTGCTGGGAACTTTGATCAAAAGAAAGTAGAAAAAGAAGTTAAGGAGAATTTTTCGGATATACCTTCCACCAAACCTTCTGCTCAGCCTCGTGTTAAAAACCCTTCTGACGGACCTAATATCTTGATAGAGAAAAAGAATACAGATCAATTACATATAAATCTTGGAGTTCGTACTATGAAGGCTTCAGATAAGAGGGTTCCGACTCTTATGGTTATGAGCTCTGTTTTAAGCGGCGGAATGTCTGGCCGTCTTTTTCAAAAACTCCGTGAAGATATGGGGGTCTGTTATTATGTCAGATCAACTCCTGACTTAAATCGCGGACACGGAGTTTTAAATGTGATGATGGGGGTGGATCCCAAGAGAATGGGAGAAAGTATTGATGCTGTTATGGATGAACTTAGGCGCTTATGCGAAGAGGAGGTTCCCGATAAGGAGATAAAAAAGGCTAAGGAGTATCTGATAGGAAAGATCTTTTTGGATCTGGAAAGCTCTGATTCAGTGGCTGAATTCTTTGTTGAACAGGAAATAATGAAAGGTGAACAGAGAACACCAAATCAACTAGCTAAAGAGATACGTTCCGTAAAGGCGGAGGATATAAAAAAACTGGCTAAGAGTATATTTACTAACGATAATCTCGCAGCCGCTGTTGTAGGGAAGAACCCCAAAAAAGAGACTCTGGAGAAAAAGGTTAAATTTTAGAGTCACAGACCGGTTTCTTTATGTTTGAAATCGTGCATGATATTATAAACAGTAATGAGCTCCGGTCAGAATAATCACTACTATGTCTCCATAACGCCAAAGACCATTGTCTGGGTCTTTTTAATAGCGTTACTTTTTTTCACCGCTTACATTCTTCATGATCTGCTCTTGGTAATACTTACCTCGGTTTTACTGGCTTCTGCTATCTCTCCCGCCGCCAGATGGTTCGTAGGCAAAAAGGTTCCTAGAGTGGTTGCCGTCATAATTCTTTATACGGGCTTTCTTTTCGGCCTTGCCGCCACTTTCTACTTCCTTCTGGTTCCTCTTTTTCAGGAAACTTTTTCCTTTATAAAGGTGCTTCCGGAATACTTTGAGATGTTTGAAGATGTAATTCCTTCTCTTGAAGAAAAAACCTCTCCTCAGTTTTTAGAACTTGCCGGTGATTTTTCTCCTCGTAAACTTCTAGAAGAGCTCCAGGGCTCTCTGGCTGGTATAGGGGGAGGGTTTGTTGGAACCCTGTTTACTTTATTCGGAGGAGTATTTAACTTTTTGCTTATAATAGTTCTTTCTTTTTATCTTTCTGTGCAGGAGAATGGTGTTGCCAAATTCTTAAAGATGGTAACTCCCGTAAAGCATGAGAGATATGTACTTGATCTTTGGAAAAGGGCGGAGATGAAAATGGGATACTGGATGCAAGGACAGCTTATTTTAGCTGTTATAGTAGCGGTTTTGGTCTATCTCTGTCTGACTCTTCTGGGAATAGAGCATTCTCTGCTTCTTGCTTTCTTAGCCGGTGTTTTTGAACTTATCCCTGTTTTCGGTCCCATTTTGGCCGCTATACCGGCACTTGTTATTGCGGGTGCTACAGGTGGTACCTTTATGGATCCTGGGTTTACTGCTGTTATGGTAGTTGGTGGCGTTTACCTGATAATCCAACAGTTTGAAAGCCAGCTCATATATCCTCTTGTTATAAGAAAGGTAATAGGACTCTCGCCAATTATTGTTATCATCTCCCTTATCGCTGGTTATCAACTGGCCGGTTTTTTGGGAATAGTACTCTCTGTTCCCGTTGCCGCTATTGTTATGGAATTCCTAAATGACATGCAAAGCAGAACAAAGCCCAAAGTGGCCCTTAATGACAAAGATGCATCAAGGTGATAATTTTATCGTTATGGCAGGAAAGGATCATTTTTATATAACTACCACTCTTCCTTATGTTAACGCACCTCCTCATATGGGGCATGCGGTTGAATTTGTGCGGGCGGATGTTGTAGCAAGATACAGAGAGCTTCTGGGAAATACCGTTTTTTTTAACACCGGCACGGATGAACACGGGCTTAAGATATATCGCAAGGCAAAAGAAGAGGGGAAAGATCCTCAAGAATACGTTGATCATTTCTCTGAGGCTTTTCATAAAATGACGGATCTTTTG
>JBNJGN010000046.1:0-3651 GCA_051747785.1 Patescibacteria group bacterium | reverse complement strand
TTAACCTCAGAACACACCATAAACCCCTTTGAACTACCCGAACCGGACGAGGATGAATCTTTTAACAGTGTACTACGCTCACACAGCGTTCACCTAACAGGTCTTTTCAGAATAATGCTAGACGGCCTAACCTCCGAAGAAGATGCCTTGATAGACAAGGCCGTAGCCGAAACCTACGCTCTCAAAGACATCACACCGGACACCGATCCAAACTCCGATTTTAAGGAACCTCTGCTATCGGACTTTGAAATGGTTTTAAGCGGAATGGAAGGAGGTGATCAACTGGCACAACGCTTGAGTAAATACACCCAAGGAACATGGGCAGGTTTTATAAACAAGCCCAGCAACGTAAACATTGACCATAAATTCGTGGTCTTCTCTTTAAGGGACATGGAAGACGAGTTAAAGCCGGTGGCAATGTATATAATAATGAACCACATATGGAGTACGGTAAGAAAGGATATAAAAAAGAGACTCTTGGTCATAGACGAAGCTTGGTGGATGATGAAATCCGAAGACACCGCTTCTTTCCTGTTAAACCTTGCCAAAAGAGGACGTAAATACTATCTGGGCCTATCAACCATTACCCAAGACGTGGGGGACTTTCTTAATTCTCCTTACGGTGTACCTATCATAACCAATTCCTCCATACAACTCTTACTAAAGCAGTCCTCAACTACCATAGATAGACTGCAAAAAACGTTTAATCTGACAGATGAAGAGAAGTACCTTCTAATAGAGTCTCAGGTAGGAGAGGGGATGTTCTTTGCGGGTTTAAAACATGTAGCCATAAAGATAATCGCCTCCTACACAGAAGACCAAATAATAACATCCGACCCTTCGCAAATACTCTCAATTAAAGAAGAGAAGCAAAATCTAAGCCAAGACAATAACAGCAAACAATGACCTTGCGAAAAAAAAGCAAAATAAATAACATCCAAGCCCCTTTAATGGTAACGGTGGCTGTTTTGTTTGATTCAGCTTTATTTGCAATAAGTCTATTAAACTTTATACCGGTCTTAGGACAACCGATCGCCCTACTTGGTAGCTTTATAATAAACTTTTATGCCTATCTAATATTTATAACATGGCTTCTTGTACTAAGAGTTAAGCCGGGAATAGTCGGAAGTTCTATTGCCCTTATTGTGGGATGGATCCCATTTTTACCGCCTTGGACGCTTTGGATAAGCTTAAGAATAGTCAGAGACCGACATAAAAGAAGAAGGCTTTCCACGGCAGCTATCAGGTCAACTGTAAGAAAGTAATCTGTTATATTAACTGAGTAAAGTTTTCAACAATTTTTTTTATAGTGATGAAAAATAAATGTTATAATAAAGTAATGCAAAGTAGTAAATCTATTTTTCCGATTGCTTGTTTCTTTTGCCTTGCTTTCATCCTGTCTACCGGAACTCCTTTTCCTTTGGAGGCTCAAAATTATCCGGATTTCGACCGATCATATTCCGCCAATGAGGAAGAAAATCCGCAAGAAGATGAAGAAACATCAGATTTTAACTTAGAAGAACGCGCTGAAGAAATACGTAACTCTGACCTTTATAAACAGTTAATGGAGTACCACGGCTTTACCGAGGATGACTTTACAGGCTCCTTTGAAATGAATATAAGAGGTGGTGAGATGCCAAGCGCTGGGGAAAAAGTGGAATTTTGGACTCGTACCAGCCTTAACAAGGAACGTTCCATGTTCACCTGGTATGTCAATGGGGAAGTAAAACAGGAAGGATACGGCTTAGACACATTTGAAACAGAGATCGAAGAAACAGGGGAAGAGATGATCGTAGAGGTTTATATGAAAGATGACAGCGGTATAGAAAAGAGTGACACCATCATATTCACTGCCGGCGAAGTTGATATCATCTGGCAAACAGATACATACACTCCGGCTTTTTATAAAGGAAAACCACTAAGCTCCAGAGCTGACAGGAGCGAAATGGATATAATAGCTATTCCAAACTTCACAAAAAATAAACAGATAGAAGACCCTAATCAGTATATCTTTACATGGAAAGTAGATGGATCAGACTACAGATCAGCAAGAGGACTGAACAGTATAACTCTAGATCTATCTGAAATATCAAGAAGATCCGGAATAGAGGTAAGAGTCCAACCCCTAAACAGAGAATTAGAGGTAGTAAAAAGTATGTCCTTCCCAAAGTCAGGAAACCCTAATGTATTGATGTATGCAGAAGACTTTTATGGAATGGATTACAGTAGAGCCATAAATTATATGGAATCCTACCCCCTTAATGACGATAAGGTATCGGTTAAGGCGGAACCTCTATTCTTCACTAAAAAAAATGCAGAAGAAGTGGAAATAGAGTGGTCAATGAATAACGAGCCCTTACCCGATTTTGCTGGTAATGATAAAGCCGGTTTCAGTATAGAAAGAGAGTTCACCGGAGAATCTTCCATATCAGTGTCCATTGAGAACAGGAACAACCTCAGAGAAAAAATTAACTCAGAGGTAATTTTTGATGTTGATATGGCAAACAATAATTTCTAGCCCATTAATAATATGCACTCATTAGCTCATAAAAATTCAAAGAAGTTTTTGCCAATTATTATTACGTTTTTTATTTTTCTCTTCTTTTTTTTCCAGTTTCCGGATATTGCAGTTGCCGAAAAATATCAACCCCTCCAAGACCTGCCCAATGTAGAACAACCTAATGCAGAAGAGGGTAATTTCGCACAATATATGGTAGGTATGGTTAATCTTCTCATAGGAGTAGCCTCGGTTTTGGCTATAATATTTGTAACAATAGGGGGATTGCAATACATAACCACAGACTCTATTTCAAACAAGGAGTCTGGCAAAGAGACCATCCAAAACGCTTTACTGGGACTTCTTTTGGCTCTCGCTTCTTGGCTATTACTCTATACTATAAACCCAAATCTGGTTGAGACCTTTGATATATTTGGAAGTATTACATAGAAACACATTAATATGAACAAAAAAGCAATTATCGCTATAATCATCGGAGTGATACTTATCATAGGAGGATCAGTAGTCGTTCTTTATCTATTCCTTTTCGCTGAAGATTCTGACAAAGGTTTAATGGATCGACTTCCTTTTGGAGAAAGAGAAGAAATAGTACCAACAGAAGAAGGTAAAGATGAAGAAGGGAAGGAAGAAGAAAGAGAGGACGAAGAGAAAGCAACAGTAACCGTAAGAAGGATCTCCGAGCACCCTGTTGCGGAAGATGGGTTTATTGTATTCAATAAAAAAGATGAAGATTACGTTAGATACACCTCAAGAGGAGGAGGTGCAATATATGAAGTAAAAAGCACCGGAAAAGAACATAAAATGATCTCTGAAGAAGGTTATCACTTAAGTGGCCTATATCGTTCCTTTTGGCTTAATAAAGACATCCTATTAGCTTATTTAGAAACAAGTAATGACGCAAAAGATTTAATATTGGCGCAACTTAAAGAAGATAGCGGTACATCCACAAAGAGAGTAGGAATGCCTGAGGATACCACGGAAGCCGCCTTTGCACCCCATAGTAAATCTATTTTCTACACCACAAAAGACAAAACGGGGGTTAACGGCTTTATTTCTTCTTTTGATAGCATAGAAAATGTCTCGGGAAGGTATTCCTTCTCTTCACCGATCAGAGAATGGAATATTGAGTGGCC
>JBNJGN010000045.1:0-3913 GCA_051747785.1 Patescibacteria group bacterium | reverse complement strand
AAGATAAGGAGGATTTTATTAATAGAAAACAAAGAAAAATAACAAATAATACTTAGAAGAACCAATATCTAATAAGGCTAGCTACTAAAAATGGGGTCAGTCACCATTTTCTTTGTTTTTTAGGTGCTTGGAAAGAGTTTGTGAAATAAAGAAAAAGCGCGGCTACCATTTCCGGAAAAGTGGTGCAGAGGCACAGTATCTTGACACACAAAATGTCAAAGAATAGGCTTAAGATAGGTTAGCTGATCATTTAAAAAACACAAAATGAACGGAGGTGTTTATGGCTAAAAAGAATCAGCCCAGTAAGACTGATACGGGGCACGGCTCAAGCAGGCCCGGTAAAGGCGGTGGGACCTCTTTTCACAATCCTTTTAAAGGAGGGTCCTCAAAAGGAAGTACGAAAACCGGTAAGACCGGAAATACAAAAGGAGGTGGTTCAAAAAGAAGTAAACCGTGAGCATTTAGATGTTCTTTTTTGAAGGGAGACAGCTGTCTCCCTTTTCAATTTATGTCCTCATTTTAAATACATAACAGTTCTCTCTTTTTAAAATTCTACTTTTCAAATTTTTAATATCAGCATACTCTATAGAATCTATTATTTCCGCTTCCTGTTCGGGGGAATATGAGGTGTCTTCTTTAGCCATCTCATATAGAGCAACAGAAGATAGACTTTGAATGTCATCTCTTCTTAGAAGAAACTGTTTTTGTGTTACCTCTTTTATTCTTTGGAAAAAAAGCTCAGAGATATTGATATTTATAAGTTGCTCTATTAGTTTTTCAGTTGCTCCACCGTCTTCTCTTTCTTTTGATGTGGAGGTTATGACCCTTATTTCTCCGGTGTGGAGTAGGTGGTGGAAGTGGAGATCTATGTCATAAAAATCCGAGTGACCCTCCCTCAATATCTGGATCTTTTTTTCGAGAATATCTGCCAGTAGAAGTGTTTTAAAATACATGTTCTCTCCTATCATGCAAGCAGCAGGGAATGCGGCACCAATATATACCTGTTCAAAGTCATGGTTTTTTAGATCAAAAAACCCGCCCCCGACAGGATAGTTAACTTCAGGTACCTTTTTGTGTATTCTTTTTGAAGTCCTCATCTTCGCAAATGTTGCTTCGATGGTTTTTTCGATCTCGTCAGTTTTGAAATTACCACTTATAGCTAAAAGCATATTTTCGGGAGAGTACCGGTCATCGTGGTACCTTTTTATCGCGCTTGGAGTCAACTTCTTCAAACTGTCTTCTTTTCCCAGTATTTCAAAACTAAGAGATGAATTGGGATAAAGCCTTCTGTCCATTTCCTCTCCTAAAATTGAAAAGGGATCCTCTCTATTTTCATTTATTTCTTGAAGTATTATCTGCACCTGTTCTTCTATACTTTCTACTGTCGGATTGAGATCTTTAATGAAAAGATATAGAACCTTTAGTATCTCTTCATGGTAGCTTTTGTGGTGATATATATCGAAGCAACTGAAGTCTTTTCTGGTCCATGCATTCAATTCGAGATTGAAAGGGAAGTGTTTTCTAAGTTCTTTTGAGTTTCTTTTATAAAACACCAAGTGTTCGATCAGGTGCGATATTCCCCGGTTTTCCTCTCGTTCGTAAATGGAACCGGATTTAACGAACATGGTCGCATCTAATGCATTGAGACAGTTGTTTTGGATGAAGACAACTGATAAGCCGTTGTCAAGTTTCTTCTTTTCAATTTTGATCATTTTTTTATCTATCATGTTTCATTATAACCTTTCATGTATATGTTAAAAAGTTATTGTAAAAATACGGCTACCATTTTTGATAAATTTTCCATATGCCACGTATACAAAGAGTAGATGTAGGTGGAGAGATTTATCATGTACTCAATAGAGCAAACGCTCGGGTTCAGATCTTTGATAAAAAGCAGGATTATCAAAGACTTGAACCAATCTTAGAGTGAGCGATTAAAACAGCGACGCAAGGGCTAAGCACTGAGATGCAGAAAATCGGTGAGATACTTGCGCAACAACAAGAGCAACAGGAAGCCGGCGCGCAATCCGACACCGTTGAATCAGCCGGTACACCGGGAGAAAGCGGCGAAGGCAATTTTCGCGACACGAGTTGTAGAGGAGAGCGGTTAAAACTAAGATGTCGGCGATGAAAACAAATAGTTGCCGCGTATTCTCTCCGAAAAAAGTATACATAGCCCCGTTCCAGCAAAGTGAGAAGGGGTTGTGCGTTTCGTTGACCATATCCGTGCTTTGATGTACTTTAATTATCAGATACGGATACGAACCAGAAACAAGGAGGTGTGGTATGGGACTCACGATGAAGAAGGTCCGAATGGCGGAAAAGATAGATAATATGGACACACAAAAACGTACCGCTACTATGTGTTTTCTCGGTGGCATCGCATTGTGTGGCCTCGCGGGGTTTTTTCTCCTTAGTCTCAGCTTTTTGGGAAGGGAGGGGCCACGGCATCTTATGTTTTTATCGTTAGCCGTTGCCTTCATTGCATTGGTTTTGTTGTTTCTATTTACGTCTCTATCGCAATACGCGCAAACACTACCGCGGGCGGAATTACAGAGAGCGAGGAGAAGCGGGGAGGACACGGAGTTTTTTAGAAAAGCTCTGGGGCAATTTAACGAGAGAAGTTTTGAAGCAACTTCCGGGCATGATCCGAGTAGGTTTGAGTTGTGGGTTAAGGAGTGGGAAAGACTCCAAGAACGAAAGGAACAGGAAGAATACTTAAAAGAAGAACTTTCTGAGCTCCAAGAAAAAATCCAGGAGAGCAAGATCGCTCTTGACCATGTCTAACCGTTCTTTCAAAATCCCTCGTGTGATTGCGAGGGATTTCTCATTTGAAGAAGGTGCAGTATGAGATAGTGCAAGAAAGTAGCGCAGGTGACATTCATTCGCTGAAAAGCAAAAGAGATTTTGAACAATAAAAACCGCCTCGGATGTACAACCAAGACTGAAACAGTGAACCTGCTCAGTTCAAAGGAAAAAGAAAAAAGTTGAATATTTTAAAGTTTATATTTAACTTCAGAAAGCATTTCAACGATAGTTTCAAGAGGTATTCCTCTTATTAAATTATTATAACTCCCATTAATTTTTCTGACAAAAGTTGAACTATAATGTCCTAATGGATCGTAGCCCAAAGCATAGGTGTTAAATTTTGAATCTTGTTCTAAATATTTATTGATTTCAGAATCGTTTAAATTTCTCATTTCAACATTTGTGATAGCGACTTTTGAAATTTCTTTTCTTGATTGAAGATTTTTCATATAAATTCCTGTATAAAACTGATGGGTATTTCCTGATAAAGATTTTAATCTTTGAAATGTTTCTTCTCTTGATTTAGGTTTTTCAAGAACTTGTCCGTTATACCAACCAACAGAATCAAATCCAATTATCATTCCTGAATTATGATTTTTAGAAACTACATCAGCTTTTAATTTTGCTAAATGAAGGACAAGTTCTTCTGGCGAATCAGGTCTTCCATCAAAATATTCATTAACGTTACTACCTTGAGCCACAAAATCCAAATCAAGAAAACAAAATGCTTCCTGCCTATAAGGTGATGATGTTGCAAGTATTATTTTAGCCATAAAAATAAATGTTCCTAAGCTTGGACACTTTTACCCTCTTCAAAATTGATTGTCTCTAATGAACTCATCCGGGCTTGGGCTTGAAGAGCGGAATGTATCCGACTCTTGTTCCATTTTAACACACATTTTTTGATAATATCTTCAGCTTCTTTCAGATCCTTGGCCATAGTTATCCAATCTAAGTGCTCTTCTTTGAAACAAGAAATGGGGTCAGCTACCATTTTTGATAAATTTTCTATATGCCACGCATACAAAGAGTGGATGTAGGTGGAGAGGCCTATCATGTACTTAACAGATCCGGAAATAGCTCTACCTAAAGATTACCGGAAGTT
>JBNJGN010000044.1:0-4039 GCA_051747785.1 Patescibacteria group bacterium | reverse complement strand
TTAAAAAAGGAAATGGCCTGTCGTTAAACAGGCCATTTTTATGTGCTTAGTAATTCACGGTGAGAATGCTATTAGGGTCTTCATTGCACACTGTACTGTACGATTACTTACATCTTCCCAATGTTTCCACCATTCAACAAAAAAATCCATGAAAAGATCCTCGCTTTTTTTGAACACATTATTTTCAATAGGAGTGTTTTTACTTTGCAAATTAAGAGACTTAAAGAGACTATCGCAGTAAAACCTTCGGGTGAATCGCATAGGATGAAGGCCTGCCAACACAGCACCACTAAATACCAGGCGAATACATGGACCCCAGGTCATCTCATACACCTCTCTAAACCACTCAGACTGCTTAGAAAGAAAAGTGAGTATTCCGTGTTCCTGCTCATGTTCATTGTTTTCAATCAGAAAATGAATAACATCTAACGGCCTCTTTTCAATAGCCGTTTCCACGCCCGGTTCAAAGTTTAGATTATATAGACCCGGTTGTAAGCAAGTTATATTTTCAATCTCATCAAACACACGCTGATGATAATTACGTGCCACAGATGATGAGACAAATATACCTAGATGCCCACAACTTGAATGAACGACATAGACTATTGGCACATTAAATTCTTTGTCATCTTTGTAAAGAGCTTGTACCCAGTTAATGGCCTGCGACGGAGGTGTAATGGTGTCTCCTCTAGAGAAAAATACAATAATCGGACCCGTTATGCTACAAAGTTGCACATACTCCCCTTCAACACAAACCTCTCCTTGCTCAAGTTTATTTCCGAAAAAAAGATTATCTATGATCCAGACGATCTCCTCTTTTGTCATATGACAGAAAAAATTCCACCATTGCTCATTTTTAATGAAGTCTTTTCTTTGTAACCTGGGATCCTTGAATAAGCTGACCATCTTCTCACCTATAACCTGACTGCCATCGTGTAACTCAAAGTTCAGTGAGAGATTTGCTCCATCAAATACTCCTTGGTTCATATCTGCAAGAAGAGCGGCCCAGATACTGCCACCAGACAGTAACCCTTTATATTTCATTGATCCAGATCCAGCCCAGTAAGATAAAGGAGATCCGACCAATATAAGTGGGCAGACATATTCCCGCAGATACCTAGCAGCAACTATCGCCAAAAGCCAACCGGCCTGGCAATTTCCAATAAGGACAGGGTCTTGTGTGTAGGGATTTTTAACCTTAATATGCTCAATAAACTGAGCAATTCCTCGGAAGACTTTTTCCATCGTCTGCCCCTCCGCAGGCTCGCTGTGAAAATAAATAAAGTAAACAGGATTACCGTTTTTAAGGGCAATCCCTACTTCTGAATCTTCTTTGGAACCACAGATACCCGGGCCACGACCAGCTTTCGGATCAACAAAAACATAAGGCCTCTTATCTGAGGAACTGTTACCTTCCACTCTAAGTAGATCATAATTTATCGGCTCTTCTAGATCCAATCCGCTAATCAGTGTTCTATAAGGAAATACAAAAACACTAGAATCACCTTTTTCCTCCAGTTGCTTTTGCTGAACACCACGCTCATACATAACATCACTAAAATCACAACAACGCCAGCTTAAATCGCTAAAATAGGAGAAGATATCCAGATTAAACATACCGATCCCCCTTTGGGTTTAAAGGTGCATCTCTCTGTTTATAATCAACAAAGCTGTCAAAGAGCAACTCAAGGTTTTTTAAAACCATATCTAACATTAATTCAAATTGACTTTGCTTGTAATGTCAATCGAGTTAACCTTAATAGCCAAAAATTAGAGTTAACCATGTTAGACTTTAATGATATAATTACACTAAGATTATAAGAAACTAATTTAAAATTATGGATGAAACTGAAAATAACGAAGATCACATTACCATGCCTAGGATCGGGGACTTAGCCCCTGAATTTAAGGCCGTAACAACTCAGGGCGAGATTGATTTTCCCAAGCAGTACAAAGGCAGCTGGGTGATACTTTTCAGTCACCCCGCCGACTTTACTCCGGTCTGCACTTCGGAATTTATTACCTTTGCCAGTATGGAAAATAAATTCAATGACGTTAACTGTAAGTTAGTAGGCTTATCTGTAGACGGTTTATACAGTCATATTGCGTGGCTAAGATCTATAAAAGAAAAGATCAGCTACAAAGGAATGGAGAACGTTGAAGTAAAGTTCCCTCTAATAGAAGATATAACAATGGAAGTATCTCAAAAGTATGGAATGGTACAGCCCGGGGAAAGTAACACAAAAGCTGTAAGAGCCGTATTTTTCATTGACCCTAAAGGTATTATAAGAACAATTATCTACTATCCACTTAGCTTGGGCAGGAACTTTGATGAGTTATACAGAGTTCTGGTGGGTCTTCAGACGGCTGATGAGTTCAAAGTGGCGACACCTGCGGACTGGAGGCCTGGCGATGAGGTAATAGTACCTCCGGCCGGCTCTTGCAATGTAGCCAAGGAAAGGATGAATAAAAAGGATATAACCTGTCATGACTGGTACTTTTGCACTAAAAAGTTAAGTGAAAAAGAGATAAATGACAAAATAGTAAAGAAGAAAAAGAAATAAAAAAAAGAAACAGAATAACTAATCAAACCCCAACTAGTAGTGTTGGGGTTTTTGCTAACAAAAAACAACTTAAGAACTTAATTAAATCACTTAAACTACCTTACTTGATCTTATGACAAGATAAGGAATTATATAAAGAAAGACAGAACACCTCCCGCAAAACAGAGAAATGAGAAAAATAGAGCGAACTTAAAAAAGTTAACCTTTTGTGAAAGAGAGAAAATTATTTTTAATGTAAATACTCCAACCACAAAACTTATAAGCAATGCCGGCCACGAATCTGTTATGATCACAGGATCCTTGATGTAAAGATAAAAAGAACCCGCCAATATAAGCGGAGCTGAGATCATGTAAGAGAGTTTTAGTATCTTCTTGGGATCCTTTTCTCCAAGGGATACGCCAAAGATCGTGGAAGCTGATCTTGAAAGACCTGGTATAAGTGCAAATCCTTGCATGATCCCTGCTATCAGGGCCAAAGTATCTTTTTTTACTTTTATTTTTTTCTTTTTTTTGTGAAAGTAAGCCGTAAATAAAAGACCAAAACCTGTTAAAAAGAGTAAAAAGGAGCCTAGTGCCATATCAAGGATCAAGTTATAAAGTATAAAGGCAACCGGAATTGAGGCTGAAGTGGCTATTACTAAAAAACGAAGAAGTTCTTTATCTTTTAGTGTCACTACCCTTTTCCAATCATCAAAAAAATAAATGAATATGGCAAATATGGTCCCCAAATGAAGAAAAAGAGCAACATCAATAGCGTGCAGATCGTCTATCAAGTATTGGCTCAAAAGTGCCAGCACACCTTCACTAGATATGGGTATCCATTCAAATATTCCCTGAGTTATCCCTAAAATTATGTTCTCTTTCATGGAATTTATTTCTAATTTAACAGTATTATATAATAACCCATAAGAGTTCTTATGGCTAATAGATCTAATCTGCTATATTACCTAATCAGGATGCACTCCATAGAACTAATTAATACTATACTCGATCGCTATTTACATTTTAAATACTAATTTTTATCATATAGTTATATAAGATTAATCGTAATTTAATTAATAATATGACTGAAGAAAAAGATAAGGACAAAATAAACGCTTTAGCTATTCTTAGCTATATCGGTATCCTTTTTCTTGTTCCTCTCTTGGTTGCTAAAGACGACGATTTTGCTCAGTTCCACGCTAAGCAAGGGATGGTCCTCTTTATATTAATAGTGGTCGGTATGGTCTTCATTATTATTCCTTTTATAGGATCTCTTGTAATACTAATTGTTTTGATTTTTGCCATCATAGGAATAATGAACGTGATCAACAACGAAAAAAAGGAGCTACCTATTATTGGTAAATATGCCGATAAATTCAAAATTTAATGATCAATCTTTATTAACTCAAATTAAATAATATTCATTATGAAAAAAGTAATAGTCATTATCGCCGTTATTATAATTTTAGCAGTTGCCGCTTGGCTCTTCTTTT
>JBNJGN010000043.1:0-4045 GCA_051747785.1 Patescibacteria group bacterium | reverse complement strand
TTTTATTTACCTAAGATCAAGCGCATATTCATCCCTTATGTATTTTTCTCTTTCTTTGCAACCTCTATCGATCCGGAGGGTTATACCGGTCTGTTAGATTATGTATCAGCTGCGTTTAAGGATCTTTTAACCGGTGGAGCTCTTTTGCCTTATTGGTTTATGCCTGTATTATTTCAGTTATATCTTCTGTATCCATTAGTGTGGTATTTCCTAGTTATTAAGAGAGTCAATCCCCTAAAGATTCTCATTGGCTCTTTTATCTTTTCTTTGATCAGTTACTTCCTCTTTTCTCACTACTGGCTTAATTGGCAAGCTCATTTAAGTGGGGCTATCTTTTTTGCTCCGTACTTTTTCTTTTTTGTTTTAGGAGTTACCTTAAAATCCTTACTCTTTGTAAAAACTAAAGAAACTTTACAGTGGCTGTTTAGAGTAAAATTTTTTCATTTTTCATTTCTTATCCTATTTCTTTACCTTTTTATTGGTCTTATTGATCCGCTGAATCACTATTACAATGTCCGTTTAGTTTACGGTCCAGCACTTATGATGATCATACTTTATCTTTATTCTTTTTCGGTAAGTAAAAAAATAAGTTTGATAGTGGAAAAAATAGGCAGAGATAGTCTCTATATTTATCTTCTCCACTTTATCATTCTTTTGATGTTACTTCCTTTTATTAAATTAATGATCATCCATGATATCTATCCGGTTGTTATTTTCGCTTCAGTCCTTACTTTTGATTTTGCAATAACTTACGGTGCTATACATATGACAAGAAAGGTAATTAAACTTCTAAGGTAGTTCATCTTAGAAGTGTCGCATTTCTAAAAAGTTCATAGTATATCTTTATCAACATTTAACGGGAAGAAAAGATAAGCTACTATTAAAAACAGAGAAGTTTATCTTTAACAAGGGAGGTTACTATGCCATCCAATGAAACTCGAAAGGTATGTTTACGGCAGTTAATGCGCCCTTTGGTTCCTATTAACTATCCAGGTGCCGGAGATTGCACTAAATGTTTACCAAACCAGAGAGAGAACTCTAAATGTGTACTTTACATAGAGGTTAGTTATCGCCCAAAAGAATCATAAAAGGGCGCCAAAGAAAATGAAAAAGAGGCTGTTTTAAACAGCCTCTTATTATCTTTATTCTGTATCTTTGTTCTCCCAAAGGCCATGAACGTTGCAGTATTCTCTTACAGAGATATTTTCGTTTTCCATTTCAAACTCTGCCTCCGGGTCATCGTTGGGTTTAAGGAACTTACGGCAGTATCCATTATCAGATACTATCTCGATCCATTCAATATAGTGCTCTTCTTTCATAGGATGAGGAGTAGAGCCAACTATTGCTTTTAGCTCTTTTTCAGACTTTTCTAAAAGTGGAACATGTTTTTCCTGTCCTTCATCCTCGCTTTTTTCTTTTTTAAGTTCCATAGCTTCTCCACAGCATACAAGCTCCCCTACTCCGGTATGTAGAACTTCTACTATATTGCCACAGACATTGCACTTATATATTTCCTTTAATTTTGTCATATATTTATTGTTAATATTAATAATTATTGCCTTTTTTGATCTTTAAAATTTTTCAATTGAACGGTCGTAGGTCGCCTCGGTTTCTGGGGAAAAATAGCACGCCGGAAGCTCTCCTTTTTTTCTGTGGTGTTTAATACATTCGCAACATATACCTTTTCTGGGACAGTCTGGATAAGTGCAGTTACATTCCTTTAGATTTTCTTCTTTCTTGCATTCCATGCCTTTTTTATTCTAACATATCATCTTTGCATATCTTATTCCTTTTGGTATCGTTATAATTTAGCTTTATCTTATACCAATAGAGTTTTTTCTTTATCTGAATCAAAAGAGTTTAAACTGCTGTTTATCTTATTTTTCAACATAAACATAGCCAAAACGGCTGATATAAACATAACACCGGCGCTTATAAAGAAAACTTTTTGTATACCTATGCCGTCTGCCAAGAACCCGAGAGCGAAAAGTCCGATTATCCCACCTAAGCTTTGACTGGCTGTAAATACTGAATTTAGCTCTCCTTTGTTGTCGGAGTTACTGCAGTCTCCGACTACGCCCGAAAGTGAAGGCGCCAGCATGGCAACCGCAAGTCCCAATTGTAAAGAAAGTGGAATCAGAATACCAACATGTTGACTTATACCAAAACCCATAAGACTAACAGCTGCTAGCAAGGAGCCTAGTACTACCATAGTTTTAGATGACCACGTATCGGCTAGGACGGAGAAAGGTGCTTCAAAAAGTATGGGTAAATTAAAAAGTGCGTACATTAGACCTATAATAAAGTATGTCGCACCAAGTGCATCAGCAACCAGTGGTATCATTACCATTTGAGAGGTGGATAAAAACCCCAAAAAGAACACAAAAGGCCATATTCTAGCCAGTCCCGGAGTTAAATAAAAATCACTTAAAGATCTTTGATAAACACTCCTCCATTTTATACCCCCAAAAGCATCCTTGACTTTATTCTTTGACTTATGGGGATCCTTTGGTAAGTATCTGCTAAGTATGAAAGCTATAATAACAAATAATGGTGGCAAAGTGATGAACATTGTTCTTATATTCAAAAAATACTCTAACAAAAAACCGCCCACTAATGCTCCTATGGATAAAGACAGAGCGCTACAGATGTCATGAAATCCCCAGGCTTCGCTACACTTGCCCTTTTCGGCATGTGTTCTGTTGTAAGTTTCAGCTGAAGACCAAAGAACTGTTGCTGTTATGGAGTGATATATTTGGTATATTATTGCTTGAGAAAATGTTTGCAAAATAGCCAAATAAGGCCAAATAGGTAAATAAAACAGTAATATAAAACGGAAGGTTTTGCGTTGAGAGAATCTGTCCAAAAATTTGCCAACCGGAAATATCCACAGCATTCCCAATATAGTAAAAAAGGCTGTTATTAATGTGGTTTTTCCGTATGTACCAAAGATATCAAAGAAGAATATCGATAAAAAAGGATTAACCAGTCCCCAACTCATAAAATATATGAAAACAACCAAGCCCATTCTCTTTACGGCAGGGGGGAGGTTTAAAAATTCTTCAGGTGTCTTTCTTAGTTGCTCTACAAACAACATTGTTTAACATTGTATCATATTAGAAATTAGGTTAACTATTTAAGTACTTCTGCTTAGTGTTTGTAACTGATTTTTTGATTTTAGTTAAAGTAAAGTTTATTATTACAGGTCCATATGGCAAAAGAGATAAAAAGAGCGGGAGGTAAGTTCACGCGAAGTCATACTTCGGTTATACCTGTTGCGGTGAAGATGGTTGATCTTTTAAATGAAATGCCGGAAGTCAAAAAAATCTCTCTGGGTATTATCAAAGCAGGCAAACCGTCAGGAGGCAAAAGGCGAATAAAAATAAAAAAAAGACCGGTTGGTTTTTTAATGACAGTTAGAGGAAATAACAGTATCCAGGAGATAAGTATATATACCTCAGAAGCCGAAAAGGTGGTAGAGAAATTAAAAAAAGAGACAGCTGAAACGGATATTGATATAGAGTACCTTCCTTGACTTGACAGTTACAGAGATTATTGATTTATTTAAAAAAGTATAGTTGGCCAGTTATTTTTTTTGTTTATCTGGCGTTCTTTAAAAAAGGAGTATCGTTATGAAAGAAAAAGTGATCTTTCGCAATGGCGAAAAGGTCTATCTCCGTCCTGTCTGTAAAGAAGATGTCAGTAAACTTCATGTTCACATTAACGATGAAGAAGTTACCAGATATCTTCTGGTACGTCACCCGATGTCTTTAGAGATGGAAGAAGAGTGGTTTGATGGGATCAAAAAAAAGATGGAAACCGATATAACCCTTGCTGTAGTGGAGCACAAAAGTGATGAGTTGGTTGGTGTAATAAGTTTGCATAAAATAAACCACTTAAATGGCACTGCTACTTTCGGTATCACATTGCGTAAATATTTTTGGCGTAAAGGATATGCCACAGAAGCGTCAATTTTGCTTTTTAACTATGCCTTCAAAGACCTGAACTTGCGTAAAATAAACTCTTCAGTCTTTGAAGGAAATGA
>JBNJGN010000042.1:0-4185 GCA_051747785.1 Patescibacteria group bacterium | reverse complement strand
TTCCTCATCTTCCTCTTCTTCAACATCTTCGTCTAACTGACACCCTTCAGCCACCCTCTCTCCGTCTATCTCTAGCATAGCCTCACCTTGGTGGCCCCAGAAAATAACAGTTTCGTCTTCATTTGCGTACTTAGCTCCAGATGCACTTCTCACTCTATCTAATGAATACTCTTTATCTCCAAAAGCAATCTTTGCAAGTTCGCTGTCATCATAATAATTCACCTCAATAACATCATCCGACGGGCATTCATAAATGAAAACATCCTCACTTTCCTTTTCATCGTCTGTATCTTTCTCTTCTTTCTGTTGCCCCGGAGCTGTCTCTCTAAGGCATGTTGATTGATGTATCGCCGCTCTAGTTTTAGGGCCAACCTGTCCATAGCCTGTTTCTTCAGGTGAACCGTTAGCTACGATACCTTTTCTTTTCTGAAATTTCTTTACAGCTTGCTCTGTAATTGGACCATAGTAACCGGTAGTTTTCTCATAATCAAAGTCACCTTCTTCCTTAAGGAATTTTTGCAACTCTTCAACATCGGAACCAGCTGATCCGTTTCTTATCATTCTGCCTATTTTAAGGCAGTTCTGTACTTGATGGGCTCTTGAGCTAGCTTGCTCAGGAAGCTTTCCTTTCCTTTCACCCTGCCTATCAACACTATCAGGTTCCTCATTGCTATCTTCATCGTCACTTTCCTTTACCTCATCGGCTCCCTCCACTTCCTCACCTTTTAGGGTCTTTTTAACTTTAACTATAGTTTCCTCATCAACGTCAAAGGATACTAAAACTTCAATAACCGAATCTATCTGATCCTCGGTTAGACCGTTACCATTATTATTCTCAGCCTCCACGGGAGTGGCAACCGCAACAAAGGCCAAAGAAGCCACTAAAACACCTAGTATCTGCAATTTACTCATATTATTAATTAAGAGTTAACTTATAATGCTTTTATGTATTATACTCTTATGTGAAAAATTTATAAAGCTTACTTTCCACAAATCAAACTCCGCCAGATACAACTATCTCTTTTTTATTTTATAAACTTCTGTATTTTTATGAACATCAAACGGGAACTTTATACCGACATCTTGACCCTTTTTTGCCTTCTTTACCTTTTCATTTTCTATCTCCATATCACCTACCTTCATTCTTTCAACACCAATCTCTTCATGAAAAACCGCTATCTCTTCTCCCGTTTCAAGATCATCTGAAAGTCTTAACACTGCAACACTGACCTTCGGATACAGGTGAACGATCTTACCCAAAAAACTTCTATAAAACTCGGACACTGAATTCTCAACCTCGGAAAAATCTTTAGGAGTTGGCTTACCCAGATAAAAGCCCGAAGAAAAACCTCTGTTGTAAACCTTTTGCAACTCCCTCATTAACTCCACAACTCTTTTCTTGGTCATTTTGGTATCAAGGGCCTCTCTGTAAACTCTGGTAACCGTATCTACATATAAGGGGTCTCTATTCCTACCTTCTATTTTAAAAGCCTTAACACCGGCTTCCTTAAGTTCTTCCATAAGGGGTAGTACACACAGATCCTTAGCGGACATCACTTTATTATTCTGCAATTTAAGCTCATGTCCGTATCTGTCATCTGTAACGGTATAAGACCTCCTGCATGGATGGAAACACTCACCCCTGTTGGCCGATCGGTTATGTAAGAATTGGCTGGTAAAACATCTTCCGGAAACAGAAACGCACATTGCTCCGTGTACGAAAACCTCTATTTCCAATCCAGTATTTTCAGCTATCTCCTTTACCTGTTTTATATCAAGCTCTCGTGCTAAAACTGCTCTTTTGGCACCAAGTTTCTTATAAAATTTGGCAGATTCCGTATTGGCAATAGAGGCTTGAGTTGATATGAAAAAGGGAACTTTATACTTTTTACATAAATTAATAACCGCTAAGTCCCAACATATAACGGCATCCACCTTACCGGAAACCTCTTTTACCGTTGATTCCAGTCTATCTATCTCCTCATCGTAAACAATAGTATTTAAAACCAAGTATATTTTAGGCTTCCTTGGATAAGAATCACAAACCTTTCTTATCTTACCAATATCTGAGATACTGAAATTCTTTTTACCGGATCTCATGGTAAAACTATCCAAGCCAAAATATACAGCATCTGCACCGGCTTTGCATGCAACCCGAAGAGAAGTAAAACTGCCCGCAGGGACCATTAGTTCAAACTCTTTATTATTCATTGTAGTCAGTCTATTTCAATTTAGATCATTGAGCAATAAAAAAGAGCGATCAAAGACCGCTCTTTATTTAACCTTTAAGCGCAACGCGGTTTAAAGGTTATAACCATCAAGCGTACAGAGGACCCCGTGTCCAACATAGCAGATATCGACCCTAATTCACCTAGAAGCACCTCACATATTCCAATTGTATTCCTCTCTAATCGATTAAAACTTTCTTCCGAATCCATGCCACAAAGACCGCCCTCAACATCTGTAAACTCTATTCTGGTACTAGCATTCTCTTCTCCGAAGTTGCTTTCTTTGAGTAAACTTAAAACTCCTTCCCACAATTTTTTTTTACATGGTTCCTTTTTGTGAAGCAAGTCCTCAATTGTACTCGCAACCTCTTTGAGCTCTTCACGGTCTGACATGACGTCCTCCTTTGCTTAAAGATCATTAATAACCTCTTTTAAAGTAACATAATAATGATCAATATAAAATCTTCATCTTACTCTATTTAAAAATAAAAGGGCGCCATAAATAGCGCCCTCTAACGACAAATGATCATTAACAGCAAACACTCTTAATTTCCTCTTCTGTCACGAATTTGCCAATTTTACCCTTCAGTTCTTTCAAATACCTTTTCTCTTCAGAGTTTAGCTGCCCTAGCAGATTCAACCTCCAATAGGAAGCATAATAAGAGGCATCATCCTGAGACACTCCTCTGTCAGTAAGAAAATTTGTGGTGCAAATAACCATTTCGTTCATATAATAAAGTTCCGACCAATCCTTAAGCATACCGGCCCCCTTTTTTAAATTTAAAAAAACAGCAAGACTAATTAAAATTAAAACATCTTCATATTTTTTGTCAAACTTTGTATCTCAAATACTAATTAAAAGTAAAAAGTTTCGTTTTAGGAACATATATTATAATATATGAATAATAATCTTTTCTTAAGAAAAAAATATGAAAAAACAAGTAGTAATGATCCACGGCGGTACAACATTTGATACTAAAAAAGATTACTTATCTTTTTTAAAAAATCTTGAAGTTGATCTTGATAAATACAGAAAGACGAAATGGACTGACCATTTAAGGAATGACTTGGGAGTCAACTACGATGTCCTCCTCCTTAAGATGCCTAATCCTATGAATGCCAGATATAACGAATGGGAGACTCTTTTTAATAAAATTGCTCCCCTCCTTAAAAAAAACGTAATTCTTATCGGTCACTCCCTCGGTGCTGTATTCCTTGTTAAGTACCTATCAGTCAATGAATTTCCCAAGAAAATAAGGGCAACTATGCTCATATCGCCTCCGTATGACAGTGAGAACATGGACGAGTCACTTGGAAGTTTTGTTCTACCCAAAAGTCTAAATGGACTAAGAAAACAAGCCGGCGAAATATTCATATATCACAGCGAAGACGACAACGTGGTCCCATATTCCCATTTAGAAAAATACAGTGAATCTCTACCTGAAGCCGTACTCAGAAAATTCAAGAAAAGAGGTCATTTCAATCAATCAAAATTTCCCGAGATAGTAAAAGACATAAAGAATCTATAGATTTTGATTATCTTTGATCGTGAGGATACAGCTCATTCATATCCGGCTCTTCGCCAACCCTTTTACTCTCTCTTAATATCTGTTTTCTGGAACTTGCAACCATTTTTTCTATCTCCTTTTTAGAAAAGGTTTTACCTCCTTCATCCAAATCCTGAACTACAAGTTTCTTTTTCTTTGCTGCTTCACCATTATCTTTTTTAATTTTAGCAACCTCCTTTTTAATCTCCCTTTTTATAGAGTTATAATCATCTCCTTCCATCTTTATATCACCAACAACCGCCTTTATAAATGAAAAGCTTCCAACCTCCGGTCCTCCGTTATTACTCCAATCCAAAGCTACTTTCAAACTTTCTCTTAATTCCTCTTGACTACTGAATATTTGGGATAACATTTCTTCTCCCTTTGATCTTTTCTCAAAATTTTCCATA
>JBNJGN010000041.1:0-4231 GCA_051747785.1 Patescibacteria group bacterium | reverse complement strand
GCCCATTCTGGGGCCAACCTCTATAACTTTCCATCCCTTTTCTGTTTGCAAGAGCTCTATGTGTGCCGTGGTACTTCTTAATTTCAGTGCTCTTATGGCCTTTATGCTTACCTCTTGAGCTTCTTTTATGCTGTTTTTGTTCAGCCCTGCAGGGGTAGACTGCTGATATCCGAAGAAATCGTCAAATCCGACTGAGCGCCCGGTCTTTATATGAACGAAAGGGTTGAAGTACACAGCTCCACGTGATCCGATGTGGGCATCAACAGAGTACATGTTTCCGTCTATGAACTGTTCCACCAGAACTTCCGGTTCACCTCTGCCATTCATCTCTTTATATATTTTTTGAATCTTCCGTAAGGTTTTTTTTAAGGATTGTTCTAGCTCTTCGGGGTAGTAGGCGACACTAACGAGAAGACTTGAAGCCAATCCTACCGGCTTTATTATTAAAGGAAAGCCCACTTTTTCTTCTATTTTTTTTAAGCTCTTTTCTTTTGCGTCCTGAACCACCGTGAATTTAGGAGTAATGTTGTGGTCATAGGCGTTAAAGCGCCTCCTCATTTTGAGTTTGTTAGTTGACCACTCCAGAGATTCTGTTGTAGGGGTTCTGAGATAGGGCACATGAGGAATAACCTTTTGAAAGGCCGGAATGTTCCCTTCTCCCCGGCAGGTTACCGCCAAGAGCTCATTTTCATAGGGTTTTATTGCTTGAGTTACGGCTTTAGCAGAATCAAGGTTGCATCTTATTGCTACGTCATACATTTCCAACAGACCTTCCTGTTTTTTGGTTTTGGGCTTGTTTTGATAAAGTATCACCAGCCTGTATCCGGAACTTTCTTCGCTTTCTTTGAAATCCTTAATTCCCGCGGAAGCGTTTAATGATACAAGCATTATTATATTTTTTTGTTCGATTTCTTCAGACATAGATATTAAACGTAACGCATTAAGTGGTGCGTATTTGTAAAATTAACCAAAAGTTAATAATTACCATGTAATGATGTCAAAAAAAACTCCGTTGTCAACACTTTCAAGTTATCGGGTGCTTTATTTAGCGATTAAAAAGACCTTTTCTTTTTTAGATGCAAAGGATATTATGTGTTTGTAAGTCAAATATCTGACTGTTTTATTTTGAATAATTTATGGGTAATTTTGGTAATATCATTGCTTCTTTAATGGCAGTTGGAATGGTGGCAGGAGTCTTCTTAGTTACCTCTCCCGCAAAAGAAGAGAACGAAAAAGATAAAAACAGTTCTTCCGAGAACCCGGGTGGTACGCTGTTTGAAGAAGATCTATCCGAAACTTTTACTATTCGTGACTGGAACTACAAAGAAGAGAATATGGTAGGTAATCCTCAAGCCCCTGTTTTACTGGAACAGTACTCGGATTATGCATGTGGTTACTGTGTTGATTTTTGGGAAAATGTCATGCCTAAGATAAAAGAGGAATTTATTGATGCGGGCTATGTTAAGTATGTTTACAAGGACTTCATTACTACCGGTGGAGAAGAGGCTGCTTTGGCTGCTTGGTGTGCCAATGAGCAAGGAGCATTTTGGCAGTATCATGATGCTCTATATTCCAGGGCTGATATAGATAGGCATAGGTGGAGGCTAAGTGATCTGCATAAAGCTTATGCCGAGGACCTGGGGCTGAACAAGGAGCTGTTAGTTAAATGTTTTAATGAAAGGCGTTATGATGATCTTGTATATAACAGCAAGGCAGAGGGCAAAGAAAGAGGTGTTATGGGTGCGCCTTTCTTTTTTGTGAATGGTGAGCCGATTGTGGGCTTTCGTGACTTTGATCATTTTAAGGAGGTCATCCGAGAAAAGCTGAGGGAGAGTTTGCAAGAGGAGGATGGAGAAGGTAAAGGGAAGAATGATGAATAAATTTTTAATGGTAAATAAAAATAGAGAATAAGATGTCCTACACATTTCGTCGTGTTTATTGGTCTTCCGAGAGCGCTTTTGTTTTTGCCACTGCCGCCGCCGCTGTAGGTCTTGGTAATATATGGAGATTTCCTTACCTTGCCGGTGAGAACGGGGGAGGGGCTTTTATTATCGCTTATATAATAGCGGTTATAACGATGGGGGTTCCTTTAATGGTTTTGGAGATAAGTGCCGGTAGAGCGGAGAGAGGGAGTCCTGTTCGTACTTTCCGCAGGATACTCAAAAGAGCCGCTCCCATAGGTTGGCTGGTGGTTATTTTAACTCTCATAATAATGAGCTACTATCTGGTTATCACGGGATGGACCCTGGGTTTTGCTGTTGAAAGCTTAAAAGGGAATCTGGTCTCTTTTTCCGATTTTACCGATAGTTATGCCTCCCTTTGGTATTTTTTGGCGGTCGTTGCCATAACTTCTTTGGTAGTGGCCAAAGGGGTAAAAACGATAGAATGGCTGTCTAAAATAATGATGCCGGCTCTTATTGCTGTAATACTTCTACTTACCTTTTATAGTCTTACTTTGGAAGGTCGTGGAGAGGCCCTAAGTTTTCTTTTTAATCCTGACCTTTCTGATTTTTTAAACCCTACATTATGGCTCTTGGCTTTTGGGCAGGCTTTCTATTCTTTAGCTGTAGGGCAGGGGTACTTGATAACCTACGGAAGCTTTATGAAAAAAGGGATCAACTTACCCCGATCAGCCGGTTGGGTTGCCGGTATAGAAACCTCTATCGCTCTGATAGCTGTTATTATGTTGTTTCCTATAGTTTTTACCTTCGGACTGGACCCTGCCGAAGGAACTGAATTGGCTTTTACAACTTTGCCTTTAGCTTTTAAGGCTATCTCTTTTGGCTCTATTTTAGCCATGTTTTTCTTTTCACTTTTTTTCTTGGCCGCTATAAGTTCCTGTATAGCGGGTATGGAAGTTGTAAAGACTGCTGTTAGAGAGGAGTTCGGTCTATCGGAGATAAAAGCGACAGGAGCTTCGTTTTTAGCTCTTCTTCCTTTAGGGGTGTTAGCTGCCTTGAGTTTTACCCCTATGGATCTCTCTGTAGTGGGAAGACCCTTCTTGGAGATACTTGATATGTTTGCCGCCAATCAGATAGTGGTAACTTCCGGTATCGTTGGTGGAGCTATCATTAGTTGGAGTATTTCTAGGCACGATCTCGTTGAAGGCTTTGGTACTCGCTGGAAAAAACTGGCACATACAACTGTTATTGTTGTGAGATTTCTTCCCGTTCCGGTATCGGTTCTTTTGATACTGGTATGGCTTTTCTAATAAAGAAAAGATATCTTTTAGATGATCATTAGCATACCCGCAGCAAGTATAAATATGTATATGAATTTTCTGACGGATAACTCATTCATTTTTTTAAAAATAATTGATCCGATCAAAATACCGAGCAGTAAAAAGGGTAGAGCATAGAGAAAATTATTAACCACTTCATCTGTAATGTTGCCACTTAAGTAATGACCGGCAACGGTAAAAACACCGGCGAAGAACATATAGGTTGCTATTATATCTCTTGTTTCGTTTCTATTGAAGGATTTATTGGCAGAGGAGTATGAACCGACTATGGGTCCATGGATACTCAGCAGGGCGCTGGAGAATCCGGCGATCGTTCCCACAACTGTACTTTTTATGACTGTTGCTTTTATAAATGTCTGTCTTTTAAGTAAACCATAAACCGAATAAGTGATAAGAAAGATGGCAAGTACTACTTTCAAGAGGTCTTCGTTTAGGTTGTTTAACATCAATATTCCCAAAGGAACACCGATTGCCGAACCCGCCACCAGTGATAGCATATGTTTCCATAACCCCGTTGTCTTTGTTTTAAGAGCAACTATTCCGGTGGAGGTAGTCGATATCATTACTACGACAGGTACCGCTACTGAAACCGGAAAGAAAAAAGGAAGAAGCGCCATTGAGATGGTTGCCACTCCGAAACCTGTAAGTTCCGTAGCGATCCCGGCTAGTATAAAGGTTATAAAAATAGCCACTATCTCCATTTTGATAATTGTAACCCATAACTCTTCTTGGGTCTTGCCTATCTCCTCACGTCGGATTTTTAGTTTATTTATTGGAAATAAATAATATTTGTGTGATATTATCTTTCCACGTAAGGGCTCGTAGCTCAGTTGGTAGAGCGCCGCATTCGCATTGCGGAGGTCGGGGGTTCAACTCCCCCCGAGTCCACATCACTACTTCGCTAAAGCTACGCAGTACACGCACTACTTCGCTAAAGCTACGCAGTACACGCACTACTTCGCTAAAGCTACGCAGTACACGCACTACTTC
>JBNJGN010000040.1:0-4507 GCA_051747785.1 Patescibacteria group bacterium | reverse complement strand
ATTCCACAGGGCTTGTGGATGTCTGACATCCCCAAGTTATATATTGAGGAGAAAAAAATAAAAAAGATGAGAAGAATAATCTAAAAATGGTAGGGGGCGACCCCCTACCAAATTACTTTTTGATGTTACGGTGTCTTGCGCGGTGAAAGAGAAGTTGTGCAAGTCTAACTTCCGCAAAAAGAGAGTAGAATTAATCTGTGGAAGTCATAACCTGTGGAAGTCAGACTTCCACAGATTAAGAAGTATTTGAGATGTCAGACATTTCTTCAAGAAAAGGCAAGGAAGGACAAAATATTAGGGATATCGTGTTTGGGGATGTCTGACATCCCCGGAGGAAAAAAGTAGTTAAAATATAGCTCTAAATATGGGTTTTTTGCTAGACTGTTATTTAGATCTAAAATACGGCTTAAAATAAGGCCATGGGGAAGTCAGACATCCCCAAGTTAAGAGAGGAAGAGATGGGTTTTTGGTTTGGGAAAGGTGTCTTTTTTTGGATTTTAGCGGTTTTTGTAGTATAATGTAGAGTAGTACTTGGAGGTACTCATTTTTATTATGGCTCCTAAAGATAGCAAAAAAACAACTAAAAAAGACGCATATACAGCTGAGCAGATAACCGTATTGGAAGGACTTGATCCGGTTCGTCGTAGGCCCGGTATGTATATCGGAACTACCGGTCCCGACGGACTTCATCACCTTATCTGGGAGGTTTTTGATAATTCTCGAGATGAGGCCATGGCCGGTTACTCGGATAATATTGAGGTTTCCCTTTTACCTGACAACAGGATAAGAGTGGTTGATAACGGCCGAGGTATTCCTATTGATAAACATAAGCAGACGGGTCTTTCGGCTCTTGAGACCATTATGACCACACTACACGCCGGAGGTAAGTTTAGTAACGAAGGATATAAGGTGTCCGGAGGATTGCACGGTGTCGGTATTTCAGTTGTTAATGCTCTTTCTACTTACGCTAAAGCCGTGGTACATAAAGACGGCGGTATTTATGTTCAGGAGTATGAGAGAGGTATAAGCAAGGGCAAACTCAAAAAAGCGGGAAGCACAGACAAGAACGGTACTATCATAGAGTTTCAGCCGGATCCGGAGATATTCCCCAATATATCTTTCAGTTGGGATAAGATAGTTAACCATCTTCGTCAGCAGGCTTATTTGGTAAAGAGTCTTCGCATAACCGTTTTGGATGCCAGAGAGGTCAAGGATGTTCCGCTTTCTGATACAGGGGTTTACTATCTCAAAGACGCCATAAAGGATATACCATCAATGTCTTTCTTTTTTGAGGGAGGTCTTTATTCAATGGTTAGATTCTATAATAAGTCATTCAAGTCGGTACACAAGAACATTTTCTATATAGAAAAATACATTAATGAGTATGAATCAGTAGAGGTATCACTTCAGTACGTTGATGATATATCTTACAGGATCTTACCTTTTGCTAATAACATATACACCGCCGAAGGCGGAACTCATGTTACCGGTTTTAAGACGGCTCTTACCAGAACCCTAAATAGTTATGCAAGAAGAAATAATCTGGTTAAAGAGAGTGAAGACAGCTTTACCGGGGATGATGTAATGGAGGGACTGACGGCGGTCATATCCGTTAAGTTAAAAGAGATCCAGTTTGAAGGTCAGACCAAGGCTAAGCTGGGAACAGTGGAAGCCAGAAGCGAGGTTGATTCCGTGCTCTCGGAAGGGCTAGATGCCTTCTTGGAAGAGAATCCCGATGACGCCAAGGCCATTATACAGAAAGTGAGCTTGGCCCTTAAGGCGCGCAAGGCGGCCAAGGCGGCCAAGGAGAGCGTGCTTCGTAAGGGTGCTCTTGAGGGTATGACCCTTCCCGGAAAACTGGCGGACTGCCAGAGCGGAACTACACCTGAGGAAGGAGAGCTTTTTATTGTGGAGGGAGACTCGGCAGGTGGTACGGCTAAAACCGGAAGAGACAGGAGAACTCAAGCCATTCTGCCTTTAAGAGGCAAGATATTAAATATTGAACGTGCCCGTATTGATAAGGCTCTGGCCTCCGAACAGATAAAGAATCTGGTTATCGCTTTGGGTACGGCTATAGGAGATACGTTTGATCTTGAGAAGTTGAGATATCATAAGATAATAATAGCCACGGATGCTGATATTGATGGAGCACATATAAGGACTCTTCTCTTAACTCTTTTTTATAGGTATTTCCGTCCATTGATAGAGGGTGGGTTTGTATATATAGCTCTACCGCCTCTGTATAAGATAAAGAAGGGGAAAGAAACCGCTTACGTTTATACTGAAAAGGAAAAGGAAGATTACATATTTGCTCATGGAGGAGATGTTGTAAATGAAGATGCCGAATCGGAAGAGGGAAGCGAAGAAGCAGAAGGGGAGCCTGAAGTCAAAAAGAAACCGTCTTCCAAGCTCTCGTTCCAGAGGTATAAAGGTTTAGGGGAGATGAATGCCGAAGAGTTATGGGAGACCACTATGGATCCCCAAGGTAGGACCGTGAAGCAGATAACCATAGATGATGCCGTTGAGGCGGATAAGGTTTTTGATATTTTAATGGGAACGGACGTTCCTTCCAGAAAGTCATTTATCCAGTCAAATGCCGATAAAGCAACAGTGGATATATAATTTTTCTTGAAAAGAAATAAATTAAAAGCGCGAGTTTTACTCGCGCTTTTAATTTAAGATCTTAAGTTTTCCAGATATTCTAGCAGCTCCTTTTCTGTTTTTTCTCCTATTTTACCCTCTCGCCCTTCAAGAGTGGCTGTTTTATTCTTGACTTCGCTGTCTCCAATTACAAGAAGGTAGGGAACTTTTTCTTTTTTGGCGTTCCTTACCTTTTTAGAAAGGCTTTCATCGGATAGGTCGGCTTCTACGCGGAAGTTCTTATCATTGAGTATTTTTTCTATTCTTTCTGCGTGTTCTTTGTGTTCTTTTGCTATAGATATCACTTTTACTTGAGTGGGTGAGAGCCAGAAAGGTAGGTGCCCTTTGTAGTGTTCTATCAGTACTCCCAAGAACCTCTCCGGCGATCCGACCAAAGCGCTGTGGATCATAAGGGGTGTTTGTGATTTACCCTCTTTATCTATGTACTCCAGTTCAAAGCGCTTGGGCATATTCATATCAAGTTGAACGGTGGAGAGTTGCCACTCTCTTCCTAAGGCGTCTCTGGCCATAAGATCCATTTTGGGACCGTAAAAAGCGGCCTCTCCTTCTCCGTGTTCGTACTCTATACCTAGCTCTTCAAGTAGAGAGTGCATTTTCTTTTGAGATATCTCCCAGGCACTGTCGTCTCCCAAGTACTCCTCCTTTTTATTTTCATCACGGGTTGAAAAGCGGATATGGTATTCCATTTTGTATTTATCCATGGCGCTTTTAACTGCCTTTAGGATCTTTGAGAACTCTTCTTCTAGGTGTTCTTCGGTGCAGAAGCAGTGGCCGTCGTCTTGTGAGAAGGATCTTAAGCGAGTGAGTCCGGATAGTTCTCCCGGTTTCTCGTCTCTGTATAAAAGGGAGTGGTCATAAACCCGGAAAGGGAGATCACGATAACTTCTCAGCTCTGAAGCGTATAGCTGAGTGTGTTGGGGGCAGTTCATCGGTTTGATGAAGTACTCTTCCTCAGTGTAGTTTGACTTTACTTTGAACATATCCTCGCTGTATTTTTGGTAGTGACCGGATATCTCAAACAGTTCTCTTCTGTTTATGTGCGGAGTCTGAACCTCTTTATATCCCATTTCTTTTCTCAACTGTTTTGAGAAATCTTTTATTTCGTTTAAAACTATCTGTCCCTTTGGAGTGTAAAGTGGAAGTCCGGGGCCTACCTTTTCGGAGAAAACAAAAAGACCCAGCTCTTTTCCCAGTTTTCTGTGGTCGCATTTTTTGGCTTCCTCCATCTTTTCTATGAACTCATCCAGTTCTTTTTTGGTTTGGAAAGCCAATCCGTAAATGCGTGTTAGCATTTTGTTTTGCTCGTCGCCTCTCCAGTACGCGCCGGCAATACTGGAAAGCTTGAAGGAGTCGGTAGCAATATTTTCGGCGCTTTTGACATGACCTCCTTCGCAAAGGTCGGTAAATTCTCCGGAGGTGTAGACTGTTATCTCTTCTCCTTTATCTGATATCTCTTCTACCAGTTCTTTTTTATAGGGGTTATTCTTAAATATCGCTAAAGCCTTATCTTTGGAGATGTTCTCTTTCTTTATCTCGTCCCAAGAGGAAAGGAGTTCTCTCATTTTCTTTTCTATTCTCTTCAGGTCCTCTTCTTTTGGGGTTTTTTCACCGAAATCAAAGTCGTAATAGAATCCGGTTTCGGTCGGAGGACCGAAGGCCGGTCTGGCGTCGGGGTATATTTCTATTACGGCGGCTGCTAATAAATGTGAAAGGGTGTGCCTTATGTTTGATATTTCTTCTTTTTTTGCCATATTTTCAAAGTATATCCCTTAAATGCCAATTTGACAAAATTTATAAAGATAATCAACTGTTTTCTTCCTCCGCTTTGTTGGGCTTTCTGTCTAGC
>JBNJGN010000039.1:0-4677 GCA_051747785.1 Patescibacteria group bacterium | reverse complement strand
AATTATTCGGGAAATATACGCCTCTACCGTGATCTCTGTCTGGAGATTTCTCTCCATATACACGGTAGAGGGAACAGGTGTGCCGTCGTCGTAGACGACTTTAGGTTTCATTGCACATCCTGCAGATAAAGCAATGATCGCGGAAAGTGCTACCAAAAGAAAATGCCTTTCGGTTAACATATATAGTCCTCCTTCCGTTGTTTGTTTCCATGTCAAAGATCATATTTAACGGGTTGACCGCTAAATTGAAAGCTTGCCTAACAATACCTTTATATTCTTCTTTTGTCAATAAAAGCAAGCTCAAGAGTAGGAGGATAACAGCATGAATGTATATTTGCAAGGATTTTTTTTAATTCTTTTTCGGGATATAATACTGTTATGGATAAAAATAATAACGAACAGAGAGAGGTAACTGTTTTCACGGATGGATCTTCCAGAGGAAATCCCGGTCCCGGTGGGTGGGGTGCGGTCATTATCTTTTCGCTTGAGAGTGAAAATGAGAAATACGTTGTTGAGCTGGGGGGAGGAGAGAGGAATACCACTAATAACAGAATGGAGTTAAAGGCCGTTATTGAAGCCATAAAGTACATTTTAGAGAATTTATCCAAAGATCGTGATCACAGGATAACCGTCTATACCGATTCCGGTTATTTAATAAAAGGGATAACGGGATGGATAAGATCTTGGGAGCGTAACGGCTGGATCAAAAAAGGAGGAAGTGCGGTTAAAAACGAAGATCTCTGGAAAGAGCTCGGGAAGCTTTCCAAGCAGATTAATGCTACATGGAAGCATGTAAGAGGACACGCCGGCGTCGCCGGAAATGAGAGGGCCGATGAGATAGCCTGTCGTTTTGCCGACGGGGAGGATTTCCCTCTGAGGAAGTGTGCTTATTCCGAGTATGATAAAGATATTCTTTCATTGGAGCAAAATAATGATAAGTCATTGAGTAAAGAAAAGAAAAAAACCTTTTCCCGTAAACCTTACTCTTATGTAAGTGAAGTAAGGGGCAAGGTTGCTTCTCATGGGACTTGGGGTGAGTGTAAAAAAAGAGTGGAAGGTGTATCGGGGGCTCGATTTAAAAAGGCTTATTCTCCCGATGAAGAGAAAAATCTGATGGATAACTGGTCTTACTGATAGAGGGTCTCTTTAATTTTAATTGCCAAAACAGGAGAATAAGTAATATATAAGAGAGAAATGCCCAAACAAAAGGTACGTTAACTTCCATACTACTCAAAGGTAACTTATCAATGATCTTGGCTGTTATTAATATGATCTCAATTCCCAAAAAGGCGGGGAAGGATGATATTTGGCCCAATATTTCCGAGAAAGTACCCAGTAGAGCGCCGGAAAATCCGCTTATAACTATCACCGGAAGAAGGGGGACGGCTATTATATTTATAAAAGGAGCCGAAAGAGATATGAGGCCGAAATTATAAGCAACCAGAGGTAAGGTGGCCAAATGTGCCCCGATAGAGACCGAAAAAAGTGATACCAGACCACTCTTTTTGGAAACCCTCTTTTCTTCTTCCAGGAATGATCTTTCTTTACCCAGTGTTTTTTCTATATGGGGTGTTATATAGAACATTCCCAAAACCGCCAAAAAAGAGAGCTGAAAACCGATATCGTGAATAAGCAACATCGGGTTTACGGCCAGCATTATGATAGCTGTCACGAAAAGAGCTCTGGGGGCACTGTAAGGTTTTCCTATTTTAAAAGAAAAAAGAAATATTAAAGCCATAATTCCGGCTCTTATAGCTGAGGGTGGAGCACCCACAAAAAATACGAAGAGAAAAACAAAAGAAGAGGTTGCCCAAAAAGCCACGTTTCTCCCCACTCTTAAAAAAGAAGAAAAGAAGGCTAAAAACAGGCCTGCTATGATAGTTACATGAAGACCGGATATAGCTATTATGTGCCTTATGCCGACTGCAGAGAAAAGAGCGCCCACTTTCTCGGGAACCCTATCCCCGTCACCTAATATCATGGCTCCGGCTATGGTGTTGTGCGGATAAGGAAGAGAGCTTCGGAGGGCTGATCTTAAGGAGTCCTTAAAGGAAAGTACTGTGCCTTTAAGTGATGGGTTTGGCTTTTTTACCATTTCTATTTCAGGGAAATAGACCACGGCGTCAATGCCTTCTTTTTTCAGATATGCTTTGTAGTTAAAATCATCAAAAACCGGAGGTTCACGGATCTCTCCGCTTATTTTTACTTTCGTTCCGTACGGGAACTTGGGATACGAGAACGTCGTAAGAAGCAAACTCAGCCCGTTTTCCGTTCTGGCGGTATAACGAGAGAAGCTGTCCGCCTTCTCTTCTTCGGATACGATCAAAACCTCTTCTTCTTTGACCACTCTTTCCGGGTTATTGAGTGCTTCTTCTGTTGATATGTTGGTATAAAAGCCTCCCGTCCATATGAAAAATATTATTAAAGAGAAAGATATAAGATATCTGTTAAAAAAATAACCGGAGTAGATACCGGCTGATAAGTAAGAGATGAAAAAAAGAGATACTATTAAAAAGGGAGTAAAGGACCGGAATAAGGAAAAGAGAGCTATGCCGGTGATAAAACCCGACCCTGCCGGAATGACGTATTTCACAAAAGCGTCCATAAGAAATATTATAATTACTATATGAAGCTCGGTTTTGATCTACATTTGAATTATACCCCGTTCTTTCTGTCTGTTTCCCTGTTGATACTGTTAAATATCTTTGTTTACTCAGTAATTTTTATTGAAGAGACCGGGCCGGAGCTCAAGTTGACTTTTTTTGATGTTGGGCAAGGTGATTGTGCTCTTATAGAGTCGAGAAGTGGTAACAGAATGCTTATAGACGTTGGAGGAGGGGTTGATACGGCTCATTCTGTTGCAGAGAGTCTTCCTTTTTATGATCAGAGCCTTGACATTGTTCTTATTACTCATCCTCACGCCGATCATATGGACGGGTTTGTTCCTTTGCTTGAAGCTGTTGACGTGACATATGTTTTAGATTCGGGGTCCGGGTATAAAACGGGATTAGTGGACGAGTATGAGGAAGCCTTAGATCAAAATGATATTCGCAGAATATATACCAGAAGAGGGATGATAATAGATCTTGGTGATGGAGTTTTTGTACACACTCTTTTTCCTGAAAGGGATACGCGTCTTATGGACCCTGATGATTCCTCTGTCTGGGTGAAAATAGACCACAAGGAGAGCTCTTTTTTGTTTACCGGCGACTCTTCTTCCTCTGTTGAAGAGTATTTGGTAGATCTTGATGGAGAGGTACTTGAAAGTGACATCTTTCAGGCTGGACATCACGGTTCAAAAACCTCCAACAGCTTAGATCTTTTGGAGGTGGTTTTACCTCGCTATGTCGTAGTTTCCGCCGGAGAGGATAACAGTTACGGTCACCCTAATGATGAGGTTTTGGAAACTTTTGATTACGTAGGAGCTGATGTGCTTGAAACCTCAAAAGAGGGTGACATCGTTTTTATTTCGGGGGAAAACGGTTTATTAAGAGTGGAGTGATCGGTTCACTTAAGATATAATTTATCTTAACGATATTGATAGAGTTAATTAAAATTAACAGACTAATATATGATAAAAAGATCATTTCCTAAAATAATGCTTCTCTCAGCAGGGTTTTTCCTCTGCATTTCCTTTTTCACAATCTCGGCACAGGCGTTGACCCAAGACCAGGTGGATTCCGTTCTTAAACTTTTGGAGTCCTTTGACGTAGATAAAGAAACAGTGACCAATGTTGAAGATGCCTTAACCGGAGAAAATACAGCCACCACTTCCCATAAGACCTTCAGTAGAGATCTTTCCGTGGGAAGCACCGGCCCTGAAGTTAAAAGACTGCAGGAGTGGTTGAACAAAAATGGCTACACTGTGGCCAGAAGCGGGTCTGGCTCGACCGGCAATGAGAGTACATACTACGGAGAGAGAACCAAACAGGCTGTGGCCGCATACCAAGCCGTCAACGGTATTTCCCCGACTGCCGGATATTTCGGCCCCAAAACTCGCGGTTTTATCAATAGAGAGCTAAAAGAGATGGAAGAGCATAAAGATGAAAGTAAAGAAACTTCCGGAAAATTAATACAGATCGTTAGTACCGATAAATATGAATATGAAGCAGATGAGAAGATATTGATCACTGTAGAACTGAAAAACCCCACCGAAGAAGATGTAACCTTAAAGTTCAATTCAGGATGTCAGTTTGATTACGAGATAGGCGACTATCGCTTAATGGATAATAATTTCTGCACACAGGCTCTAACTGAAGTATCGGTTCCCGCCGGCGGTAAGCATGTTTGGGAGGCTCACCATAACCTGTCAGAAAACTCTCTTGATCCGGGTTCGTATAAAATAACGGCAGGTGTAATTGAGGGTGTTGAGATCCTTCCGGAGTACTTTGAATTGAAAAGCAAGGATGATGTAACATTGGAAATACTCTCCGAAGAGCCATCAAACAAGGGAAATGAAGAAGAAAAAGCCTTCATTGAATGCCTGAAAGAGGCCGAGGTGGTGATATATGGCACACCCACCTGTCCTTTTTGTGATCAGTTAGTTGAATCTTTCGGTGGTTATGATGCTGTTTCGCCAATATATGTTAACTGTCAGGAAAGCTTTGACCGTTGCAAAGATGAAATGCAAACTTCCGGAGTACCTGAAATACAGATAAACGGAGAGCTCTATCAAGA
>JBNJGN010000038.1:0-4680 GCA_051747785.1 Patescibacteria group bacterium | reverse complement strand
GTTGTCGGTATGGCTATAGCTTCAATTGGCTCCTTTTCGTCATAAAAGACGCGTTCAAGATCGGAAACGGTTGATCTTTTCACAGTGTATCCTTTGTTATAGTAGGTATCGTAGTATCCCGAGGATAGAACGAAAGTTCCCGTTATGATCCTTCTTTTTACTTCCTCTCCGAAAAGAGCTCTGGTTTTCATATATTCCGATCCTATACTGTCTCCTTCGGATTTGGCTCCGTATCTCATCCCGTCAAAGCGGGCCATATTAGAAGAGACCTCCGCAGGCATAAGTATATAGTAGGCACTCAGAGTGTATTCAAAGTAGGGGAGTTTAATTTCTTTTGTTTTGTAGCCCAATTTTTCCAGCTTCAGAAGATTTTCTTTGAAGGCCTCTATTACTTCTTTATCCACTCCCTCTTTCTCTAAAAGATGCCAAGGGACACCTATGATCTTGTCTTTGTCTTTATTTTCTTTTTCAAGAAGCCGGCTTTCATAAGTAGTACTGTCATGATCGTCTTTTCCTGAAATGCAGTTAAATAGCACCTCGGCATCACTGACGGTTTTCGTTATGGGTCCGATCTGGTCAAGAGAGGAGCCCATGGCTATTAATCCGAAGCGAGAAACGGCTCCGTATGTTGGTTTTAAGCTTACGCAACCGCAAAATGAAGCGGGCTGTCTGACAGAACCGCCTGTGTCAGAACCTAAGGCCGCCGGCACCATTCCCGCTGCCACTGCCGCTGCGGACCCTCCGGATGACCCGCCGGGCACCCTTGAGGTGTCTCGTGGGTTTTTTGTTTTCATAAAGGCGGATTTCTCTGTGGAGCCACCCATGGCGAACTCATCCATATTTGTTCTGCCCATAAAAACAACATCATCCTTTTTTAATTTTTTAGCCACGGTGGAGTCGTAGGGGGCAGTGTATCCTTCAAGGATCTTGGAGCCGGCAGAAACACTCCTACCTTCTATTAAAATGTTATCTTTTATAGCTAAAGGTATTCCGGTAAGATCATCTGCTTGATCAGCGTTGATCTTCTCTTGGGCCTTTTTGCTCTGTTCTTTAGTGTCTCCAAATACCTCTAAAAAAGCTGATATCTCTTTATCTTTTTCTTTTATATTATTTAAATAAAACTCAGCAAGTTCGGAAACCCCGATCTTTTTTTTAGCGAGCATCTCTTTCGCTTCTTTTATGGTGAGATCATCTTTCATTGTTCAAGTACCTTTTTAACTACCAAATATCCTTCTTCCGTTTTGGGGAAAAGGCTGACCACTTTATCAGCTGAGAGTTCTTTTTTAGCATCATCTTCATGGAACACATTGCGGACGTCTCCGGTAGCCGTATCGGTGGTGGCGTCAATGAATTCCGATACGCTTTTTATTTGGTTTATATGGTCCAGTATGCTTTCAAAGTCTTTTTCCAGAACTTCCTTCTCCTTTGAAGATAGTTCTATTCTGGCCAGCTGTGATAAATGTTCAATATCTTCCTTTTTCATAAAGTAAATACTATCATGGCAAAAGTTTTTATTCTAGCCGATTTTTAGTTTAACATTTGCAGAAACTCTTCTTCTTTTATAATGGTAACACCAAGTTTTTCCGCCTGTTTCTTCTTGCTATTGCCCGGATCTTTGCCGATCACAAGATAGTCGGTTGATGCGGAAACTGAGCTTGATATCTTTCCTCCTTCTTTACGAACCTTTTCGGAGGCTTCATCTCGGTTCATTTCTGAGAGTGTTCCGGTTAAAACCAGTGTTTTCCCCATAAGTTTCCCTTCCAAGGATCTCTCTTCATAGGGTTCTTTGATGTCTATTTCCTTTAAAAGCTTATTAAGAGCTTTTACATTAACCTCGTCTCTGAACCAGTTCTTTATGGCTTCTGCCATTACGGGGCCGATACCGTCTACGGCCTCAAAGTTCTCGGTTTCGGCTTTCTTTATGTTATCCAGTTTCCTGAACTCTCTTGCCAGTATTCTGGCAGCTTCTTCTCCGACATGAGGAATGGATAATCCTACGAGTAACTGAGGTAGGCTCACTCTACGCGACTCATTTACGGCGGAGAGGAGGTTCTCTGCCGATCTTTTGGCAAATCCCGGTAACTCTTCAAGGTCTCCCTGTTTAAGGGTGAAAATATCCGCGTAAGAGGATACTAGGCCTACATCTAACAGCTTGTCTATAATGGCGGGACCTAATCCGTCTATGTTAAATGCTTTTTTGGAAGCGAAATGAACCAGTTTCTGTCTGAGGATCTCGTTTGAATCGGAAGTTACACATCGATACATTGCTTGCCCGGGAATTCTCTCAATGGCACCATTTCCTCCGCACCCTTCCACTCTTTTGGGAAACTTTATGGGTTTCTCTTTGCCGGTTCTGATTTCTTTGACCACTTTTACTATGTCGGGAATAACGTCTCCGGCTTTCTGTACTATTACGGTATCGCCGATACGCGTATCAAGCCGTTTTATTTCATCTTCGTTGTGCAGAGTGGCTCGGGATACCGTGGAGCCGTCTACTAGCGTTGGTTTTAGTTTTGCAACCGGAGTTATCACTCCTGTTCGGCCTACTTGAAAAAGAACGTCCTCAATTGTGGTTGCCGCCTGCTCGGCTGGGAATTTGAAGGCTATGCTAAAACGAGGAGCTTTAGAGGTGTACCCGAGCTCATTTTGAAGGTTGATCTCATTTACTTTTATTACCGTACCGTCAACAAGGTAATCCTGTGTTTCTGTACCTTCTTTCCATTCTCTCCAGTGTTCTATGGCCTCTTCAATGTTTTGGCAGAGTCTGTAGTGAGGGTTTACCTTAAAACCGAGCTTTTTAAGGAGTTCAAGCTTATCTGTCTGTGTCTTGAGGTCGGTTTTCTCTGTACGGCCTATATTGTATATGAAAGAGTCCAGGTGCCTTTTGGAGACCACCGAAGGATCTAGCTGTCTTATGGTTCCGGCTGCGGCGTTCCTTGGATTGGCGAATACTGATTCGCCTATTTCCTGTTTATATCTGTTAACTCTATCAAATTCACTTTTACCCATCCATATCTCTCCTTCAGCTACCAGGTCTATCTCCTCTGAGAGCCTTAAAGGTATAGAGCCGATCCTTTTGATATTCTCGGTAACATCTTCGCCCATTTTCCCGTCTCCGCGAGTGGCGCCTGTTTTTAAGACTCCTTTTTCGTAATTTAGTACTATTTTGAAACCGTCTATTTTAAGTTCCGATATATAGGTAGGGTCATATTTCAGGGATTTTTTAACTCTAGTATCAAATTCTCTTAACTCTTCTTCGGTGAAAGCGTTATTAAAAGACCATTGAGGTACCAAGTGTTCTATCTTTTCAAACCCCTCCAGAGGCTCTCCTCCCACGCGTTTTGTGGGTGAGTCGGCAGTTTTATATTGAGGGTATTTTTCTTCCAGTTCCAAAAGCTCTTGCATTAGGGAATCATAAGCGGCGTCTGATATTTCCGGTTTATCTAAAACATAGTAGTTATAGTTATGCCGTCTTATCTCACGGCGTAGATTCTCAATTTTTTTCTCAACTGATCGTGGTAGTTTCTGTTTCATAAATTACTTTCAGGATATTTTAACATTTATTAAGGCTATTGCGGGTTTTTGGGTAATCAACATTTCTACATTGCTGTTTGTTCTTATACGGGATAAAATATTAAGTATGCGCCAAGGCGGATTTACTTTAATAGAACTTCTTGTGGTTATCGCTATTATAGGGATAATAACTTCTGTTACGATGCTAAGAGCGGATCTTGTACAGTCCGATGCCGAGGTGGATGCGGCTTCTCGTCAGATTGTAAATATGGCCAAAAGGGCCAGACAGCAGTCTATATCGGTTGCTGAATACAGGGGAGTCTTTCCGAGTTACGGATTGCATTTTGATATGAGTAATCCTGACGAGTTTATTATTTACGCTAACTGCCTTGCTGACGATAATAAAGATGATGAGGTGGATTTTAACGATAATTTTGCATATAACACAAACGCTCACCAAACATGCCATGAGGAGATGGGATCTTTAAGTCTGGGTTCAAGTGTTGCCGCAGCCGTGGAAACTTTTGAGCTTAAAGATAATGCTTTTATTTACGAAATAGAGAAAAATATAATGGATACCGGAACATCAAGTGTTTCTTCGGCAAGTGTAAACTATTTACGTCCTGAGCCGACGGTTTGGATAACTACTGATGTTGGAGGAAGCGAGGATCTTATGCCGGTGGGTTATGTTAAAATAATAATAAGAGATAAGGCTGAAGAATTTCAAGAAGAGATAACCTTTTATACCAGTGCTTTGGTTGAAACGAAAAGAGTAAGCATTGATTAATGTTTATATGGTAAAACAAAGAGAGCCGAAAAAACAGAAAGATCAATTAAAGAGAGGATTCACTCTTGTTGAGGCATTGGTTGCTTTTTCAATATTGGCCATTTCCCTCGGTGCTTTTGTGTCTACCACAGTGACAAGTATGAAGGCTTTTAGGCAAGCCGAGAATCATCATTTAGCTGCTAAAATGGCCATGGAGGGTATTGAAATGGCTATTAACAAAAGAGATAATTACAGGATCTGCGCTTTGGAAATGGATGAACCCTCCTGTCCGTCTGGTACCACATGGAGGGAGGATATTAGTGATGGCGACGAGTATGAGGTTAGTGCTGCCAGACCTGAAGAGGTTTTACCCGGTGAAAATTTTTCAGAATATAATGACA
>JBNJGN010000037.1:3695-5484 GCA_051747785.1 Patescibacteria group bacterium | reverse complement strand
GAAAAATCGGGCCAAAAAGTGTTAGTAAAGAATAGTTCACTGTAAGCTATCTGCCATAAAAGAAAGTTAGATACTCTTCGCTCTCCACCGGTCCGGATAACAATATCAGGGTCAGGAGTACCGGATGTTTGTAAAAAAGAAGAAAAACTCTCCTCATCGTCTTTTTCACCCGAGTGAGACCACTCCCTTGCAGCTGAAACTATTTCCCCTCTTCCACCATAAGACAAAGCGATGTTGAGCTTCAACTTCTTACATTTTTCGGTGGCTTTCTCCATTTCAGCTAATTTTACTTGAGTTTCTTTGGGAAAATCTTCTTTTCTTCCAATCATTCTAGCTCTAACTCCTTTTTTTATTAGATCCCCTTTTTCATCCGAACCGAGTCTTTGAATCAGACTCTGCAAATGATCAACCTCCTTTTTAGACCGTTTCCAATTCTCTGAAGAGAACGCAAAAACAGTAAGATAGGGGACTTCCGCTTCAATAATCCAATCTAAAAAATTCAAAAGATTGCCGTATCCTTCAACATGACCCTCCAGGTCATCAAGTCCTTTTGAACGAGCCCACCTACGGTTACCGTCCATAATAACCGCTATACTCTTTAGTTCTTTTCCAATGCGTTCTTTCACAGTAAATTAAATGTTAACATCACCTATATTGGTGTTCAAATTTTGTAAACAGAATTTAAGTAACATAAACCCTAATCTTTCCAACATAAAACATAAACTTAGAGATTAATAAACGCCTGTAATTATGATTAAAGAGTACAAAAATGTTGGTCCTTTGATCTACATAATATATTATTAAAGCTAACAACATTAAATGATTCACGATAAAAAAAGGGGTTTTACTTTAATAGAAATACTAGCCGTAATCGCAATTATTGGGATTTTAGCCTCTGTCTTGTTGGTTGGCCTCGATAAAGCGTTAAACAGAACATATATGAGTGTAGCTGTGGCAGAAACCAATCAGATGAACACAGCTTTAATGTTGTACAAAATTGACAACAAAAGTTATCCAGAAGATGCCAACAGAGGAGAATGCCCCAATGGAATGGAGGGTTATATAGATGATGGTATATGGGAATCCGGTCCATGGCCCGGAAGCAGTTATGATTGGGATCACTGGAGTAGTCCCAGTTATTCACCTTATAAAGAGATACACCAAATAAGTATCCGTTTTTGTGATATAATTGGAGAAAATTGCAATTTCCCAAGAAAAAGTTGGGCCGATAGCTTCGATTCAAACAGTGCTGTATTTTGGTGTATTGAAGGACCCTGTAGAGCCCATGAATCTAAAGAGTTAGATCATCCAGGGTACTGTTTAAACTGCGATAACCATCTTCCTCCTTATGGATTTTAGAATAAAAAAGCCCGCTTTAGATCATTTAATCAATTTCCATGAACTACCTTAAGTACAGATACGATTTATATACTTGATAAATAGATAATAGTGCGCTATTTTATGGGTATCGGGCGCTTAGCTCAGTTGGCTAGAGCAATCCGTTTACACCGGATAGGTCGTAGGTTCGAGTCCTACAGCGCCCACATATAACCGAGTATAAGCTCGGTTTTATCTGTGGCGCTGGCGCAGTGTTCTCGGAGAGAACGCGTCGCGCGGACTCGAAAAGGTTCTTCTGTTATTTTGCGAGGAACGAGGCAAAATAGCGAAAACCTGCACTGAAGCTGTAAGCTTCGAGTCCTACAGCGCCCACATATAACCGAGTATAAGCTCGGTTTTATCTGTGGCGCTGGCGCAGTGTTCTCGGAGAGAACGCGTCGCGCGGACTCGA
>JBNJGN010000037.1:0-3595 GCA_051747785.1 Patescibacteria group bacterium | reverse complement strand
TTATTTTGCGAGGAACGAGGCAAAATAGCGAAAACCTGCACTGAAGCTGTAAGCTTCGAGTCCTACAGCGCCCACATATAACCGAGTATAAGCTCGGTTATATGTGTATCATAATTCCACTCTTTTTTTATTAAAAGGTAAATAAAAATAAATTAAAAACTATCACCAAGATAGTACAAAAACCGAACTTAGTGTTCGGTTTTTGTAAACATGTCCTCCCGGCAGGAATCGAACCTGCATTTAGGGCTTAGAAGGCCCTCGTTCTATCCATTGAACTACGGGAGGTAGTTTATGAGTATGGCAAAAACATCAGCAGTTGACAAGAGCAAAACAACTTTTGTTAAAGCTCAAAAACCTCCTCCTCACCAGGAAAACCCTCTTCCGGCTCCTCGTTCTGTCTATTTTCATCAACCTCTCCTTCTTCTTCTGTATTTTCCGACTCCTCTTCACTTTCCAGGGAAAGATCTTTTTGCAAAGGAGATCTGATTCTCCAACTATTTTTTATAAGATCAAACCTTTCCTCCTTACTATCAAAAAAGCCCCACACTTTATTAAGTTCTTCTTTATTCAAGTTAAGTCCATCCTGCTCGTCTCCGACCTCTTTTTCATAAACTGAGGATTTCAGGGATTTTTCATCTAAAGTCTCATAAAAGTACTCATAATATAAGAAAACGGAAGAATTAAAGGCTGCTGTTATAAAAAGAACAATGAAGAAAAATGAAAGTATAAAAAGCCAATCCCTTTTAGGGCGCGGATAAGGGCTGAAAATAATATCCTTAGTGTTTTTGCTTAACTCTTTAAAAAAACTTTTATTCTTTGGAATCATACTATTCTTTAGTTAAAACACTTAAAGACATGGAAGAAGACCAATTTCCTTCTTCCCTTCTTAAATTGAACTCATCAAGAGAAACACGGTAAGGTATTAACTCAATAAGAGCTACCGTCTGGGTAACACTTTGCCAATCACCGAATACCTCCACATTAGCGTTCAAAAAAACATTTCCACCGCGCTCTTCTTTAGACAGACCGGAAAGCTTTAAAGATGCTCCGGTTTTTGAACCAAGCTCTTCTATTTCCGTGATAAAACTAACTATTTCGGAATCCTTTCTTTTTAAGAATAACTCATTGGTTTCTTTTAATCGCTTTTTTTCTTTTTCCAAGAAATCAACTATTCCCTTCACCTCCGAATAGTGTTCTTTGTAATGCTCAGTTTCCGTTTTAAGGGCATTGATCCGATCATTTCTAACCCCCAGATCCCACAAAAAATAACCATACAAAGACCAAACCAAGAGAGCCGCTATTCCACTTAATATTAATATATATTTTAAAGTTTTCATGATCTTATTAAAATTCTCCTTTTAGTTGCATGGAAAACTCAAGATTTTCTTCCTGCGTAAAGCTGGTCAGTGGAATTTCAACTTCATTTACATACTCTTTCCCTCTTAACTGTTCAGAAAAATCAAGTAACAAACCCCTTGTCACGGCTGTTCCCGACATAGAGACAGAAAAGGTTTTCTCGGATACATTCTTCTGAACCGCAAAACTTGTAATGGAAAGTTCTTCCGGTCTGTTTTCCGTTAGCATCTTTATTATATCAATAACAAATACATCCTTCGTATGAGGAAGAAGGAGGTCTAAATCTTCAGATAGATTTGAAATTTTTTCAAACACCTCAGAATCCACAAGGTCGTCCGTGGATGTTTTGGTTTTTAAAAGATCCTCTTCCAAATGTTGTTTTTCTAAATAGACAACAGCATAAGCAGGAGCCAAAAAGACTAAGGAAATAAAACCTGAAACAGCCAAAAATATAAGGAAGATGGACCACCTACGCAGTAAATACTCTTTTCTGATCTTATCTTTCTCTTGTTGCGGTAGAAGATTTAACATAATTATTAATAACGCCTTTTGATCTCTTTTACAGCAAGGCCAATGGCAACTCCGAATTTCAAAGATTGAGCATGAGGGAGATCAGGTATATGCTCATCAAAACTAATTACATTTTCCCAAACATTGGCAATATTAACTTCCATATCTAAACCGGAAGCTATCACCTCCTTTTCCCCTCTTTGACCCACCATCTCTCCGCAAAGTATCACGGTCTGAGGGTCGCCTGTTTTTTCAGATCCATGAGAATGCCAATAATGCCTCACTCTCTCTATTTCTTCTTTTAACCACAAAGCTGACCTATGAGGATCATCTTCCAGTAAAGGATCAACGCCGTTGTGCACAGTGGAAGTGAAACGAGAAATATTCCTACTTATTATTGATATATTAGTAGACCCTTTTTGTATATGGACCAATATATGAGTCCTGGGGTCTTCCGCATTAACCGTGGCACGGGAAAGAGAGTAGGACTCTATCTCAAAAAAGACAGGGGTCAAACCCGCCTCTTCCAAGAGTTCCATATAGCCTTCCATTATATTGTTAGGCAAAACCATAACGACCACTTCTTTTCCTTGTTTGTTTTTCTCCCCTGTTTCAACATAATCAAACACTACTTCATCTACAGCAAAAGGAACATTCTTTTCAAGAGTAAAGGCCACCTGTTCTTCTGTAACCCCTTCATTTTCAGCCGGAACATAAGTGGTGTAAACGTACCCCTTCTCCTCGGGAAGAGACATGGAAACATGTTTAAGGCCAAGTTCTTCCTTCATCTCTTTTAGAGAGGCAAGTAACTTTGCATGATCCTGTATCTCTCCAGAAACAATGGTGCTTTCAGACAACCTTTTTTCCATATGCCCACTCAACTCCATAGACCTTTCCCCCTTCTTGAGTTCAACATATCTTAAACATTCATCAGAAACAGCAATACAAGCCGCAGGCATCATCAAGAAAGACGGCACAGGAAAGGAACGTAAAAAACGAGAACGCATACCCATATACTATATATTATACAATAAAAAAAACTAATTCTGTATCCCCTTAAAATGCCTTTTTTCCAGAAAACGCTGAAGAATAATAGCAGCCGCTGAGGCATCCGTATATTTTACTGTGCCTTGTATTTTTTTTGCTTCTTGAGTTGTTGAGAATTCCGGCTCCATAAAAATATCCACATTCTTTTCGGCAAGGATTTTCTTTTTAAATAAGGTGATATCTCTCATTAAGGGATTATCCTTACCTGACAGCGTAAGTGATTCCCCTATTACAACACCGTCTATGTCCTCTTTATCGCAAATAGAAAGTACTTTTATCAAAAGATCGGAATTATTTAAAACGGTATCATAAGGAAAAGCCAAACTTTCAGTTTCATCCGAAACGGCTAAACCGACTCTTTTTTTGCCGTAATCAATTCCCAAAAAACGCATACCTAAATACTAGCTTACCATTGATTTTTTTGGTAGTATATTGCCTGTAAAGGAGGGGTGCGCCGAATTGGTAAGGCAGCGGTCTTGAAAACCGCCGGGAGCAATCCCTTGCAGGTTCGAGTCCTGTCCCCTCCGCAGTGAGTAAGCGAACAAGGAGGGGGCGCAGTGTTCTCGGAGAGAACGCGTCGCGCGGACTCGAAAAGGTTCTTCTATTATTTTGCGAGGAACGAGGCAAAATAATGAAAACCTGCACTGAAGCTGTAAGCTTCGAGTCCTGTCCCCTCCGCAGT
>JBNJGN010000036.1:0-5581 GCA_051747785.1 Patescibacteria group bacterium | reverse complement strand
GCCGATGATTTCCTTGACCTCTTTGACGGATTCTCTATTGGATCTAACGACCTGGCTCAACTGACCCTCGGCTTGGATAGAGACTCTTCCATAGTAGCCGGTATATCAAACGAGAACGACCCTTCAGTAAAGCGTTTTGTTTCCGAAGCCATTAAGAAATGTAAAGAAAGAGGAAAATACATTGGCTTCTGCGGTCAAGCGCCCTCCGATTATAAAGACTTTTTACGCTTTCTTATTCAACAGAAAATTGACTCCGTATCCCTTATACCGGACTCCATCATCCCCATGAAATTTGAGATAAGCGACGAAGAACAAAATCTCTCCAACGAAGAAGATCTTTAACACTTGATCCGTGAAGGTAGCCTATATACAGAGAAGTAATAAAGAAAGAGATTTTGTTCTATCTCATCTTCAGAGCTCGGCGGAGGTTAATTTCTTTGAGACCATAGAAGACATCTCTCAAAAAGAAGCAGAAGAAACAGAGATACTATCTCTTTTCTTCAAACAGAAGCTAGACGCTGAAGAGATATCCAAATTCCCTTCCCTTAAAATGATCGCTGTCAGATCAACAGGTTTTGACAATATAGATACTGAAGCATGCAAAGAAAAAGGAGTTATAGTAACTAATGTCCCCACTTACGGAGAGCACACCGTGGCAGAGTATACCTTCGGCTTGATATTAACACTTTCTCGTAAAATATACTCTTCTTGCAAAAAAACCAAAGAGACAGGGATCTTTTCAAGAGAAGGCCTAAGAGGAACAGACCTCCACGGTAAAAGATTGGGAATAATAGGTACAGGAAAAATAGGTACTAATGTAGCACGTATCGCAAAAGGTTTCGGAATGGAGGTTCTAGCCACTGACCCATTCCCCAAAGAAGAACTAGCCGAAGATATCGGCTTTGAGTACAAGGAGTTTAATTCCCTCATACAAGAAAGTGACATCATAACTTTACACGCTCCCCTAAACGAACACACCCGCCACTTGATAAATAATGAGAACATCAAAACATTCAAAGGCGGAAGTATGCTCATAAACACTTCCAGAGGAGGACTGATTCAGACAGAGGCTATCATAAAAGGCCTTGAAGAGGATATACTGAAAGGAGTAGCGCTAGATGTTATGGAAAAAGAAAGGCTCCTTAAAAAAGGAGAGACCTGTCTTTCGGATAATGTGGAGCTTGATGTTGAACTCTTAAAAGCACAACTATGCAATCAGTTCCTCATAAAGCACCCAAAAGTTTTAGTTACTCCGCACAACGCCTTTAACACCAAAGAGGCCTTCCGGCGTATACAAGAAACAACCGTAGAAAACATTATTAACTTCATTAAAGGAACACCTACAAATACAGTATGAGATCATCCGAAATAAATAAAATATATGCGCGTCAAATAATAGACTCTCGAGCCACCCCAACCGTGGAAGCTGAAGTTGTACTAAGTGATGGATCTTTTGGCAGAGCAGCGGTACCATCAGGCGCCTCAACCGGCTTAACCGAAGCGGTAGAATTAAGAGACGGAGATGACCGACTCTATAAAGGTAAAAGTGTAACAGGGGCAGTAGAGAATATAGAAGGAGAGATAAATAACCGGCTTTACAATAAAAGTTTTGACCAAAAAGAGCTAGACGATGCCCTTATAGAGATTGACGGTACCGAAAACAAAAGACGACTGGGAGCCAATGCATTACTTGCGGTATCATTGGCTTTTGCCAAAGCTTCAGCCTCAAACAAAGGAACCACTCTTTACGGATACTTAAGCGAGGGCTTTGAAAAAATTAAAAAAATGCCCAGACCGATGCTAAATATAATAAACGGTGGAGCTCACGCAGATAACGGACTTTCCTTTCAAGAATTTATGGTAGTACCCCATAAAGAGACATTCGCAAACTCTTTGCAATGCGGAGTAGAGATATACCATTCCCTAAAAGAGATACTTAAAGAAAGAGACCTTGGAACCTCAGTAGGAGATGAGGGTGGGTTTGCCCCTTTTCTGGAGAGCAACGAAGAGGCTTTAAATACAATACTGGAAGCAGGAGAAAAGGCCGGATACACCGAAGGAGAGGACTACCAACTTAGCTTGGACATAGCGGCCAATGAAATAGTAAGTGAAGGAAGATATCTACATAATGGTCATTACCTCAAAAGAGACACGTTCATATCCGAACTTATAAAACTTTCCGAGAACTACCCTCTTCTATCCATTGAGGACCCCTTAGAAGAAAATGACGAATCCGGATTTTCCTTTATTAACGAAGCCGTCCGAGAAAAAACAATGATAGTGGGAGACGACCTTTTAGTCACCAACCCTCAGAAGATATATAACTCTTATAAAGAACAGTCAGCTGGAGGAGTAATAATAAAACCCAATCAGATAGGAACCGTTACAGAGGCCCTTTCGGCCATCAAGGCCGCTTACGCAAGCGACATCACTCCAATAGTGTCCCACCGTTCAGGTGAAACTGAAGATGCTGCCATTGCTCATATCGCAATAGCAACAGCCGCACCCTTTGTAAAGTTCGGAGCACCCGCCAGAGGAGAGAGAACTGCCAAATACAACGAACTACTAAGAATAGAAGAGGAACTGGTCTTTCATGGGATACTTTAGTTTCTCTGTTACCACATCCACATTGGCGTAAGGTTTATAAAAGGTTATTATTCCAATAAGTTATAACACACTGAATGATCCTCGGTTAAACTATTTTAAATGCTTCTAAACTTCAAGGAAAGTCAAGAAATACTGCAAAGATACGATATACCTTTGCTAAAAACAGCTCTGGCAAATAACCATGAAGAGCTTTCAGAGATCTTAAAGAGTATTGATTTTCCTATCGTAATGAAAGTAGACTCCAAAGAAATCGCGCACAAAACCGAAGCAGGAGGAGTTATAACAGACATAGAAAACGAAGAAGAGGCCTCTATGGCGATGGAAGAGCTCTTGAGAATTGAAAGCGAGGGAGTTCTTATACAAAAGCAGACTGAGGGCGAAGAAGTAATAATCGGAGGCAAACGTGATGAATGCTTTGGTCCGGTTGTCATGGTCGGTTTGGGTGGTATAACGGTAGAGATCTATAAAGACATAGTATTCAGGCTGGCTCCCATGGAAAAGCAAGAAGCACTTGAAATGTTGGAGGAAATAAGAGGGAAAAAGATACTTGAAGGTTTTAGGGGGCGACCCCCTATAAATAAGGACAGCTTGGCTGATATTTTAGTCAAAACCTCTCACCTTCTTAAGGAAGAAGGTAGTATACAAGAACTGGACTTTAATCCCGTGCTCTCGGGAGAATACTCTTCTTTGGTTTGTGATGTAAAATTAATATTATGAGAAACTTTCTGAACCCCAATACAGTGGCAGCGATAGGAGCAACCGAACGAGAAGGATCGGTTGGTAGGGGGTTAATGAAAAACCTTTTAACAGAAAAAAGAAAAGTATTTCCGGTTAATCTTAATAAAGAAAGTGTTTTGGGAGAAAAAGCCTATCCAAGCGTCCTTTCCATAGAAGAAGATATAGACCTGGCTATTATAGCCATTCCCAAAAGCGGAGTGAAAGGTGTTGTACAAGAATGCGCCCAAAAGAACGTAGGCGGTGTCATTATAATCTCTGCCGGATTCGGAGAGATGGGACCGGAAGGGAAAAAAGAGGAAGAAGAAATAAAAAGCATTTTGGAAGATAAAGATATACCTTTCATGGGCCCCAACTGTCTCGGTATCATAAGACCTTCAGCCAATCTAAACGCCTCCTTTGCTCCATCAACCCCTAAGGCAGGCGGTATATCTTTCATTTCACAGTCTGGGGCTCTAATAGACGCCATCATAGACAGCAGTCTGGAAGAAAACTATGGTTTTTCTTTCCTGGTCTCACCCGGAAATGCCACGGGACTGTCTTTAGTTGACTACATCAAATGGGCCGAAGAGGATGGAGAGACAGAGGTTATCACATTATATATTGAAGGAGTAAAAGACGGCAGAGAATTCTATGAATCCATAAAAAGGTGCTCCAAACCTGTAGTTGTTATCAAAGGAGGCAAAAGTAAAGCTTCACGCCAAGCAGTAACTTCTCATACCGGATCATTAGCAGGAGAATCCAAAATATTTTCCGCCGCCCTAAAACAGGCGGGAGCCATTGAGGTTATGACACTGAAAGATATGCTACACGTTTCCAAAGCCCTTTCTTGGCAAGAGAGATTTGAAGGTGGGATAGGAATAATAACTAACGGCGGCGGAGTAGGAGTTTTGATGACTGACTATTTAAAAGGAGAATACCTTCCGGATATAAAAGAAGAAACTCTTTCGCTTATGGAAGAAGCGATGCATCCCGGTTACTCTGCGAGAAACCCGTTGGATATCGTCGGAGATGCCGATGCAAAAAGATACAAAGTAGCCATAGAGGCACTATTGGAACAAAACAACATAAAAGCCATCGCAGTTATCCAGACCCCCCAGATTATGACCGAACCGGAAAAAAATGCTAAAATATTAATTGAAGCACAAAGCAAATACCAAAAAACAGTAATAGCTAATTTTATGGGAAAAGGCGAAGAAACCAAAAGAGCCATTTTCGCACTGGAGGACAGTAAAATACCTAACTACCAAGACCCTTCAGAGGCTGCAAAAGTTTTAAAGATATTAAGCAAAAAAGGATCATGACCAAAGTTATTTTTGAAAAAGAAAAATGCATAGGATGCGGATCATGTGCTTCCATCTGCCCTTCCCGTTGGAGTTTAGGAGAAGACGGTAAAGCAAGTCTGAGAGAAGGTGCTGAGAACGAAGAAGGTAAAGTAGTAGCGGAAATTGAAGACGTTGAGTGCAACAGAGAAGCGGCACAGAGTTGCCCTGTACAGTGCATCAGTGTGGAGGATTAGACAGGCAAAGGTAGATAAAATACTACCAAACAACCACAAAAGTTCATTTATTATAATTAAAACTTGTTCATTTATGGATAACTTTCAAATAGTTGTCGGAGGTGCCGCGGGAGAAGGCTCCAAGAAAGCCGGTTTAATAATCGGCAAGATCTTCAATTCCTACGGATTCAAAGTTTTCATACACGAAGACTACCACTCTCTCATAAAAGGAGGGCACAATTTTTCTCAAATATCCATATCTTCAGACCGGAAGGTAGAAGCTAAGAAAGAAGAAATAGATTTCCTTCTAGCTCTTAACGAAGACACTATTTTAAAGCATAAAGACAGGATAAAAAAAGGCGGGGTTTTGGTATACGACCAAAAGTCAACCGAAATGGATATGTCTCAAGAAGAGGACATAGAAACACTTTCCGTCCCAACAGATAAAATAATAGAAGAAGCCAAAGGGACATCCTTAATGAAAAACACCGCTCTGATCGCCGCCCTTTCCAAGCTAATGGGTATAGAATGGCACAAAACAAAAGAGGTTCTTCTAAAAAACCTCAACAAAGAAACCGAAGCCAATCTAAGGGTAGCCGAAGCGGCTTTTAATAAAGTTCACAAAAAAGGAGAAGTTGCCGAAACAGGAAATGATCCTCTTCCGCTAGTCTCCGGAAATAAAGCGGTGGCCCTCGGAGCCATAAAAGCCGGACTGGAATGTTGTATATCATATCCCATGAC
>JBNJGN010000035.1:0-5665 GCA_051747785.1 Patescibacteria group bacterium | reverse complement strand
ATAAAGACCTACGCTAAAAAGTTTTTCTTGTGCCTGTTGTAGGCGGTCTCGGAGGTCCTCTAAGTCGGAATAAGCTGTTTCCAGTTGAGGATTTCTGACTTGTCCTTTCTGCTCCCTTTCATTTATTTGGCTCTGTATCTCGGCTACTTTCTTTTGGAACTGTTTAAGAACACGTTCGGTTTCTACCGGATGAACAAAAATAGAAATATCGTATATTTTATCCAAGTTGACTATAGGGGAAAACCACCCCTCGTTTAGGAATCTTGGGTATGATATTACGAAATAGGTTCGCATCATTTTGGTTCCCAGATTTATATCGCGTGAGGATATTCTCAAAGCGCTGGGTGCTACAACGTCTTTTAATTTTAACCCTTTCTCTGAAACGGCTTCTTCCAAATTGACGCTGTCAGATTTTTCTTCTTTTTTAAATATATCAAATAAACCCATATTTTTATCTTACCAAAGCAGTTCTCTCTTCTCCGGGGTTGAAAAGGTTATAGAACAGCTCTTTTATTTCTTCATCTTGCAAGGAAACGGTGCGTAAGCCTGTACGCCTTAATCCCTGGCTTACAATTGTAACACGCTGCTGAAGCTGAGTACTTCTGTCCTTCAAAGACTCTTCTTCGACCCCTTCGGAGTCTTTCTTTTTTGAGAAACTAAAGGAAGACATTTTGTTTGATTTAACTATTGGGGGATGGTATGGAATGACCACGAAGAATGCTTTGGTCATTATGTTAACATTTTCCGTGTAGTCGTTTATGAAATCTATATACTCACTTATCTGTATTCTAAGCAGTTCATTTTCTTGGTTTTTGTGTTGTTCTTGAAGGGTTTGGATATAGGGTCTTATGTCAAGTTCTCGGGATTGCATAAATATCTGTATGGAAAAATCAAGAGTGTTAAGGAAGCTCTGAAATTGCATCAGAATCGCAGCTCTTTCGTCTTCTGACTTTAAGGCAATATTTAAAGTAGAAACCATTAGAATGACCCTAAGAGAGTTGTCTTCTAAGGTGATAATTCCCTCTTGAACGTCTTTTATAGGTATAAAGTTCTGTGTTGCGTTTTTTTTAGAAAAAGCCATATTTGCTATTGATTATTCTGATCGTCGTTTTCTTTTAAGGGATTTTCTTCTTCTTGGGTGCCACCCATTCCGTCTTCTTCCATTCCCAACATAAAGGTTTTATCGCTAAGAGACGGGGTGATTTCTTCTTCTGAAGCTAAGGAGCTTTCCGAGAAATAACCTTTATTTTCTTCTTTTTTCCAAATGTAGAGTTTCTTTTTGAAAAAATGCTTGAGAGCAGCTTCGGTCATTGTTATGAAAGGTCGGTTATTTATTTTATAAAAGGCTAGAGCGCCGGAAAAAATGGCAACCGGTACGGCTAATAAAAAAGCCAAAAAATTAGGAAGAAGAAAAAAAAGCAAAACTATTAAACCCCCTCCTCCTATAACATAAATGAACTGTTTAAAGCTTAAAGGGCCGAATATCTTATCTTCTATTTCTATAAACTGTGGGACTTGAAATCTCATAATTTATTAATTTTAAAGTTTAATTAGCCACAGAGCAAATATACAGCCGTCTTTTTTATAACCACTTCAGTTTTATTGAAAAGCAGGTACATTCTTTATTGTGCCAGTTTTTTACCTGTCTTCACCTTTAACCGTTTCTTTATCATTACCCTGACGATCGATGTTTTCTATCGTTCTGATAAGGTTCTCTTTAGCTTCCCCTGTTTGTGGTTTCTGTTCATTATATCTTGTAAGAGCATCTTTTCTTTTTGGAGGTGGTGGCGGAGTAGTTTTTTCTTTTTGAGGTCCGGGTAAATTATTTTCTTTTTGGCCATCTTTTTCGGCGTCTTCTTTTTTGTATGTTAATGGCTTTGGAGTATTTTCAGATTTATCAGCCTCTTCTTTGTTTTTGTTGCCTTCCTCTGTTTTTGAAAAAGGTGGAGGAGGAGCCGGTGTCCGCTCTTTATCGTTTCCCTCTTCTTTTCTTAATCCTTCAGGTGGAACTGGAGGAGGAGCCGGGGCTACTTTTTTGAGATAGTCCTTTTCTGATTTTTCATAATGTTTAATATTGATTTTAGCCAGATCTTCAATAAAGGGCTCCAAAATAGATGTGGTTGCGGTTAGGATCTCCCCTCTGTTCTCTTTTTCAGATAGACTCTTTTCTAAATTTAAGGACATTCCGGTCGGTGATTCAGCGCCCATAAGAACATATGTGCATTCTTTTTTAAGTTCATTCTCCTGATCTTTACTTAGGTTGTATTTTTGGGAAATGGTTTTTATATCGTTCTCAAGTTTACCTGAAGATATATAGGTTTTTATCTTATGAGGTAAGACATTTACCACTTCTTCCAAAACTGTTTTTTCTTTGTTAAATTCTTGCCCCATATTTAGCTCGATTGTTGTTTACCGATCTCTTCTCTTATCACGGATATTATATCTTCTTTTTGTTTTTCATCTGACGTCTTTGTAAGTTCTTTTTCCAGGGCTTTGCGGATATCTCCTTGAACGTTGCCGAATACATTCTTTTCTGCTCTTTCTTTGTATGACCTCTGCCGTAATTCCTTGGCGGAAGATTTTCTATTTAAGGTTTTCCCTTCCTTTTTAGCTATTTCGTCCATCTTATTTCCTATCTCTCTTTCCATTGTCTGCGCAACTTCGGGGGCCAGGATTGATTTATTAATTTTATCCCATCCCAGCTCTTTTTCTGCCTTTTGTCTGGCCGCGGTTTGCCTTTTTTGAGCTTGGTCATCAGTTACTCCCTTTATTTCATCAACTCTTTTTTGGGCTTTTCTTAAGGACTCTTCGGTGGTTTTCATTTTATACTCATCTCCGGATTCCTTTGCTTCGTCATATGCTTTCTTATATCGTTCCAATTCCGCTTCGGCGTTTCCGGTTGCTCTATCTGAGGGGGCGGTTCTGCGCATTCTCTCTGTTTCTTTCTTTATCTTTTTATCTCTTATAGCGTCATATCCGCCTTTTCCTCCGGCCTTTCCGAGGGCATTTCCGGTAGCACCGGTAGTGCGAACGTCAAAGCTTGATTTGGCTGTTTTGTCTGCAGCACCAAATCCTAAGGTTGCCATCTTTGCCTTGAACCTATTAGAGCTGGATTCCCACTTCCTCATTTTTTCGGAATCTCTGACTCTTGCTGCACCGGATCCTATGGTTCTTCTGGCACCGAAAGCAGCTGCCCCAATAGTCGCTCCTCCTGCTGCTGCTCTGCCCCACTTACTTCCCATGGCGGATACTTTATTGGCACCTTGGATGCTGAGACTTTTAGCGACTATCAAGGAAGCGAACAGCATTCCTATGGCGATGATAGTTTGGAACATAACCGCGGCGGCGTTCGGGTCTAGCGAGGTTGTCGTATCAGCGGGGTTTACGGTTCCCTGTGTGGCGTTTGCTAGGCTACTGTCACTGCTTATAATGCCGCCACTTTCAGCAGCTAGCAGGACTTTAAGAGAGGCATAAAGAAGAGCCATGAATATGGGGGCAAAAAGTGCATTGTTGCTCAGAGTTCTAAACCAGCTTTTAAATAGACCACTTGTTTGGGGGAGTATTGCAGCCACAAAGGCTAAAGGTGAGAGTATTATCAAAAGAATGAACATTATCAAACGGACAATAAGGAAAAAGGCTCCTGCGAGCAATATGAACGAGAGACCCATAACAAAGACACCTCCTATAGCTAACATTCCTAACAGACCTCCTATGTCGCCTTCCGCTATTCTTTTAAGATGTTGGCCGTTATCATCATCGTAAATAGAGGTTATGGCGGAAGCGTGTAAGAAAGAGTGAGAGATATTGGGAGGGTTGCTCGGGTCAACAGTGGCACCGGAAGCTATAGCTCCTTCCTTTGCTACCTCTTTGGCGGCGTTATGGAAACCTACCGCTACAGAGTTTGTTATGTCTATAACGATATGAGTAAAGAACATGCTGAAATTTATCAGAAGGGCTATGATTATAACGTTTTTTAGTAATTTTTTAGTCTGCATTCCTCCCATCTGGAGTATGGTGGTTATGGATATATACAGAAGGACAAATATAAAGAGCATATTAGCCAAATCGCGAAGAACGGTCCAGGCATCGTTTATGCCCCCTTCTATTGCTTCTAGATTGGTAGTCAGGTTGGTGACGGTGAAATCAACGGTGTAATCAAAGAGTTTGCCTGTAAGTATGAGTATAAGACTTAGAAGCTTCAATAACAGCATACCTATGAAAACAATGGCGCCTTCTACTGCGTCATGTATTGGGCCGGTAAAAAGACCCTTAACTGAATCCCATAAACCAGGTTGACCCCCTTCGTTATTTATAGCTTCATTAACTTGCCCTGGGTAAACGGCGTAAGCATCTATCGGTGCGACGAAAAGGAAAAATATGAATCCAAAGAATACCAATAAAACTAATAGACTTGCCGTGTGATTTTTGTTTATCTTTCTTAAAACTGAAAAGAAGGAACAGATGAAAGGCGTGTTTTTAAAGGTGTTCATCTTTTCTTTTGTTTTTTTTACAGATCTTTTCATTGTTCTTTTATATATACTTCAGGATCAGTAATGTTTAGTTATATCTCCGTGTTCTATAGTAAAATCTTCAATAATTGATCCGGACTGTTCTGACCAGCTAAAGGTTGAATAATACCAAGTACCGATGCCGCTTGTATCATCTATCCTGATATTATTTACACCGCTAGCTGAAAAGTTATCGGGGCCGATAGTGCAAGAACTGTATCCACCGCAGTGTAAGCTTGTATCTATTTCTAATTCATAACCGTCTTCATCCAGAATGACGTTTCCATCATCATCTACAACTTCTCCGCCAACTATCATTACGTTATCCAGAGTTACGTTTTCATCTGCAACACCTCCTCGGAAACCTTTGTCATCGTATTCATAAGATTCTACTGTAAGCAATTTATCTACTCCGGTTCCGGTCCCATCTTGTATTTCTCCGCCCTCCAGGTTGCTCGGGTCTGTGTCCTCGGGTGCTTTCAGGGTTACATTCTCAAGATAAGCTCCTTCCAGATCCGCATCTGTTAAATCTAATCCTCCCACATAATGAACATCGTTTATTTCCTGGCTACCGCTCCCATTGACTGTTGCCGTGGTTGAATTTTCAATACCCATAAATTCCGGATTTTTTATTTTCACGTTATCAAGAGTTGTAGATGTTCCTTGTTTGTACGAACCACCACCTGGTCCCGGTGGACTGTATACCTCTCCTGCGTCGTACAGAAATGTAATACTATCTACCTCTACTACGTCACCGTCTTTAACTTCCATGGTGCTTTCTCCGTCTCCGGTAGAGCCCATAAAATCCATTTCTTGAGCCTGTATAGTGAGGTTATCTAGTGTTTTGGTATTGTCCTTCACAAAGCTTGCTCCACCCGCCCCTACTGTTATATCACCCACCTTCCCTACTGTTAGCATGGCACCTTCAACGTCAGCTTTAAAACTTTGACCTGCAAAAGTCTGGGGGAGCTCATCTTCTGGATCAGTGGGTTCGCCTGGATCAGGTAACTCATCCTCCGTGTACCCTGAACTTCCTGTTAAACCGCTATCACTGCCTATAATGTTACTTACAAGCTGCCCAGCTAAAACGGCTAACATTTCTGTTAACTCATCAGCGTGCTCAAGCTGTCTTATGTCCGAGGAGAGAGTTTCGTTTA
>JBNJGN010000034.1:4768-5957 GCA_051747785.1 Patescibacteria group bacterium | reverse complement strand
AAGCATCAATGGATTAATAATGCTTCCTGTGCTATAAAATTAAAAAATATATGAAAAAACATATTTTTAAAATAAGACAGATCGATAAACTAGTTTTCGATTCAATTAAAGACGGACGGAAAAGCATAGAGACCAGAGCCGCCAGTGTAAAATACCATAAGGTAGAACCCGGAGATATTTTGATATTTGTTTGTGAAAATCAAAGATTGGAGAAGAAAGTTAAAAAGGTAGATCTTTATAAAAGCATTGATGAGATGGTTGACGTTATTGATCTCAAAAAGATCATGCCCTTCGTTAACTCGGTTGATGAAATGAAAAAAACTTACTACAGTTTCCCTAATTACGAAGAGAAGATCCAAAAATTCGGTCTGATAGCTTTTGAGTTTGAATAAGTATAAAAGACCCACGGTGCTATCTTTTTATTATTTTCAAGTGGGGCTTTTTATCGAACGCCACGACCAATAGGTATGACCCGACCATCGGCGTTCTTTATTATTAGATCACAACCTTGGTATTTTGACATAAAAAAGATACTGGGTCTTACATCGTCTATGTTCGTGATATGAATTACTATTGAATTTGGATCCTCATTCCATTCTACTTTAGTGATCCCGTCCTGTGGTAAAAAGTGATCTTTAGCTTGAGTATAATCTTCATAAATACATGATGCATGATCCTTTTTTATAAAACCTCGCTCTTCTCCCAAAACATAAGTATCAAACAAAACATATCCTATTATCAGAATAACCAGCACCAACCACACAGAAATAGCTTTACCTATTATTCTAAGTCTTTTTTGAGTATCTTTTATGCCTTTGTAATAAAAATAGATAGGAAAGAAGATACCGAACAACCCCAAAATTATTCCCGGGGTCATAAGTGCTTCAAAAAAAATTTCCATATTAAATTAAATTAATCTGTTAATAACAGAAATGGTTCACCTACAGATGATCCTAACACCTTTTCTGTTCTTCTATTTACTAACCTTTTAGCTAAATAGTACCAGTTATCATCACTCTTTTCATCAATTTGGTTAACTTTAACTCCCCAGTACAAAAAACTTGATACTTTTGAGTTTAAATAAACATAAAAGACCTACGGCACGATCTCATTTTATGTTATAGTTGTAAATGAAAGAGATTTTCAGCTAAGATCTATAATCTACCTCATATTTTATGAAAAAAATACT
>JBNJGN010000034.1:0-4668 GCA_051747785.1 Patescibacteria group bacterium | reverse complement strand
TTCCAAAAAGCAAACCCGTCAGGTTTACCGGAAAATGATCAAGCGATAGAAATTCCGATACTCTTTCGATAAAAATTGAATTTACCGTCTACTCAATTTTAAAAGGATCATTATAACACTAACAGGGTTTAAAATACCTTATCATTTTAAAAGGATCTTATAGATCTATCCTTAACCTTGTCACAGAACACCTTATCAGCCCTTTCTTATTATCCACTTGTTTTCTACGGTTTATTTGGATAGTCTAGAAATAAGAGTTACTTTGGCTCTTTTCAAAAACTAAATATACAGAAATAATTTGATTAAATTCCTAAAATTTAAGGAGGAATATTATGGAAGAGCTACTGAAAAAAAACTTACCTTTCTGCGAGGAGATGTTGACTCTTTATGAGAACTGTCGCCGTATAAATGAATTAAAAAAACCGGAACTAGCCAAGATCCTACTGGAAAGGGTACGCCTGTGCGAAAGAGTCATCGAAATGCACCATACTCCAAAACTACAAGATTTACCAGCAACCGTTGCTTAGCTTATTTTATATAAAAAGGAGGTGCTATATATTTAGTTTTAGATAAAGAGAGGACGGTCTACACACGTCCTCTTTTTAATTCAAAAATAGATCAGTAACATACACCCCTTTTTGATCCCACCAAATCTACTTGGAAAGCGCGTCGCGCTCTCATATCACACAGACAGGGCAAGTACAAACTGAATCAAAACAGTATTCTGTGGAGATACATAAAGAAGAAACTTAATCTCTTTTGATCCCCGAAACAGATTGCGGATGGACTGATTATCAACATCTCTACGTTCGTCCGTCCGGAGAACTCAGGAGACTTCTTCGTCTAGGCCGTCTACTTCGCAGGTTACTAGGTAGGAGACATCATCATAGGCAAATACGGTCGCTCGGCTTTGGGCGCTTTAATAGAGCAAATCACCCGTTACACTATATTGGCACCTTTGTCTTCTTTTGACACCGAGACGGTTAGAAAAGCCTTCGCCAAAGAATTAACAAACTTACCTAGAGATATACGAAAAACATTGATTTACGATCAAGGTAAAAAGATTAGTGAACATCTCAGAATTACTTTGATCACCGATATGCAAATTTACCTCACTCAAAAAGGACCTCCGCAGGCAAGAGAGAAAAACAAGCATGAACACCAGTGGGATTATCCGAAAGTCTTCTCCAAAGAAAGGAACATGACCTAACCCTACTTCCCTTTCATCGAAACTTACAGCAACCTCTTCCACCCCCTTTATTTCTTCTTCCGATCATAACTATCTATCTATAACTAACTGAAGAAGTCCATGGCATTTTTTAATGTTAGCATGATACCGAGTAAGAATATGGCACTTCCGACCAATTTATTCAGAACTTCTTCTTTAAAATTATTGGCCAGATTTGAAGAGATCAGGGCACCCAAAACCCCGCTACAGGCGGCAACTGTTAAAGCGGTTACTGAAAAAGGTGAATTTATATAATGGACTATCCCGCCCAATAGAGCTATAAATACCATCAAAAAAACAGAAGTGCCAACAGCTTCATGAGTACCGTAATTCAAAATCATTACCAAAACCATTAGGATCATTAATCCCCCACCAGCGCCGAGAATTCCGGCGTTAAGCCCCACCAAAACCCCTATTCCAATAAGAGACAGAGTTTGATACTTTCTAAAGATATCAAATATTTTGATCAAGCCGTTTTCTTCTTTTTTTATGAATATTGAGATCCCAGTTAAAGTAATCCCGAATCCACTAATCACCCCTAGTAAAATGGACGGTATGTCTACGGAAATTAAACTTCCAACTATTACAAAAACCAAAGCTGAAAACAGTAAAATTAATGCAGGTTTTATGTTTAATTTATTATTTTTTTTATAAACCAAAGTTGCAGCCAAAGAAGAAAAGACATCAACAGAAAGTGCTACACCTATAGCAAGATAGGGAGTATAACCCAAAAAAACAACCATAAGCGGAGCAGCCACCATAACCGCACTGGCTCCAATAAATCCCGTAACCAAACCGGCACCGATGCCGGCCGTTAAAAGTATAATTATTTCAAACATCTATTTGAATTATCTTATTCACAACATCTTACCTTTATTACACTCGAAAACTTTTATACATCAGGTCAACACTCCCTTATTTCAATATAATCTAAAATCACTTAAAACATAACACCTACTGAAAACAACTCATAAAGTCATTTTTAACTTTACCATACTTCCACCAAGAACTGTCTTCCGTTTAAATATATTTACGAAAAGGATTTAAAAAAATAACCCGGCATCCTTAGAAACCGGGTTAGTAAGATCTTTTATTTTTTCCAGGTTTAAGGTACTGACTCCCACGCAATAACCATATCTCCATTTAACCGGTTATCTGTACAAGGCCTCCAACTACTTGCCAAAGCAATATAACCGCGATGGTACAGCTCTCTGGTCACCCAGGGGTAGTACCCTGCCGCATCCTTATATAAATATCCAGGTATATATTTAGAACAAAACTCAACAGCAGCAAGAGATCTCCGATTACAGACCCAAAAGCTTCTGTGGGTTAAAAAAAGGAATACAATTAGAAATATCCACAACAGCACACCCAGATAATCGATTCTCTCTACATAAAATTGATATACTCCTTTTTCTATATGCCTCACCCCAAAATCATAGAGAAGACTTCCTGTAAATCTATTTTGCCAAGCCCACGGATAGACAGCACGCGCAAATTGAGTACAACCAAATGGAGTAAAGTGATATCCGGTAAACACTAATTTGCCGTTATATGAATTAAATTGCTCCAACAGCACTGCCCTCGTGTCCGCCTGCTCAAGAAATTCATCAAAAGAGTGTTCTGATGCTTTGGGACCCATCTTAATATCCGCAACTTCTTCATTATTCCATATCTGCCCCGGAAAACTCCTTACCCACTCAACTTTTAGGACCTCCTTCTCTGGTTCATTCCAAAAAAGAAACCAACTCCCCGTAGCCAGAAGCCATAATAACAATAAAAACAACAGTAAACCGGGCAGATACCGTAAAACCATCATGATCCAGCCAAGCAAACGATTTCTGGGACCATTCATAAAGCACCTCCATCACTTTATTTTTATGAACAGATTTAAATATCTATCTTACTTATACATTATATAAAAGCATAAATCAAATACCCCAGGAGGCGCACACAGATATACTATATAGAGCCTTTTCATGGACACAGAATTTTATACAAAGAAGCACTAATTCAAAATAAAAGCCCTCTTTTTTAGAAAAACTCCTAAATAAATTGACAAAGTGCGTAATTTAAAATAACTCTAGTAAAAGAAATAAAAAACCTTATTACCTTTTACAGGGAAAGATAATCTATAAGCATATAAAAAAGTAATTTTGCCATTTTCTTCTATAGAAGAAAATAAACTCTTTATCCTGATCTACCTCTCTCCTTTTTCAATTAAATCTATCATTACTGCCTTAAACTCTTTTCAAATTTTATAACTCCCTTAATTATTTTCAATTTATCATAATCCCTAAGTAAAATATGCTCAGAATTCCTTACCTTCAAAAACTTCTTATCCTCTGAAGGGATCATTTCATACGCCTCCCTAACTCCCTCAAATGAACTTACCGGATCTTCTGTAGAATGAGCTATGAATATTGGCTCCTTTATTCTGTCCAGATTTTTTTTTGTTTCTATAAAAAACTGTTTTGAATTAATTATAGGTTCAAGTGGTAAATTTAAATACGAAAAGTGTTCTTGCCCCCCTTCAGGATCAGCAATTCTCCCGGTTTTGTTTTTCTTAACATAATGAAGATGTGGCCCTAGAAATTCTAAATAAACTTCAGGCTTCAATACGTAATAAAAGTTATATGGAATATTAAAAAAAGAATTAACCGCATAAACTGAATCAACTTCGTGATCTTCCGCAAGTCGTATCGCGATAATTCCTCCTATTGAAGACCCTACAACACTAACACCCTCACACCTTTCAGACAAATTTACATAATCAACTTCTATCTGATCATACCAATCTCTCAAAGAAAGATCCTCCAACTCACTTGGTAATTTTGCATGCCCTTTTAGACGAGGGGCTGATATGTATTCCCCAAACTTTTCATTTAAAACATTAGCTAATTCCCTCATTTCATCTGGAGTTGATGTGTAACTATGAATTAAAAGCCAACACTGTTCACGGCTACCATCCAAAACAAATGAATCTTGACCCGCTATGAGGCCATCTTTGTTATGTTCCCATTCAATTTTATCTGTTTCATCTATGGTATCAGGAGAAAAAACACCTGTTTTATAATGTGCTATCGCCGGAATAGTTATAACTACAAATATTAATACTGATATTGATATTATCTTTCTATTTACTTTCATGTTAAAAACTCTTAAATTAAATCTGTTTAAACTAAAAAGAGCTCACATTCTATCATATTTTAATTGCTAGAAATATCTAATCTCAATTTATAACGCCCCCCTGCTATCTTCTTCAGTGCCAATCCCTTTTCCGATTATCCTACTCCTGATCTTCGTTAAGTAAAGCCAACGCTTTCCACATTGCACTAAAAACTTACTCCAACTATATATACATATTAAAACATTTCCGAACTGTTTAGACTTTAACGGCAACCATGATAACACTTTTTTAATTTCTCCTCTTATCTTTA
>JBNJGN010000033.1:0-5988 GCA_051747785.1 Patescibacteria group bacterium | reverse complement strand
GCCTCAAGAGCAATATCTAAAGTAAAGTGGGGAAGGATAGATAAAGAGACTACAACCAATGTCGGGATGATACAGGGGGGCACGGCAAGAAATAGTGTTCCGGAAACAGTTTCAATAAAAGCCGAAGCTAGAAGCCACAACAGAGAAAAAATGAAAAAGAGAGTTGAGATGATCAAGAGAGCTTTTAATGATTCAGCTAAAAGCGCCGGAGCCCGAGTAAAGTTTGAAGTGAAAGAAGCTTGCAGTGGTTATAAGCTGAATGAAAAGGATCCTTTTCTTAAGGGGATAGTAGATAAGGCTATAAAGATAGGAATAAAACCGGAGCTTGTAACATCAGGAGGCGCCAGTGATGCCAACGCCTTAGCCGGTAAGGGTTTTAAGGTTCTAGATATCAGCTATGGAGGAGAGGGGGCTCATACGACCAAGGAGAAACTCAGAATAAGCTGGATGAGAAAAACCACCGAATTCTTGGTGGAGTATCTGAGGGTTGAATAGTTTTCACTATAAAAAAAGCCCTTGTATATCTTCAAGATACACAAGGGCGTGTTTTTTATTCTTCCTTTTCCTCCTTTTCTTTGTCTTTGATTTCCTTAACAGTAACGGCTTCGTAAGAAGCTTCCATTCCCGCTTTCTTTAGGTGCGGGTCATCCATTGCATAAAGTTGCTCTTCTTTCACTGCCATAAAATCTCCTTTATATTTTTTCTTCAGGTGGTATGTTTGGATCTTCGTAAGGCCCACAGTCAGGGTCCTCTACCGGAGGACCGTCGCTCATTTGGACTAAGGAAAAGAATTTTTTCATAAAGAACCTCCTTTTAAATTTTCTACCTTGAGAATACGTATTAATTCTTAATTTGTCAAACAGTGTTCTTGAACTTTATTCTGAAAAGAAACATGATCTAAGTTATACTACTTATGTTAAAGATCGATTTCGGGTTGAACATAACATAAGCTGTGATGTGGTATTAATAACTAAATGAAAAAATATTATAAATTCTGAAAAAATATCAATACCTCAGGAAGAACCAGAGAAAACAAGCCAAAAACATATAATTTAAAAGTCTTTCAGTGATAAACCATAATAAAATGGAAAACTCAGCAAACTTTACACCTGAATCTATGCATGAACTTTTTAAAAAATTTGCCAAACTGGATCTTCCTAAAGATAGTTATGCCATTTATGGAAGTGGCCCCCTGGCGATAAGGGGTCTTAAGGGGTTAAATGATGTTGATGTAGTAGTGACTGATGAATTTTTTACTACTCTTGTGGAGAGGTACGGGAAAGAAGCTTCCGGTAAAATAGAAATGGAGAATGGCGATATAGAAATTTTTTCCGCCCATTCTTCTCTTTTAGAAGATCCCTATGGATTAATAGAAAGGGCTGAAGACATAAATGGTCTTAAGTTCGCCTTGTTGGAAGATATAGTTCAATGGAAAAAGAAAAGAGGGAAAGAGAAAGATGCTGTTGATATTAAAACCGTTGAAGAATATCTTAATCGATCTTCGGACAATGAACTTTAATTTACTCTATAGGAGTAAATTTATTTATGATAAAAAAGTATAAATTTTACACATTTTTTAATTGACCTCTTATATAAACATTGATAGATTCTTATATAAAGATATCTGTTCTTTCAATATCCAAAATAAAAGAGAGAGGGAGGTGGTAATATGAATAAACAAAAACATCTCACGAATTTGGTTTTGCGATTAGTCAACCTTTCTCATTCAACGGCAATATCAGAGTGTGTTGTGCATTATCTTAAGGAAATACGTCGTGAAAAGAACCTACAGATGTCTCCAAAAACAGCTACTCATATTTTTTCAGAGAAAGAAATAGAAGAAAAACTGAGGTTGATGGAAATCATTAAGAGAGAGGTTACGGAAGAACTTGATCTTGGTGATGTTGTAGAAGATTCCAGGAACTTTCTTGTTTTTTTAAAAGTTAATTTCCGGATTCAAGAGGGTTATATTGTTAGAACTAGAGAACCACCTATCCCATTTCATCAAATAACAGACGATATGGTAGAGAGGATGGAAAAGTTTTGGTAATTCTTTATAGAAAAACAAGGGAAGCTCATCTTCCCTTGTTTTTTACGGATATTAAGATTAGATTATTATTCTTTATATCATGATTCAGATATCTATATGGTAATACAAAACATTGAAGTCTGCTCTCTCGGAGAGCTTATATTTAAGAACAGAAAATACAAGGTTGCTATCGGTAAAAATGGTGTTGCAAAAAACAAAGAAGAAGGGGATGGCAAAACACCGATCGGATGTTTTAAGATGAGAAAGATCCTTTACAGAAAAGATAAAGTTAAAATACCGAAAAGCCCTCTATCTGTAAGAGAGATTCAAGGCGATGACGGATGGAGTGATGACTCTTCCAGTCCTAATTACAATGAACTTATAAAACTACCCTCAAACGAAAGCCACGAAGTTCTCTGGAGAGAGGACGGTGTATATGATCTAATAGTTCCGTTAGGATACAATGATATTGACACCGTACCCGGTAAAGGCAGTGCCATATTTATGCATATAGCAAAGCCGGAATTTACTCCCACAGAGGGTTGTATAGCTCTATTAAAAGAGGATCTTTTGGAAATACTGAAAAATATTTCGAAGGACACTTTAGTTTGCGTGGGTCCTTAAATTAAAAGTATTGTGGGAATTAGGATTTGCATTATTAACATAAAATGTATATGCATTTTAGATTAATTTATAAACTTTAATGAAATTCAACAGATTAATTCCTGAACTTAGTGTTATTGATTTTAATAAATCGATCAAGTTTTATGTAAATATAATTGGATTCAAAACTGAATACTCAAGAGGTTATGACGGTGAAGAGAGTAAATTTGCATTAATTTCAATGCAAGGTTCTCAGTTTATGATCGATGAAGTCAATATTTTTGATCCAAAGGAAGATAAGTTCGTAACAGCAAATTTAGAGTACCCTTTAGGCAGAGGGGTTAATTTTCAGATTGAAGTTGAAAGTGTTGAGCCTATTCTACTTAGACTTAAAGAAAATAAGTATCCTCTACAAATGAATTTAACAGAAAACTGGTATAGACAGAATGATAAGCTCCTCGGGAATAGGGAATTTATGGTTTTAGATCCTGATGGATATCTATTAAGATTCGCTGAAGATTTGGGAGATCGGCCATTATAATTTGTTGGCTTTTTTATGTACAATGACTATAAGAATTTAAAAAAGCGTCTCAAAATTAAAAATGAATTTAGTCCTAGAAATATTTTTATTTACGATTCTAATGAATATCGGTATTCTTTTAAGAATATTACTGCAGGATGCGACAGTCTATTAAATATACTTTTTATGAAATAGTAGAGTAAAATAGCTTAAAAACAACACAAAGAGAAACAAGACATAGTGTGTTATGTTTAAATGAAAACTTTCTAAATCCAGTCGGTTTTTTTATTTACGAATTTACTGCTAGTCTATCGTCAGTTGATATCAATGATTTTCTCGGATTAAATGAATACTTTGATATTTGCAATATTTTTAGCTTGATAGTTATTGATTATGCTTGAGAAAAGATATATTCTTTTCTTAGGAATAAGTTTAAAAATTCAAAACTAACTAAATTCTATGCCAAAAAGAAAATATATTTTTACCGCAGTTATTGGGCTGTTGTTCATTGTAGCCGCCACGGCCTTTTTCTGGCCGGAGGAGTCTCCTAATTATGTGGTTTCTCCAGTATATTTTGCGGGAAAAGATAAAAAATATTTGAAAAATGAAAAATGTGATTGTATTGGGATTGAAAAAATGCATCCTTATTCTCAAGACAATTTTTCTTCAACTTGGTTGTGTTATGGAGTCTATGTTAATTGCCATACGGATTGTTTAAAGATAATTCATGGTGAAAAGCCTACGGATACTGACTGGAAAAAAATTCCTTGCAGTGAGTATGAGGAAGCGAAGAGGAAGGAGAAAGAATCAAATAAAAAAAGTGCCATGATTTTAGACGAGAATGTCTTAACGGATGTAAAGATTGAAATGAAAGATAAAAAAGAATATCTCAAGAGTAAACCCGGCATAAACTTTGTAGAGTTTAGGGCAAAATTTCATTCTGATTCGTGTAAACATAATTTCTCTTACAGAAAAGATGGAAATAACTTAAAAATTATACAAAACCTGAAAACAGAAACCTGTATTGATTTTTTTGAGCATACTGTTGTGAGTGGTAAGATAACTGAACTTTCTTCCGGAGAATACACACTTTCCTTTTATTATAAATATGATAGAGATATTCATGGAGAAAATACTAAGCCCAAAAAGATCTTCTCGGAAACCTTCTCTATTAAGTAAGAGGTGATTATAAATTTTATTAAAACCAATTTTAGATATATTAAAAAACTAACAAAGTATTAATAGCGGTATTACGATTTGTCATTAAGTTTAATGTCTGACTGTACACTGAAACGTGGTAACTTTGCGATCTGTATTTGATTTTGCCAATACAGATATATAAAGATGAAGTGTCTCCTATTCAGTGCTATCTCTTTTTTGCTATCACCATAAAATGTCCGCTGCAGTCAACCACTGTTGGGTGAGTGCAAAGCTCGTAATGCATCTCTTTTAGGTTCTTCCATGCTTCTGGTTCATTAAGGGCCAATTCGTTTGCTTTTTCTGGGTTCGGGGTGGAAAGACCCTCTAAGCCGACTTGTCCTATGATATCTGCCATATTTTCAAACAGAGAGACAAGTTCCTTTAATTCAAAAAAGTGAGAGTATCCATTTCCACACCATCTGTAGTCGTCTCCTTTAAGGTAAACACTTTTTAAATGATCAGTATCTTTTATTTCATCGATCCAATCAAAAAAATTTGTCAGTAATCCGAATTTACTCATTACCGATACAAAGATCGGCGCGTCTTTTTTGGCAACTCGCACCAATTCAGAGACCGCCTTTTTTCTTTCCTTTTCTGGGTGGACATGAGAGAGCGGGCCACCCAGGCATAAAACGGCATCAAAAGAATTTTCGGTAAATCTTGATAGATCGGTTATGGATCCTTCCATTACCTCTCTTATTCTTTCTTTAACTCCAAACTCTTTGATCTTTTCTTGGGCAAGTTCCAAATTTGCAGGAACCAGATCAAGAAGAGTCATGCTATATCCCTGTTTTGCCAATTCAATGGAATACCTTCCCGGTCCTCCGCCGGCGTCTAAAATATGCCCGTTTTGGTGCAAGTGTTTATTCAAGAACTTCATGGTAGTCTCGAATTCCAGGTGGTTGTAGGGGTCCTTATCTAATCTCTCCCACTCTTTTATTGGGTCTTCGGTGTAAAATTTTTTTGTTAGTTCTGTTTCTTTTGCCATGTTTATGAGGTTAGAGTTATAAATTGAGGATTTATTATGTCTTTAAAATATAGTATCAGGTTTATGCTCAGAATCACAGAATTTATATAAAGATCTAAATTATTTACATGAACTTCTGTTTACAAAAAAATATCAGTTCACGGTTGAATAATATTGTAGAAAATACTTTTTAAGATATGTAACATTAAAAATATAAACAGCCCACATGGTGGGCTGTTTTTGGTCACCTCCTTATTGACCTGGCCGACCACCTCAAAAGGTCGGCTGTGGTGTTTAAGAAGAAAGCCGTTATACGGCTTAAAATCCTTATCCAGATACGATTAACGTATCTGGCTCCCTGGCCTTGAGCCACTATCGCTCCTAAGCCAACGGAGATCATGTATATTACCAAGATGTGTATCGCCAAAATGGCGATGGTGGACTCGTTCATGACTATCTCCTTTCGTTTTTGGTGTGCCTCTGGCGTAACTTATATAATAAAGTATAATATAAGTCAATCTTTTGCAGGCCTCTTTTCTGTAAATTAACCGGTTATAAAAATATAATGATAATTCGGAAAGTGGTTATATTAATGGACTTTTATGTGAACTCTGACATAGTTATAGTAAGTTAAATAAATATTTATATATTTTAATTTAAAAAGATGCG
>JBNJGN010000032.1:0-6737 GCA_051747785.1 Patescibacteria group bacterium | reverse complement strand
CGAAAACTAGTTTATCGATCTGTCTTATTTTAAAAATATGTTTTTTCATATATTTTTTAATTTTATAGCACAGGAAGCATTATTAATCCATTGATGCTTAAGGATCTTTTTGTGCGATGACAACCAAATTAGAGTGTCCGCTTTTTCTTTTTATCTTTTGAATGGATATGTTTGAAAAACCATTCTTTTCGAATAACTTTTTCAGACCCTTTTTAGTGAATGAGTGTATGTAGCGCTTTCTTTTGTTTTTGCCGAAGGGGATGATGATATCACCAAAATCAAGTTTGGAAAGAAAGAGAATCTTTTTTAATGAGTTTAAAACGTGTATCTTTGTGAACTTACAATTTAAAGTGTTCCAAACTGTGAGCACACATACTCCCCCCGGATTTAGAACACGATATGCTTCAGATACAAACCGCACTCTGTTCCCTTTTGAAGGGATATGGTGAAGCACTGCAATTGAAAAGATCGTATTGAAAGAGTTATCTTTTAAGGGGAGTTTTAGGGCGTCTGCTTGAATAAACCTGCCATTTTCACCCCTCTCTTCTTTGGCAATATCAATCAAACTCTTCGAGAAATCAACACCGGTGTAATTAATGTCATTATCAATAAACATATCGGAGAGTCGGCCGTTACCACAGCCGATATCGAGTACTCTGTCTCCCTTATTTGCATACTCTTTCAAGAATTTCAGTTCATCCCAGAAGAACTGACGTGAGTTTGAAAACTCCGATGCATATTCGTCATACTCCTCTTGTGATAGTTTCAGGATCGCTTGGGCTGTTTCTTTTTTCACATAACCATACTATCATGGAATCTCAGCCGAGGGATAACCTATGTTGTTTGACGATATTACAACTGAAGAGAAGCTGGAAAAGCTCAAGTGCTTGATAATGAGCGATGAAAAACATCGTGAGGGTTTTCTGGCTATTCGTAGGCAATGTGCAAGAGATTATGGTCCCGACCTGGAGCATGTGGGAGATGCTATCGATGAGAAGAGAATGCCTTCAAATGCTGAGGTTCTTGCATACTACAAGGATCTGATACAGAAAGGAGAACAGGAGTCATTAAGAGAGGTTGAGAGAATATTACGAAAGATGAAGGTGCGGAGTAATTCCGGAGTGGCTGTTGTTTCACTTCTTACAAAGCCGTATGAGTGTCCCGGGAAATGTATATATTGTCCTGATGAGAAAGCGATGCCCAAGAGCTATCTATCCAAAGAACCTGCGGCTGCAAGGGCGCTGGCAAATAATTTTAGTCCTTATACTCAGGTACAGAACAGAATGAGAGCGCTTGCCGCCAATGGTCACCCAATTGATAAACTAGAGGTTATTGTTATTGGAGGGACGTGGAGTTTTTATGATGAAGAATATCAAGAGGAGTTTATTTCCGGAATATTTCGTGCGGCGAATGATTTTGGAAAAGATGAAGATATAAAAAAGATGAATGCCAAAAAGACGCTGGAAGAGTTACAGCTGGAAAATGAGACGGCTGACTGCCGAATAATCGGTCTTTCCGTAGAAACAAGACCGGATCATATAAATGAGAAGGAACTGGACCGTTTACGTTGGCTTGGGGTTACTAAAATTGAGATCGGTGTACAGCATCTTGATGATAAGATCCTTACATCTAACAAGCGTAATATGGGTGTAAAAAGGATCAGTGAGGCAACCGAACTTATGAGAAATGCCGGTTTTAAAGTGGTTTACCATATGATGCCGAATTTACCGGGCAGTAACAAGGAGATGGATATCAAGATGTTCGGTGATCTGTTTAATGGTAAAGAATTTCAGCCGGATATGTTGAAAATGTATCCGTGTATGGTCTTAAGGGGCAGTGAGCTTCACTCTATTTGGGAGAGAGGTGAGTTCACTCCGTATACGGATGAAGAGTTGCTTTATGTTTTGCGTGAAGCAAAGAAACAGGTGCCCAAGTACGTGCGTGTCTTAAGGGTCATAAGGGATATTCCGGGGGAGTATATTTTAGCCGGTAGTAAGATCTCCAATCTGAGACAGTTCATTCAAGAGGATCAAAAGAAAAATAACTGGCGCTGTAAGTGTATACGCTGTCGTGAGGTAAGGAATGAAGAGGTCTCTCTTGATGACTATGTTCTAGAGCGTATTGAGTATGCGACACTTACCGGCAAGGAGATATTTTTAAGTTTTGAACATAAAACTGATAATAAATGTGCGGCCTTCTGTAGGTTGCGATTACCGAATGAAGATATAGCTAGCTCTTTTCTAGGTAATTTAAAGGTTTTGCATGGTGCTGCAATAATACGAGAACTTCACACCTACGGTCAGTTGGTAGGGATCAAGAAAGTGGGAGATCAAAGCCAACACCGAGGATTGGGAATGCGTCTCATGAATGAAGCTGAACGTATTGCTAAGGAGGCGGGTTATGAAAGAATGGCGGTAATTTCAGGTGTTGGTGTACGGGAGTATTATAGAAAGAAACTCGGGTATACTCTTGAGGGAACTTATATGGTAAAAAGATTATAGAAATATCTAATACGTTAATTAATGGTAAAACCATAATTCTGGTATTGAATTAGGGAGCTTTAAAAGAGTTTAAGCAAATTGCTTTTACAGAAAAATTGTTTGAGATGATCTTATGTCTATAAAATGTATACTATTTGACGCTGATGGTGTTGTTATCAATGCAGAGATGTTCAGTGTTCATTACGAAAGAGAATTTGGAGTATCACAAGATGAAATGTCATCATTTTTTAAAGATGAGTATTGTAGGAAAGGCGGATTTGATGGAATTGGTTAAATCCTGGCTGAGCAAATGGAAGTGGAAGGGAGCTACTGATGAGTTCTTGGAATATTGGTTTAAGGAGGAGGGCAGAGTTGATGAAAGAGTGGTCTCCACTATCAGAGAATTGAAAGAGAAAGATATTAAATGTTGCTTAGCAACAAATCAGGAAAAGTATAGAACGCATTATATGAAAGACAAAATGGGTTTTGCTGAGCTATTTGATCATGTATTCTCATCTGCCGATATTGGTCACAAAAAACCAGACAAGGAATTTTATAAATCAGTTTTAAATGAAATAGAGTATAAGTACAGAATATATCCTAATGAAGTAGCGTTCTTTGATGACTCTGAGGATAACGTTCGGGAAGCTAAGGAGTTGAATATGAGTGCTTATGTCTATAATGACTTTGATAACTTCAGAAAGACAATGGATAAAATATCGTTATCGTAAATAACTTTGTTTAAATAAAGTTGTGATTAGCAAAGAAGTTCTGTTACAGCCCTCTTTTTCTATTCCGTGGACATTATAACGTCGTCTTCACATCTTTCCTTTATTTCAGGATTTTGCATTATCTGGAAAATGTCATCAAGTTTGGGTTGTACCGCTCTAGCGGTCTCATCGTTTTTTAGGGTTATTCTTACCATTGCATCATGGCTTTGGGATACCTCTTTTACGTTGCAGTTTCTGATATGCTCTTTAACCTTTTCCCATAAATTGTCATTCTGACTATACTCGGGGGAGCTGAACCATTTAAGTGCTTCCAGTTCTATTTTTTCATTTATATTATTGATGTCCCTCTCTCTGTTTTTTGACATTTCATTTCTTGCCTCCTCCGGAAATATTTCTTTCAGATCATCATCGTAATAAGAACCGTCTCTGGGTATCTCATGAGTGAACTTTTCCGTATCATAAGCAGATGACTCTTCCGGGTAGTCTATCTTAACGGGAAGCGATGTACCGCTCAGCTCTTCTAGCTTTTCGTCCTCCAAGGTGAACTCTCCACAACGGACCCAAGCGTAATAAGGAAAGAGCTCTTTTTCTTCCTCTTCCTCCTCCTCAGTATTTAGATTCTCTATAACGCAAAAGTTCTTACTCTCTTCTTCCGTTTTCCAACTGAAATCTTCTTTTGTTAAAAGGTATTCAACAATAGCGTCTTCCACTTCACTGCTCTCATTATTAGCTCCTTCTCTATCTGTTTCTTCACTGTTCTCTTCCGCTGTCGGCAGTCGGCAGTTTTTGGCTACCGTTTCTCCATCTATCTCCAGCATGGCTTCTGCTTGATGTTCCCAAAAGACAACGGAATCATCTTCGTTAGCATACCTTGCTCCGGATCCACTCACCGCTCTGTTTAATGTGTACTCTTCTTCTCCATAAATAACATTGGCGGAATCGCTGTTTTCGTAATAGCTGACCTCAATAAAATCACCCGAAGGGCATTCAAAAACAAAAACTTCGCCTTCCTTTTCCTCATTCTCTAAAGGGGGCTCTTCACTTTGTGATATGGAGAATAAGGCTCCCGCCAAGATCAGAAGCAGGAATATCATTAGAATGATCATTATGTCCTTTGTTCTTTTTTTCATACTTTTTTAAATTAAATTACTTAGGCAATCATAGCATATAAAAGAGCATAGCTATCACAGTTTAGTTTAGATGTAATATTTTAATATAAATTGTATTATAATTATCTCATGCAGGATCCGGTTATTAAGATAAGTGGAATGTCCAAAAGATTTGGAAACATAGTTGCGGTTGACGGTCTTTCTATGGATGTGGGGCAAGGGGATGTTTTCGCTTTTTTAGGAAGTAACGGCTCCGGTAAGACAACAACTTTTCGTTGTCTTTTGGATATATATAAACCTAATTCCGGTTTGGCGCTTATAAAAGGAAAAAGATACACAAGTAAAATGAGCGCGGAGGTTGGATATCTGCCCGAAGAGAGAGGTATTTATACTAAGTCTTCCGTAAGAGATGTCTTGTATTATTTTGCAGCTCTTCATGGCATAAAAGATACAGAAGCTAAAAAGAAAGTAGATATTTATCTTGAAAGGGTCGGTTTGGTAGAGAATGTCGACCAAAAGATAAATCAATTGAGTTCGGGAATGCAACAGAAAGTTCAGATAGGGGTAGCTATTATTCATGAACCTTCCATTCTTATACTGGATGAACCGTTTAAAGGATTGGACCCTTTAAATAGGCAGTTGTTTTTGGATATTTTTGAAGAGCAAAGACAGAAAGGGGCTACTATTTTATATAGCACTCATGTTGTTGATGAAGTTCAGAAGCTCGCTAACCGTTTAATAATGATCAAGAATGGTAAAAGGGTTATGTACGGTTCAATTGATGATATTCGTAATAGTTTCGGTACCAATACTATATTTCTCTCTTTTAGCGGTGATCTGCCTGACAGGCCGGAATTATATAAAACCAGAAAGGAGCATAACTATGCTGAACTGACTCCTGCTAAGGGTGTAAAACCTAAGGACATCTTAAATTTCTTAGTTAATAAAACGGAGCTGATGATCCGTGAGTTCAAAATAGATAGACCTTCGTTAAATACTATCTTTATAAACGAAGCTAAGCAAAATAAAGAGGAAAATGTGGAATAATACTAAGACAGTTGCAAAGTTTGAGTACAAGAAAACAGTCAAAAGACTCGGTTTTTGGATCACTGTTTTGATACTTCCGCTTTTTTTCGTATTCATATGGAGCATAATGTTCTATACAGCCAATGTTACTGAAGACGGAGCTTCGGCATCTGCGCTTTCGGAACAGAATATTTTGGTAGTAGATGAAGCAGCTTTTCTTTTGCAGGACACACTTCCGGATAATGTTTTAAAGAGTGAAAATATTGAATTAGCAAAAAAGGAGTTGGAGCGGGGTAATGTTGAGGCGGTGATCCTTTTACCGAATAATTTTTCTGAAACTGCGGAATACAAAGTATATGCAAATGATCGTGGTTTGACCGGTAACTCCGCTTACGGGAGTTTTGCTGAAGAGCTTATAAAAGAGAGCGTGCTCTCTCAGGTAAGTGATAAAGTAACAGAAGCTTTAGTGTTGGGTAATTTAAAAGCTGAAACTGTTTTTTACACGGAAGATGGTAGTATTAAAGATGAATTTGATGTTACGGATTTCATTTTACCGGCAATTGGTTTTTTGATCTTCTTTTTAGCTGTATTTATGGGGTCTCAGTACCTACTGCAAAGTGTTACTGAGGAAAAAGAAAACAGGGTCATAGAATCATTACTTTCAACAATAAGTAAAAAAGATCTTATAAACGGTAAAATAATAGGACTATCATTTGTTGTGATCACACAGATCACAGCCTGGGTACTGTTAGGGGCGATCATTGGTATTATTTTTCTATCAGTAAGCGATTTTTCAACCGAGGCTTTACCAATCGGAGATGTACTATCTAAGATAACAGTAATGGACGGTGTAATAACTTTGGCTTGTGTTTTGCTTGGTTTTTTCTTTTTTGCTTCAGTGATGGTTGGAGTCGGCTCTGTAGGAACCACTCAACGAGAGAGTCAGCAGTTATCCAGTATCTTTATTATATTAGCTATTATTCCCATATATTTTTCCTCTTTAATAATTGGAGATCCAGCTGGTACAATTTCACAATTTTTTACATACTTTCCTTTTTCGTCAGCGCTAATTGTAATGATACGCAGCTCCTTGGGGGCTCTTTCGTATACAGAACTGATCTTGGCTCTTATCTTGAACATTGTTTACGTTATTGTCGCTTTTTGGTTTGCGCAAAAACTTTTTCAGATAGGTATGCTTATGTATAACCGTAAACCTAAATGGAGAGAAATTGTTCAAACATTTAAAAAAACAGATAGAAGATAGAAGGATCAAAATAATTAATTTTTAGAGCATCAATTATTATGTAAATATAATATATGAAAAAGAAAGCCATTTTGGGAGTCATAAGTATTTTAGTTTTAGTTATTCTTGTACTGGTTTTCTTTTTCAT
>JBNJGN010000031.1:0-7457 GCA_051747785.1 Patescibacteria group bacterium | reverse complement strand
AGCAGAGAAAGACCAAAAAGCAGATACCATATCTCAAAGGCGAAAGCGATGCCTATTACCAAATAGTAATAAGCGTCTAGCTGAATACCGTGGTGACTGCTCAGAAAGTGACCTAATCTGAATGTGCTTATGGCAAAGAGGGTTATGTTTGGCACTACTATCAAAAAGCTGGGTAGAAACTGTTTGTTGGGAAGTCCAGGAGCTTCAAAGTGACTTTTGAAAAGAGTGACCATCTTTACCAAAAGGAGAAAAAGTCCCATGGATCCAGATATGAGAGACATGAAAGCGGCGGTATTTGCTATTTGAGAGCTTTCGGACATTGCGGCTATTCCGGTTCCTACTACCGTGAGCATTCCAAGGAGGAAGGGGTGCAGTAACCATCCGAAATTTATCTTGCTCACATCAAAGCCATTTCGGAAGGATATGGCTAGAAGTTGCACTTCAGTAAATATAACGAACAAGAAGAAGATGGACCAAACGATCATTGCCGGTAGAAAAAGGGATTGGAAGTTTTGAGAGAGTACGGGCAGGAAATATCTGATCGGACCTATCATAACATTCATACTCATCAAGAGGGATATTAGTGGCGCAAGTAGGGCGGTATTTCTTAGCGGGTCGTAGAGCATCTCTTTGAATTCTTTGGTTTTTAGCCATTTTACCAGCTTGACGCCGAAGTATAGAGTGAGTCCGAAATGGAGTAAGGTGAATATTACCATTACTACTTCAAGAAGGGTGAAGTAAAGATTACTGAAGATGGTAAGGTTTTCGCTCCATAGCTGTGATCGTACAATAAGGCCTTTGCCATGTTCTACTGTGTACTGCATTAGCACGAAAGGCATAATTGCGATCCCTCCGGCTCCAAGAGAGGCCAGAAAGATGAGAGGGGAAAAACTTTTAGTTTCTTTTTGTTTTAGCATATTTTTTTAATTTTAAAATAATAAAAAGCTTAGGTGATAAAGAAAAGCTATCATATACCCCCAGGGGGTGTCAAATAGAATGGATCAATACGAAAGAAACTTTTTGATCTCATTTTATATTGTAAAAAAATCGGGTGTTCAAGATCATCGGATTGGTATATTATGGAATTATAAGCAGGATATGTATCTCTGGAGAGCGTGTATAGCGAGCTGGAGTTAAAGGTTGAAATTACTGGTTGATGTGAGTGTGATTTTATTTAGATAAGTTTAATTAAAAATTATATGAAAGAAAAAATTGCTTCACTTTCTATTTTAGCAAATATCTTTTTAGCTGCTGGAAAAGTATCAGTTGGCCTGTTGACCAATTCGGCTGCAATTTTGGCGGCGGGAGTAGATTCGCTGGTTGATATCTTTTCTTCTACAGTTAGTTTTGTAGGGATTAAGATCGCTGGAAAGCCGGCAGACGAGAAGCATCCTTACGGGCATTACAAATTTGAGGTTTTAGGAGGGGTCGTTATAGTTATATTGATCTTGGTTACAGGTATCGGGATTATTTATGACTCTGTGAAAGGTCTTTTTGAGCCTGAGATGGTTGAGCTTGGATACTTGGCTTTTGGGGTAATGATCGCCTCAACGGTGGTTAATGAGGTAATGGCAAGGCTGAAAATTTATTATGGCAAGAAAGAGAATTCAGTTGGGCTTATCTCTGATGGATTTCATTCCAGGCTAGATGTTTATACTTCGCTCGTGATTCTTTTAGGACTTATTCTAACAAGATACTGGATATATGCGGATTCGGTGATAGCGATTTTGATGGGTCTTTATATTGTCAAAGAGGCATATTCTATCGGAAAGGATACTGTTGGATCTTTGCTTGATGTTGCCGCGGATGAGGAAACGGAAAAGGAGATCAAAGAAGTAGTTCAAAAGCATAATGTGGAGTTGGAGTCTCTGAAAACACAGAAGAAAGGTTCTGCTATTACTGCTAATCTAGAGATCAAATTAGCCGGTGATCTAAGTGTTGAAGAGGCTTCCAAGGTTTCAGAGGACCTGCGGAGTGATCTTGTTGAGAAGGTGGAGAGTTTACAGTATGTTGCGATTCAGATCAAAAGTCATGAAGTTACAACTAGTTACTTTAAACCGGAATTTAGGAGAGGTTTTGGGTGGAGGAGAAAGGGGGCAGTGGTAGGAAGTAATGAAAAGGAAAGGGCGGTTAGAGAAGGAGGTTATTGTGTTTGTAAAAATTGTGGATATAGGGAGCCACATAAAAGAGGTGTTCCGTGTAAAGATGTTAAGTGTCCGGAGTGCGGAGAGGAATTGAGAAGGGAGTGAAAATAGGCTAGATTTATTCTTAGTAAATTTTAAATATAATCTAACAAAAATGGAAATAAAAGATACACTTACAGATAGATACGGACAGGTTTTGGATGTTTTCTACAGAGAAGATGATCCTCACAAGGATCTTGATGGTAAAATACTTCAGGGTGTTCACGCCTATTCTTTCTTCGGAGATAGGATGATAGTTGTTTATGCCGATTGGAAGAAATACTGGACACCTCCCGGGGGAGGTATCGAAGAAGGTGAAAGCTACGAGGAGGCTACTGCCAGAGAGGTTTTGGAAGAAACAAATATGAAAGTGTTAAAGCAAAAATTAATTGGTTATCAAGATGTTCATGAACCGAACCGTATTGTTAGACAGACTCGCTCTGTGTGTATTGTAGAACCGATAGGAGATTTTGTTTCTGATCCGGATGGAGATATAACGAAAATAAAGCTGATCAGTCCTGGAGAGTACAAAAGATATTTTGACTGGGGTAAGGTGGGAGATCATATAATGAACAGGGCACTACAAATTAAAGATATGCTCTGAGCCTCAATGGACATTTTTTTATTATTACTCCTGTGGTATGCTCTTTCTCTATGTCACGAAATGAAGTCGTTTTAAGATTTGATGCTGTTGACTTTCGGTATGAACCCAATAAACCTATTTTAGATGAGGTTAGTTTTTCGGTGCGACGGAACTCTAAAATAACAGTGATGGGTCAAAACGGTGGCGGGAAAAGTACCATTTTCGGTCTAATCACCGGAGCGATAGAGCCGGATTCCGGCAGAGTTCTAGTATCTAACGGTCTTACTGTTGCAGAGGCGCGACAGAGTATTCCTCAAGATGAGCTTGACCTGACGATCCGAGAGTTTTTTCAAAAAGCTTTTGCTGATGCTGGTAAAGCTAAGCGTGGAAAAGAGGTTGGTACTATATATGACATTGATCCACGAATTGATAAGGTTCTCGAGGTCGTTAACCTGAAAGGACACGAGAATGTGCATAATCGGCCGGTCCACTCTTTTTCTGGTGGCCAACAGGCACGTATCCTCTTGGCCTCAGCTCTTATTCAGAAGCCGGATATTTTGCTTCTTGATGAGCCGACCAATAACTTGGATAAGGACGGCATTGACCACTTAACGCAGTATGTTAAAGACTACAGCGCAACTGTTATTGTTATCTCACATGATTCGGACTTTTTAAACTCATTTACCGATGGGGTTCTCTATCTGGATGTGTTTACGCAGAAGGTGGGCCAGTATGTAGGTAATTACTTTGATGTAGTGGAGCAGATAGGGGCGCAGGTTGAGAAAGAGAATCGAAAAAATGCCCAGCTTTCAAAAAAGATACAGGAAAACAAAGACAAAGCGAATTTCTTTGCACATAAAGGAGGGCGAATGCGTCTATTGGCTAAACGGATGAAAACTGAAGCTGAAGAACTTGAAGAGAGTAAGGTTGACGTAAAGCGTGACGACAAAACCATCCGTCCGTTTAAGATCCCGTTTCAAGAAGGCTGTGGAGGAGACATCCTAACGCTCTCTGAGTTCACGGTGATCAACCAAAGAACAAATAAAGAGGTTAAGCGTAAAGCAGGTTTAACTCTTAAAAGAGACGAACACCTTCTGTTAAAGGGGCCAAACGGTATCGGTAAGACCACGCTTCTTGAGTCTATTGTTAACGGTACTAATTCAGGTTCAAAGATCCAATCTGGAGTAAAGATAGGTTTCTATAGGCAGGATTTCTCCAATCTAAACTTCAAAGATACGGTTTATCAATCGCTTATGTCAGTTATGGAGGAGCGAAAGGAAGAGACGATGCGGTCTACTGCAGCCGGGTTTCTGATCACTCAGGATATAATAAATAATAAAGTTGGAGATCTTTCGGATGGTCAGAAAGGATTAGTTGCTTTCGCTCGCCTAGTTCTACAAAAGCCGGGGCTTCTTATTCTTGATGAGCCGACCAACCATATAAATTTCCGCCATATTCCCATTATCGCTGAAGCTCTGAGTGCTTACAAGGGTCCTATGATATTGGTTAGCCACGTTCCTGAGTTTGTTGAAGAGATCCGTATTGACGAGGTACTTGATCTGGGGCGTTAGCATTTTATCTACTATATGAGGCCGACTTATAATTAACCAGATAGCGTTAAAGTGTTTACGGTGATGTATTCAAAAAGATAAGAGTGAAATAGGATGGGTTTTTTGTTAGTGAGATTATGTTTAACAGTCTGGGATCCTTTTCTTTTTACAAAAGGAACTCTTTAAGCTCATAGAATTTATATTGACAATACAGTCATAAAAAAGTATCCTTATACAGGTTTAAACTATGCATGGGCATAGTTTTAATTACTCCCAATATGATATTGAGAGTAATAAAGATGTTCTTTTAACCTTTAATTTGGAGGATCTTTAGATGAGAATGAGAAAATGTTGCGTCTTTCTGTTTGCTTTCTTTTTACTGACCGTGGTAGGGGCAGGTGCTACAACAATTGACCTTGTTGGGCATAATTATGAGTACAACAAAGGAGTAGTAAATTTTAATTACTCTTACCTTGAAAGTGGCTATGGTCAGATTGACCTTAGCGTACAAAACGAAAGTGAGTATGAGCCCTCTATAACGGGCTTTGCTTTTAATGCCCCTCATCAGGTTACAGGATTGCACAGCTTTACCGGCTCGGCTGGTTGGGCTGGTTTCTTCGAGCCCAATAACATCAACACCCCCGAATCTTTCGGACTGTTTGATGTGGCAGGCTCTGTCTGCCCTGTTCTAGAGGGTGGAAACCCTCATTTTGGAATCCAAAAAGGAGAAACCACTAACTTTGGCTTCCAGGTGTCTGGCAATGATCTAGACACATTGAATGAGGCCAGTTTCCTAGAGGAACTATCCTATGTTCCTAGCGGAAACGGTGAGAGCGTTTCCTTTATCGCTCGTATACAGAGTGTTGGGGAAAACAAGGAACTGTCTGATGTGATGGTTCCTAAGAAGGGTTCAATGAACCCAATTCCGGAGCCAGCAACCATGTTGCTCTTCGGCACAGGATTATTATTCTGTGCAGCTGTTGGTAGAAAGAAGAAGAAATAAAATTTTCCAAAGGAGGTATATAAAAGGGGTAGAATATTCTACCCCTTTTCTTTTTCATTGCCAATAGCTATGAGTATGCAGGTGGCGACACAAAAGATGACATAAATTATCTGTGTCGAAAATTTCTTTCATTAAAAATAAAAGATTTATTAAATAAATGAAATAAAGAAGACCCGACAGATGTGATCTGCCGGGTGGTTAGGTTTTATGTGAACTCTAAAACAGTGAAAAAACCTGTTGAGGCATCGCTTCTGAACAGCTTTCTTAATGAGTATTTCGGTGACTGTTTAGTTCTGGAGCCGAAAAAAGATGGAAATTCTTCTATATACTCCAGATATGTGGCGCATATAAGAACATCATATTTTTCCCAGATATCCAGTATTTTGCACATTGTCATTATGAATCTGTTTACATCAGAGAGGCATTCCCATGTTTCCAGGGGTGAACTTAGTTTAAGTTTATCATTTGCTATCTGGATGCTCTGTTTTGCCAGGCCCTCAGGAGACGAAACAAGGTGAATCCTTTCACCGTTATTCAGGTATTCCTGCTGTATTTTTGAAACTGCCGATCGGATCTGTTCATTTCCGTGAAGCGAGAGTTTACCGGTGTTATCCCCGTCGCCCCAACGCATTAGGATTACTTTTTTCATGAGTTAAGCCTCCGTTTTTTCTTTATAAAAAGGTCAAACCGAATTTAACATATAACATGTTTCGTTCTATTGCAATTAGTCTTAAATTTAAAAAAGCAGAAAAAAGGGGGTGCTTATGTCTGATAAAAAAACAGATTGTATGGTAACAATAATATTTGAAAGCTATATAAATATAGTAGAATGAAAAGTGGCTTTTTATATAGAGACTTAAGTACAGATTAAGGATCTATGAAGTTTTTAAAGTATCTAATTCATAATATTTATTTTGTATGTCATTAGTAGGTTTTAGCGATGGAACATTAAATAAACTGTTTTCTAATGAAGCTGATAGGTATAAAAATATTTATCTACAAGATTATTTTTTTGATGCCATAGAAATTCATTGTTCAAGTGAAAAGACGATGGATTTTATAATAAATGATTTAGATGTAAATCTGTATTCTAAATTCAGATATATTTCGATGCACGCCCCCAGTTTTTATAGTGAAAATAAGGATAATATTAGGTTACTGCAGAGACTGAGGGAGATCCATAAGAAATTTAATCTTGTGAATATTGTTGTTCATCCTGATCAAATAAATGATTGGCATATATTAGGCAATTTCCGGGATCTTCCTCTCTCTGTAGAAAACATGGATAGTGATAAAGATAGTTTTAAAACCGCCATTGATTTTGAAGATTTAATTTACCAAATGGATGTTAATATTACCTTGGATTTAAATCATATATACGATAATGACCAAGGCATGTTTTTGGCAAAAGAATTTCACGAAAAATTTAGTGATAAAATTGTGGAGTATCATCTTAGTGGTTATGATCCAATTAAAAAACATGTTTCCTTGGCTAAATCTAAACAGATGGAAATAATTAATGCTCTGAGTTTTAAAGAGGTTCCGATAATTATAGAAAGTGAACTAGACAGTATTGATTCTATGGTCCAAGAGTATGATTTTATAGTTAAAAATTTAGGACGAAACACTTGATTTAATTTTAATAGTACTTTTAAAGTGATAGGTAATCTGATTTATAGAAACTTAGATATAGGTAGAGGTTCAAGAGATTTAAAAAGCACTTAATTTTGATGTACTTTTAAGATTAAAATTATTTAGATATAACCCTAAAGATCATGAAAAAAATAATCTTTATTTTGGTCATCTTTCTAACAGTTACCGTTGGAACGGTCTTGTTTTTCACTGTTCATGAAAATATTACTAAAGAAAAAGATAAGGATAATGTCTTAGCAGAAACAGATAAGAAAGAGGGTTTTATGGAAATAGAATATGATAAAAAGAATAGAGAATTTGCTGTTGACGTCCCCTCTGACTATAGTTCGGCAAAGGATTATCCTCTTCTGTTTGGCTTCCATGGGTCAGGAGGCCATCATAAAAATATTTACTCTCTTTTTAAGGATATAGTTGAAAATGAAAAAGTAATAGGTGTTTACCCCAAGAGTGCGGGGCACTCTTGGGATTTTCCTGGTTTAGATAAG
>JBNJGN010000030.1:0-7959 GCA_051747785.1 Patescibacteria group bacterium | reverse complement strand
CGCAAAGCAATATCCTCCAATGCTTCGCATTCTCGTCTTTGTTTGCGGAGGGTGTGGGACTCGAACCCACAAGGGGCGTTTAAACCCCTACGGATTAGCAATCCGCTGCCTTACCATTCGGCGCAACCCTCCAAGGTTGATGCTTTGATATTAACATAAACAAGGTCTTTTTCAATGTTTAATGTGCTAACGTAAAAGCGTAGATTTCTTTGGCTTTTGCTTCCAGAAGCGTTCTCCTTGCTTCTTTTAGAGTGCTTCCAGTGGTGGCGACATCGTCTATAATAATGATGGTTTTGTTCTGAATATTCGGCCTCTCTTTATATGGTACAGAAAAGCAGTTTTTTATATTTACTCGCCTGCGTGACATACTGAGTTTCGTCTGAGGGTCGGTATGTTTATCTTTTCTTAAAAAATGAGGTGAATAGATAAAAATTTTCTGTCTGTCATTTTTTATAATCGCTTTTGCTAGAAGTTCGCTTTGGTTAAAACCTCTTTGGGCGTATCTCTTTTTGGAAAGAGGGATGGGGACTACATGTATAGTATCTGCTGATATTTTATTCATCTCTAGAAAGTCAGATATTTCTTTGAATAAGATCTCTCCGAAGGAAGTGGCCAGGAAAATGTTTCCTTTGTACTTTATTGCTTTAATCGCTTCTTTGACATTATCATTTTTGTATCTGAATATAGATAGTATGAAAGGATAAGCTGAACCGGCGCTCTTAGGTAGTATCTTTTCAATTTTATCTGCTTCTAAATTCTCCAGCTCTTTAATGTTCTTTGTTGAAGGGAAAAAGAGGGAGGCGGTGTAGATCTTTATTTTATTGAAAAATTTTGTCATAGACCTGTGGAGAAAGACAGATTTTCTTTTTGCTTATTATGATATTATAATTCACATATGACAATCTTCAGTCGTATCTTCGGAAAAAATGAAAAGCGTGCCGTTGGAGTGGATATAGGTACTTCGGCTATAAAAATAGTTGAGCTGTATACCGAAAGTGGGCATGTCTATTTGGAAACTTATGGCTCTGTCGCTTTGGGTCCTTATTCTGATTTTGAGGTAGGTAAGGCAACAGGTCTTTCCGTTGAAAAAATACAGGAAGCCTTGCGCAAGGTGCTTGAGGAATCGGCATGTACTGCAGATAATGTTGCGGCGACTGTACCCTTTAGTGCCAGCTTAATATCCGTAATACGTTTACCCAAGGTTTCGGAGAACCGTTTAGAACAGATAGTGCCCACGGAGGCGAGGAAATATGTACCCGCCCCCATAGAAGAAGTTACACTGGATTGGTCTGTTATAGATGCCAAACCGGGTGCGCCGGTTGATAATGACCCTGAAAAGGAGGCAGAGAAAGAAAAAGATAACGAAGAAGGCGAGGATAAAGAAGGTGAGAGCAATAAAAAGAAAGCTGAGCAGATAGATGTTCTTCTTGCCGTTATACATAATTATAGCTTAGAGCGTCAACAGAAGATCTTGAGTGGATTGGATATGAATGTAATGTTCTTTGAGATAGAAGTTTTCAGTACTCTAAGAGCACTTTCACCTATAGGAGGAGATGAGCCGGTAGCCGTTATTGATATCGGTGCGGCTACAAGTCAGATATATATCACCGAAGGAGGTATAACCAGATCTTCTCACGTTATCAATATGGGATCTCAGGATATAACTATTTCAATATCTAATGCTCTTAATATCTCACAAGAAGAAGCCGAGATGGTAAAGCGGGCCATAGGAGCAGGCGGTTCCTATATACATTTACAAGAAGCAGTTCAGAACTCTTTGAGCTATCTTTATTCTGAAGCCTTAAGATTTATTGGTTCATATGAAAAGAAGAATCAATGCACGGTGGACAAAGTTATTCTTTCCGGAGGAGGTGCTAGTATGAAAGGTTTACAGAAAACTTCTCAAGATCAGCTGGGTAAGGAGGTTTCAATAGCAAGACCGTTTGATAGGGTAAAAAGCTTGCCCTTCATGAAAGAAACACTCAATCGTATAGGCCCTGAGTATGCTCCGGCATTAGGAGCGGCACTTAGAGCTATTGGAGTGGAAGAGAGCTAGCCTGTTGATAACTTTATTGAAAGAAATAAGTATGTGATATACTTAACTAAAGTTCAATTAATTTACTATCGTGACTGAGCAGAATACACAACCATCATTCATACCTAAGTCTCAAGGTCCTACCGAAAGAAGAAAGTACGCTTACAATCTTTTCGCTGTCACGGGTATATCAATATTTGTGATAACGCTTCTCTGCTCTGGTGTGCTTTTTGGGTATAAGTACTATTTAGAGGTAAAGTTAGCTGAGCTTGAGGAAAATTTCAAACATCCTGACGAGGTTTTTGACCCTGATCTTAAGGAAAAGATCAGTGTTGCCGATTCAAGTATAAAGGTATCCGAGAAGCTTCTTAATCTTAAAACAGCTCCTACTTTTGTTTTTGAAACTCTTGAGGAATTAACTTCTGAAGATATATATTTTAATGAATTTCTCTATAAATCCCATCTAAGTACAGAGGGAGATTTAAGCTATGTAACACTTAAAACGACAGCACCAAGTTTTAACGCCGCCGCTTTTCAGTCGGATGTCTTCAAGGATTCGGACAAGGTGCAAAGTGTTAAGGTTAAAAATATTCATCTAAATGAAGAAGGTAAGGTTGTTCTTGATTTTGTACTCGGATTTAGCGAAGAACAGCTTCTATATAAAGAAAATATATAATTATGGATCAAAATCTGGCAACAATACTACTCGTAATCGCTTCAATTTTAGGCTTCTTTATTTACATTGCGCCTACTACTAATGCAGTAGAAGAACTTGAACTGAAGATGGATAAGTTTATGGAGGTGGCGGAAAAAGCTGAAAGTTTGGCTGAAAAAGAGGATGAACTAAAAGAGGATCATGAAACTTATGTTGACGAATACCAAGATGGTATTAATAGCATTGTCCCGGTAGGAAGAGATGACGCGCGTACGCTTATGGACATAAATTCCATTGCAGGTGCCAACGATGCATTGATCAGGGAAGCGAGGATCACCGATATGTCTAGAGACGCTGAGAGAGAGTTAAATAAAAGAAGAGGTGATCTTCCTTATAGTGCTAAAACAGTTCAGATTAAATTTGATGCTACATATGAGGATTTTGCTGGATTTCTAACAAGTTTAGAGAGAAGCAGGAAGTTGTTTGAGCCTGTTAGTGTTAAATTTACCGGCAGTTCTGCAAACGTTTATGAGTTTGAAATGATGATAAAAAGCTATTGGGTGAAAGGATAATAAGAACAATTTATGCAAAATTTTAAAAAATATTTATATCCATTTATCATAGTTGTTTTAGTAACTGTCTTGGGATTTGTTTATATAGCTTTCATTCAGGAGGATGTAGACCCGGAGGCTGTTCAAGATAGTCACCAAGTTTTAAGCCAGTACACTCAGGTAATAGAAGAAGTTGAGGGTTTTAATTTGAAGACCGATATTTTGCAGAGTGATCTTTATCTATCTTTAACAGATGAGTATGAACAGGATGTTATCGAAGTGGAAATCGGTAGAGTTAATCCTTTCAGCCCGCTTTGATCTCTGTGTTTCACAGATGAGCTAACTTCTTTTAATTAACAGGTTTTATGAACCTTCTTGATCTTCTTGTAGAAAAAAAAATAATAAATTCCGAAGAAGCGGAAAATGTTAAACTTGAGGCCAAAAAGAAGAGCGAGGCGATAGAGGATATTTTGGATGAGGAGAATTTTGCTGACTCTGAGGAAGTTGCCCAGGCCAAAAGTGACTACTTGAATATACCCTTTAAAAAGATAGAGTCTGATATACCCAAGGAGACCCTTGAGCGTATTCCCGAAGAGTCAGCTCGGCACTATAAGATAGTTCCCGTAAATGTTTCTGATAATGTTCTGGAAATAGGAGCGGTTAACCCTGACAGAATAGATGTGAGGGATGTTCTGAACTTCGTCTCTTCAAAGTCAGATACTCCTTATAAGATATTTGTCATATCCAATGAAGATTTTCAAAAGGTCTTAGGAATGTACAAAGGCCTTAAAGGTGAAGTGAAAGAGGCGTTATCTGAGCTTGAGGAGGAGTTTAATATTCAGTCACTGGGACCTGAAGGCGAGGAGGCAGATACTGAAGTTGCCAGAAGCGATGAAGAAGAGCGGGCCAAGATAATTGAAGATGCGCCGGTGACCAAAATAGTTGCCACTATTTTACGATACGCCACAGACGGAAGTGCTTCAGATGTTCATGTAGAACCAATGCCTGAAAATACCAGGGTGCGTTTCCGTGTTGATGGTGAGTTGAATACTAGCTTAGTATTGCCGAATAAAGTTCATAGCGCGGTGGCGGCTCGTATTAAAGTTCTCTCTAATATGAAGCTTGATGAGAAAAGAAAGCCTCAGGATGGTCGTTTTTCGGCAAAAATAGATGACAAAAAAATAGATTTTCGTGTTTCCACCTTTCCTACTCATGACGGCGAAAAGGTGGTTATGCGTATACTGGATTCCTCTCAGGGTGTTAAAAAGCTTGATGACATAGGTCTTCGTGAAGATAACGTGAAGAGACTTAAAAAAGCCACTGAAAAACCATACGGCATAATCTTACTTTCCGGCCCTACTGGTTCAGGTAAGACCACTTCTCTTTATGCAATGCTCCAAGAGGTTGATAGGGATAAATACAACGTTCTGAGTTTGGAGGATCCGGTGGAATATAATATGGGTGGTATAAGCCAGTCTCAGGTAAGGAGTGATATTGGGTATACATTTGCTAATGGGTTACGTACCATATTAAGACAGGACCCGGATATTATCATGGTTGGGGAGATTCGTGATAAGGAAACCGCACAGCTTGCCATTCAAGCGGCGCTTACGGGTCATTTGGTATTTTCCACTATTCACACCAATAATGCTATCGGTGTAATTCCCAGGTTGGTGGATATGGGGGTTGATCCTTATCTTATTGCCCCCACTTTAGTTGCTGCGGTGGCACAACGTTTAGTAAGAAATCTTTGTGAGGATGCCGCCATAGAAGAGCCGGTTGAAGGTAGTATTAAAGAGATGATAGATAAGCAGTTTTCCGATCTTCCAGAGGAATATCGTAAAGATATTGTTATACCAGATAAGGTATATAAGGCGGGTTCTAGCTCGGAGAGCCCTACAGGTGTCAAGGGAAGAAGTGCGGCGGTAGAGATACTGGAAATGGACAGAGAACTTGAAAGGATAGTTCTTAATGAGCCGACAGAAACAAAGATACAAGAGTATGCTCGTTCCAAAGGCATGCTCTATCTAAAGGAGGATGCAATGTTGAAAGCCTTTAAAGGGGAGATACCGTTTTCCGAAGTTAATTCTTTATAGTCACTTTAATTGAGGCGTGTTAGTATTTAAATAAAGATCCATTTATATTATTTAATTTAGTTTAGTTTATATGAACAAAGATAACATAAAGGTCCTTATTGTTGATGACGACTACTTTCTTTTAAATATGTATTCCCTCAAATTCAAGAATAGGGGAATGGAGGTGGAAGTGGCCAGTGGCAGTCAAGAGGCTATTGAGAAGCTGGAAGGGGATCTTAAACCTGATGTTATTATCTTGGATATAATAATGCCTAATGTTGATGGTCTATCTCTTTTGGAAGAAATAAGAGAAAAAGGTTTGGCAGGTGATGCGAAGGTTGTAATGCTAACCAATCAAGGATTGCAAGAAGATATAGATAGAGCTGAAAAGGCAGGAGTTGATGGGTATATTGTTAAAGCCACTTCTGTGCCTTCAGAGGTAGTAGATGAGGTAGAGCGTATATTTTATAATCGTAAAGAGTAATTTTTATGGCTTACGAAAAATTTTTAGAATTTGTTAATACTGTCATTAAAGAAAAGGGTTCCGATCTTCACATTGGAGAGGATAGAAGGCCGATAATCAGAGTAGGAGGTAATCTCATTACCCTGGATGATCATGAGCAGACTACCCATGAAGACATGACAGAGATACTTAAAGAGATCATACCTGAAGATGCCAAGGTTCGTTTTAAGAAAAACAGGGAGGTTGATTTTTCATATGCTCCGGACAAAGAAACCCGTTTTCGTTCCAATGTTTATATACAGCAAGGAAAACTATGTGCCGCTTTCAGGTTGATACCTGAAAATATTCTTACTATTGAAGAGTTAAATCTTCCAAGTCAGCTCTATGATTTTGCTAATATGAAACAGGGTTTCTTCTTGGTTGCCGGACCAACTGGACACGGTAAAAGTACTACTTTGGCTTCTATGATAGATTATATAAACCGTGAAAGAGCGGAGCATATAATTACTATTGAAGACCCAATAGAGTATGTCTTTACTCCGCAAAATTCCATCATTGATCAAAGAGAAATAAGAATGGACGCCACCGATTTCCCTTCAGCGCTCAAGGCGGTATTCAGGCAAGATGGTGATGTTCTGATGATCGGTGAGATGCGCGAGAAAGAAACTATGTCAACAGCAGTAACAGCTGCGGAAACCGGTCATCTTGTTTTCTCTACTTTGCATACGAATTCAGCCTCTCAGACCATTGAACGTATAATAGATACTTTTGATTCTCAGCAACAGGATCAGATACGTGTGCAGTTAGCTGGTAGTTTGGCGGGAGTACTTTCTCAGCGTCTGATACCTCGTATATCTGGCGGGCTAGTGCCGGCATATGAGCTTTTAATAGCTAATAATGCTGTCTCTAATCTTATTCGTGAAAAGAGGACTCATGAAATAGATGCTGTTATAGAAACCAGTTCTTCCAAGGGTATGATCACTATAAACAGGTCTTTAGCTAATCTGGTAAGAGATGGAGAGATCACCATGGATGACGCCTTTCTGAATGCTACAGATAAGAAATCGCTTGAGAGAATGTTATAAAGAAGTTTTCCTTAGACAAGATCAAGTTTTAGGGTATTATTAAAATAAATCTAAATTTTAATTAGTACTTCAATAATTTATGCTTTTTAAGTACAGAGCTTTTACAAAAGATGGGGAAGAAAGAGAAGGGGCGGTTGACGCTGTCAGTAAAAAGAGCGCTATAAACGCCCTCCAAAAAAGAGGACTGATAGTTTCAGAGGTCAATGAAGAGGGGGACAATTGGTACTCAAGGATCCAGAAGTCTTCTTTTTTCAGCCGTGTTTCTCATCGTGATCTGGTTATTTTATCTCGGCAGATTTCTACTCTTTTCTCGGCTCAAACTTCCTCTTTACGTGTTTTCAGGCTTTTGGCGGAGGAAACCGAGAACGAGACTTTGAGGGCTACACTTAATAAAGTGGCCGATGATATTCAAGACGGTACTCCTATTTCCGATGCTTTTGCTAAACATCCGAAGATCTTCTCTGCTTTTTATGTAAATATGATACGCGCCGGTGAGGAGTCAGGACAGATAAACGAGACTTTCAAGTATATGGCCGATTATCTGGATAGAACTCATGAACTTATATCCAAAGCTAAACACGCGTTGGTGTACCCCGCCTTTGTTATAGTTATATTCATTGCGGTAATGATACTTATCTTTACCATGGTCATTCCGCAGATAGCCGATATGCTTCTTGAGTCTGGTCAGGAGATACCTATTTATACGAAAGCGGTTATGGCAGTAAGTGGATTTTTGGTCAGTTACGGCCTCTTCCTTTTGGCTTTTATTGTTGCTCTCATTGTTGTGATACTTTGGTGGGCTCGTACCCCCAAGGGTAAATTTATATTTGATACCCTGAAGCTATCTATTCCGGCCGTAGGTACGCTTTATAAGAAACTATATTTGGCCAGAATAGCTGATACTTTAACAACTCTGATCTCAAGTGGTGTATCAATGACCCGTGCTTTGGAGGTTTCCGCTAATGTGGTTGATAATGAGATATATAAAGCCGTACTTAAGCAGTCGGTAAGAGATGTCAAAGACGGAACACCGGTCTCTGAGGCTTTTGCTAAACATGAAGAGATCCCCAATATGATGGTACAGATGCTTAAGGT
>JBNJGN010000029.1:0-7968 GCA_051747785.1 Patescibacteria group bacterium | reverse complement strand
CAGTTAATAAAAGAATCCGAAAAAGAGATGAAAAACCACGGAGATGAATACATCTCCACAGAACACATATTTTTAGGACTTCTTGTTCACTCCGGAGAGACAGGAAAACTGTTGGAGAAAAATGGTATCTTATATAATGAGGTCATTAAATCTTTAAAAGACGTAAGAGGAAATATGAACGTAACAGACCCAAACCCCGAAAGCAAATATAATGTCCTGGAAAAATACGGCCAGGATCTAACCCAAGCCGCAAAAAACGGCAAGCTTGACCCTGTGATTGGCAGAGATGAAGAGATAAGGAGAGTTACCCAGGTTCTCTCCCGAAGAACCAAGAATAACCCCGTACTCATCGGAGAACCGGGTGTAGGAAAAACAGCGGTGGTGGAAGGCCTGGCTCAGAGAATAGTATCAGGAGATGTTCCCACAACCCTGAAAAATAAAAAAGTAATAAACATAGAAGTTAGCTCTCTTCTGGCGGGTGCCAAATACCGCGGAGAATTTGAGGAAAGGTTAAAATCAGTATTGAAGGAAATAGAAGAAGCCGAGGGAGAGATAATACTGTTTATTGACGAACTGCACACCATAGTGGGAGCCGGAAGCGCCGAAGGAGCAGTTGACGCGGCCAACATGCTAAAACCGATGCTGGCTCGCGGAAAATTGAGAATGATAGGAGCAACCACTCTTAATGAATACCGAAAACACATCGAAAAGGATGCGGCACTGGAAAGACGGCTCCAGGTTGTATATATAGACGAACCCTCCATTGAAGACACAGTGGCTATTTTGCGAGGCCTTAAAGAGAAATATGAAGTACATCACGGCGTTAGAGTAACCGATCCCGCTTTAGTATCAGCCGCTAAACTTTCGGCCCGTTATATAACCAACAGATTCCTTCCCGATAAAGCGGTTGACCTTATTGATGAAGCCACCTCTTCTTTAAGAATGGAAATAGACAGCATGCCGGCAGAACTTGATAGTCTTAAAAGAAAAATGAGGCAGCTGGAAATAGAGCAAGAGGCTCTTAAGAAAGAAAAGGACGAACACAGCAAAGCTCGCAGAGAGGAACTTAAAAAAGAAATAGCCGATCTTAAAGAAAAAGACTCCTCGCTGGAGGCTCAATGGAAGCAAGAAAAAGAACTCATTGAAAAACACCGCGAACTATCAGGACAGATTGACGAGCTAAAAGCAGAAGAAGAAAGAGCTGAGAGAGAAGGAGATGTCCAAAAAGCGGCTGAAATTAAATACGGTAAAATACCCGAACTTGAAAAAAAGATAAAGGAGATCCAAAAAGAGCTTGAAAATATACCCAAAGAGAAAAGGATGCTCCCTGAAGAGGTTACAGAGGAACACATAGCTAAAGTTATAGCCAAATGGACAGGCATACCTGTAACCAGACTACTGGAAACGGAAAAGGAGAAACTTTCCAAACTTGAAGAAGAACTTGCAAAAAGAGTAATCGGCCAAGAAGAAGCCATAAATGCGGTCTCTAACGCTCTCAGGAGGTCTCGTGCCGGATTGGGAAACCAGGACCGCCCCATTGGCTCATTCATCTTCTTGGGACCCACAGGTGTCGGAAAAACAGAACTCTCCAAAGCTTTAGCAGAGATTATGTTCAATAATGAATCAGCCATGGTCAGACTTGATATGTCCGAGTACATGGAAAGACACGCAGTTAGTCGGCTAATAGGAGCTCCTCCGGGGTACGTTGGATACGAAGAGGGTGGACAGCTTACAGAAACCATCAGAAGAAGGCCTTATTCAGTAATACTCTTGGATGAAATAGAGAAAGCACATCACGATGTCTTCAACATCCTCTTACAGATACTTGATGACGGAAGACTGACAGACGGACAGGGGCGGACTGTTGATTTTAGAAATTCGGTTATAATCATGACATCCAATCTAGGGGGCGATATCATATCCGGCTGGGACGGTAAAAACGAAGAAAACATGAAAAAGGAGGTAATGGAGGTTGTAAGAGAACACTTCCGACCAGAATTCTTAAACCGTGTGGACGGAACAATAATATTCCACAGACTGACTCAAAAGGATATTGAAAGTATTATTGAACTTCAGATAAAAGAGATAGAAGACCAACTGCAAGAGAAGTACATCACCTTAAGCTTTGAAGAAGATGTTAAAAAACACCTTGCAGAAGTAGGATATGACCCCGTGTTCGGAGCAAGACCCCTAAAAAGGGTCATACAGAACAAAGTACTTGATAGTCTGGCCTTGGATATAATAGAAGAGAAAGTAAAAGAGGGAGATCATGTGAAGGTAGAAATGGAAAACGACACCGTATCACTAAAGAAAAGTAACCCTTCTGAACAGAAATAGAAAATAAAAAACCCCGTCTCTTGAAGAGACGGGGTTTTTTATTCTCACAAGACTACTTTTTGGTCAGATCCAATCTTTCAATGACCTCAGCCGCCTTTTGACGCCCCCCGAGACCAAAAGCCAAAGAAAGGGTCAACACTATACCGGCAAAAAGAACAACTATAAGTTCTTGAGCGATCCCTAATTGATATAGAGCTGAAAGAGAAGCAAAAACCAGCACAGACCACTGTGCAAATTTACCTATCATCTGTCCGTGAACCATGGATTTTTTGGAAGTTTCTGTTTTCTTCACTATAACCTGGTTCAAGAGATTGCCTAACACAAGACCGGCTACCAGTATCACTACAGCAACAATAACATTCGGAATAAAGAAGAGAAGCTCGTAGAGAACATCAGTTAATCTCTCCCACCCTAAAATATCAACAGCAGCAACAAAAAAGGCAATCAAGAAGAACCATTTAACAAGCCCTCCAACAAGACCGGAAATACTAAGAGAAATACCGGCATTTTTAGCCTGATCTACAAAGCCTGTCTGCTCAGCCAAGGAATCCAGTTTAGTCATACTTACAAAACGGCGCACTATATTCCCCAAAATAGGAGAAATGATGAGACCTGCCAAAAGCACCAGAAAAGCAACAAGTGCCACGGGAATATATATTATTACCATTTCCCACATTCCCTCCATAGAAGCTTGTATAGCTTGTGCAACACCTTCAAATTCATTCATATTATTTTTTGATTATCCTTATTAAAATTCGACCTTCATCTAATTTTAGCACAGATAAATAATTACTTCTAAAAAGTAGGCAGAGAAAACTGAAAAGATTTTCTAAGATCAGTAACCATGATTAGCGCAAATCTCAGACCCCACTTCACTTACATAAAAGATACCAAGCGGAGCGAATGTACGCCAAAAATATAGTCGCTGATCGCATACGCGCTCAGCTTTTTTGGGTGCCGTCGTGGAAGATGTTAGAACTGTTTTTGAAAAGAGAAATGATGTAACCATTTATATTCCCGCTCTTGAGCTTATAGCAAGTCCTTTTGTTTGATAAATCCCTTTACTGCTTCAAACATCTTTTGATGACCTGTTACGTTCGGATGAAGGCCGTCCGATAACTCCTCAAATGTAATCACTTCTTCCATACTAAGATATGGAATATTATTTTCCTTGCAAAAGTTTTTAATCATAGCATCATATTTATCTCTGTTTTCTTTTGTGCAATTTTTGTCAGTGTTCCAAGGAACTGGAGTGGTTTTCGACTCATCCACCGGAGTCAGTCCTATAAAAGCAATCTTTGAAGTAATCTCTTTGGCTTTATTCAGCAGTGTGTTGATATTTTTTTCAAATTGCAAGATGGGAACTCTGTTCTCATCTTTTGAGATCACAAGATGTGAATCGTTTATACCAATAGCGAACATGATCGTACTTGGCTCTCGGGCAGCCGCTTCAACATCGAATCTTTCAAGCAAATCCTCCGTATTGTCTCCCGATACACCCAGATTATAGACATCGGTGTCTTTATCTACAGGTAGACCCTGAGCTTCGTATGCATTGCGTAGTCGAGTAGCCCAACCTCCTCCTTCTGGGTCAAAAGCTCCCCAAACAATACTATCGCCAAAAATACAAACTGTCGTCATAGAACGATTATAACAGATTATTTAATAAATCCTTCCATCAGATCATCTATAAAAACCTCATAAAATAACTCTCACTTGAGTTGCATTGCTCGCTTACGCTCCCATCACATCAAAGATACCAATCGGAGCGAATGTACGCCAAAAATATAGTCGAAATATCTCATTTGGGTGCACTGCTCGCCTTCTTCGAAGGCTCCCAGCACAAACCAAAAATATAGTCGCTTCGCTCCTTATTTAACTTTTTGGGTGCACTGCTCGCTAGCGCTCCCAGCACACTCCAAAATTATAGTCGCTGATCGCATGCGCGCTCAGCTCCTTATTTTTGGGTGCCATCGTAGAGGATGTTAGAACTATTTTTGAGGAGAAAAATGACGCAAGCATTTTTATTCCATTCTTAGCTGAATCCAGTAAACCTATAACATTTACAGACTTTTAAAGCGGTTCTTCACGGCAGTGGAAGATAATCTAATACTACATCATCTTTTTTTGGACTAGGGTCTATGTCCCCCCCCTCCTCCTTATTATTTTATTTATAAAATATAATTGTATATATACAATTAGTTAAAAAGTTGAATGAATTTTGATAACATATTACAAAGAGAATCTTTGCGTAAGATCTTAAGTGGTGAATAATAACCGCCAGCAACATTCCGAAGTTCTTTATTATTATCTCTTACTATTATTTAATTCATAACTCTTTATTCTTATTTATATATTCCTATTAGAGCGAGGAATTACGAGTCGCTCGGATAAGCTGGTTTTTCTATAAAATACTATAAAAATCTTTCACGGGGAAAATTTTAACAATAATTTATCAAAAATTATCGTTCCCAGGTTTAAAATTATCTTGTTTGTTGTATTTACCCCACCCTCATTGTCACTATATTAAATTCACTATTTAAACTCAGAAAAAGCAAAGAAAATAATAAAAAGTTCAAAATTATTCCCCTTTATGAAAGATAGGATATAATAACTTCAAAATTACCTTTTGAAAAGCACAGACAATTTATAGAAGAATGTGGATATTTAATCTTCCAGCTATTATTTAAGAGTTGTTTCTAAACTTTTTTAAATATCCATTTGTTCTTTGCAACACGGACAACCTCGATAAGATGAGGTCGAAATTCCAAACAATGTATATTGTCTAATCCCCCCTGAACACAGCCAAGTGCCGCAATTTGGGCAACGAAGAAGATCCTCTAAATTATATTCTTTATTACATATGTCACATCTTTTTTAAGGCATTAATCGTAAAAATAACTCATAAATATTCAAATTACAATCTTCTATTTATAAGCTCATCAATTACCTCTAATTGAATTTCACGACACTTACAACAAATTGTACAGTGGGTAAAAACAGCATTTCTCTCAAAAGGATCTAGTATTCGACTTTTTTCTTCTTCTATTAATCGTAGCGTTGCTTCGCATGACATATTTCCCCAAGGTCCTTTTTTGTCTTTTTTTAGCATTGAATATTTGCAAATTCCTGTATTAGATATTGTTAGATTATTTGTTCTCATTATTTTTCTTAGAAGATGGTTGGGTTCCAACAATAACCGAATGCTTCTTTTCTCCTCCTTCTACATAAGTTGTAATCTGACTTTCTTTAATATTCTCCATTTTCATTAAAGTATCCATCATTCGTGCTGCTGATTCATGGCTTTCTCCTTGCTGAATTAATGATTGAAAAATAAGTTCAATACGCCTAGATTCGCCCATGGCTTTTAATGTGATTGCATCCCGAAGACCAAAAGCTTCTCTTCTGGCACTTTCAGCTTTATGTATTTCTATTTCTTTTCTCATTAACGTTTCAGATAATTCAACTGTATTAGAATCAACCTCCCATCCGAGTACTCTAAAATCAACTAAAGCAAAACCAAATTTAGGTATCAAACCATCTCCATCAACAATTTTTTCAAATTTTTCTTTTCCAACATAAATATCCCCATCAAATCCATCGGTTAATTTTTTTACTAATTCAGCCAGATCCTCTTTTCCCTCACAATTATTTACTGTCTCATAATATTCTTTTGTGACGTTTAATGAGCGTAACAATTTTTTCATTGGGGAATCGCTTGTCTTTTTTATTTTTAACCAATATTCAAATGTTAAAGGGCTGGGTGAATATTTTTCTTTGTATTGACTTGGGGACATTCCATACAATCCTGACTCTGGGTTATACGTGTCATGAGCAAACTCCCCTGTTTCTCTATGCACCGCAACTTGATGAGTTCCAAAAAAATCGACAATTGCTGCTTTTATTACCCCATCAAGCAACTCAAAATACTTGCCTTGATATTGATAAACTGGTATTTCCGGAATAACTATTTGGAATATCAATCTCAATTGTAAATCTATTTTGGAGGTATCCCCCCCAAATTCTACTCCTTTTACCGATAAAGGACGATAATTCAAAAAATGTAAATGTTCAGCTTCTTCTTTTCCTAAGCCTTGATCTGTTTTAATTTTATATACATCTTCATAGGGCCAAAAAATACCTATGAATCTTATTCCGAATTTGTTCCAAATTTTTTTTTCAAACCAACTTGTAATTTTTGAAGAATCTTCAAAAAAACGATTTTCACTTTCCTCTCTGCTTTTTGCTCTCACAAGCCAACGTCTGCCTTCAAAATCTTCTTCCTTGGAAAGCATATGACCTTTAACATTTGGCCAAATAGCCTTCATAGATTCGCCTTTGTTTATGAAAACAATACTTTCTTGTTTTATTTTAACAAAATACCAGCCAAGATGGGCACAGTAAAGCATGATCGCTGTGAGCAGGCCCAAGTTCAACAGCAATAATGAAAGGGTGATAATCAATGACCAAATCATTTTCGTAAGCTTTGAAATAATAAAGTTAAACTCGTCAATTTTATCACAATATTTTGATTATATAGTAAAAATATTATTTTGTAAAAAAAATATAAATGTTATTAATATTTAAGATATTCAGCAAAATCTTGTTTCCAGGCCCACACCTTTACATATGTTATGGGATGATCTACGCTTCTAAGCTCTAAAAGCAAACCTTGTCCTTTACCCCCCACTAACTGATGGTTAACACTTATCCTATCAGGAGGTGGGTCGTAAAATCTAGGACCAGGCCTTGATCCTCGAACATCAAGTCGACCCGAAAAAACAAAGACTTCAACCTTAACGACTTCTTCCTTTGCTGGTGCAGGTATTTGAATACTTTTATCCCAATCTGCGTATACTGGACCCACAAAAACTGTTTTTAAATCCCATATATCACCGCGCTTTTCACGTCTCCTAAGCTCTTCGTACGGATCTACATAATTTAAAAATTCATCAATCTGTTCTTTTGACACTATCAAATTCGACAAAGATTCTGGTTTTTGTACGTCTTGCACCCAATATACAATTAAAAAAACGAGGCTTACAAAAAATATTAAATAAAAAAAAATTCTCCACTTTGTTCGCCTTTTTTGAGGAGTGGATCGCTGAAGAAAAAGGTCCTCTTCGATAGGTTCTTCTTTTTCAGTAAAAGCCAAAGAATCCGAATCATCTGCAGCTTTTTTTAAATAAGAGTCTTTTTTTGTGCCAGCCTTTCTTTTGCAAACAAGAAACACGATTGTTATTAAAAAAAGAATCGTTAGAAGAATATAATTTATTATGGTTACTATAGACATCTCAAACTTTTAAATCAGACTTCTTCATTGATTTTTACTATATCACATTTTTACCCCACCCTCATCGTCACTATATCAAATTCACTATTTAAACTCAGAAAAATCAAAGAAAACCCAAAAATTCTTTTAATTGGGCTTTTTAAAGAATTTGAATCTAATAGCCTGAAGGTGGCTGAATCTTATTTCCCAGTTTTTCTAACTTCATCTCGGCTATTTGAGCAATTAATTCATTAGCGTAATCTTCAAGATCCGCTCTCGTTTTTACATCCAAGGATTCCAAAATAAAGGATAAAGTTTCTTCAAAGTTATTTTTGAACTTCTGATTAACATCTTTCCAA
>JBNJGN010000028.1:0-8849 GCA_051747785.1 Patescibacteria group bacterium | reverse complement strand
ATCTAACAGACCGGTATAACCCTCCGGATCGATAGAGGTTGCAAAGAAAGAGAAAAATACATAAGGGATGAATATGCGCTTGATCTTAGGTAAATAAAAATCTTTCAAAGACTCTTTATCTAATCCTGTTAAAAAAAGAAGTGCTCCGGAAGAGATAAAGAAAACAGGAATGGCAAATCTCATTACTCTATTTATGCCCTCATTCCATTGCAAAGAATAAACTGACAGATCTTCAGAAAAAGCGTTCATAATAAACACTGTATGAATTATGATAACTGCTAAAATAGCTATGCCCTTAGAGAAATCAAAAAAGCCTTTTCTAACCTTAGGTTTATTAATGTATATATCAGTATTTAAACAGATTTTAGAGGGGATTAGACCCGCTCTATAAAGAAATAAAAAGTAAAGCGCTGTTACAATAGATAAAATTAAAACACTGATACCTTCTACTTCCATAAAATCAAATCCTTAAAGCTCTCTTTTTTATCCACCTCTTCTTCCATCAACTTCAAAAGGTGCTCACTTATAAATAGCCCGCCGGTTAAAATGCCGGCTTTTTTTAAAAATTCTCTTCGGTTCATTTTTAAACCATTATTTTCTTTATTAGTATATTGGTTTTCACCTTCGAATTTTTCTAAGGACATTTTAAAGAATTAAGATTAAATTAGAAGTATAGTAGCATTATGATAGAATTTCCCTTATTATACAATAATAGAAAAAACAGAATTCCTTTATATGTCTGAAAAAACCAAAAACATAAATCTTTCAATGATAAAACAGATAGAACTGGAGGCCTCTAAATATCCAGATGCCATCTCTCTGGCTCAGGGCATACCGGATTTTGACACTCCGCAATTTATTAAAAGAAGAGTTGAAAGAGCTCTTAAAAGAGGGGCCGTAGCTAAATATTCACTTTCTCCAGGTCTTCCGGAGCTAAGAGAGCTCATAGAGGAATCGCTGGAAAAAGAGAATATGTGTTATGACTGGGAGAAGGAGATACTTGTTACTGCAGGCTCCATTGAAGGTATTACAGCAACGATCATGGCCCTGACCGACCCTGGTGATGAAGTTATAATTCCTGAACCAACATACACAAGCTATAGAGAGGTGATCAACCTGTCTGGCTGTAAACCGGTATTCGTACCTCTGGATGAAAAGAATGGATGGAGTTTTGATATAGAGAGATATAAAAATGCTATTACAGCTAAAACCAAAGCTATTTTCTACTGCAACCCCAATAATCCTACCGGTACCATTTACAACAGAGACCAGCTTTTAGAGCTTGCAGATCTGGCCGAAAAGAATGATCTCTTCTTAATATCCGATGAAGTTTACAAAGATTTTATCTACGATCAAAAAGAATTCTTTTCTTTAGCCGAGATCCCCAAACTTAGAAAAAGGGTTGTGAGAATATTTTCTTTTTCCAAAGCTTTTGCCATGACCGGATGGCGAATCGGTTATTTGCACAGCGACCAAGAGAATGTCAATGAGATAATAAAAGTTCACGATAGCCTAGTAACCTGTGCTCCGGTTATATCTCAATACGGTGCGATGGGGGCTCTGGAACTGGAGATCGGAAAGGTAAAAGAATTTTCTAATGAATACAAGACAAGAAGAGACCTCATTTGCCAGAGGCTAGAGAGGCTTGGAGATGTCTTTGATTTTGTAAAACCCGATAGTGCGTATTACGTATTCCCCAAGATCTCTCTTGCATCTTCAAAATTTAAAAAAGAAGACAGAGAAAGACTACTTAAAGAGGGTGCAGTGGATTCAAAAGAGTTTGCCTTGTGGCTACTTGAAAAGATCCAGGTAGCCACGGTGCCAGGAGTAGCTTTCGGCTCTAACGGAGAAGGGCACATAAGAATGAGTTTCGGCAGAAGAGTGGAAGATATAAACATGGCTTTTGACAGAATGGAAGAATTTTTTAATTCCTAAAATATGAAAAATTTTCTGAAAATAATTCTTAAATACTATTTAAAGATCTTTACCAAGCTAACCCTTATGATTCATAGGCCGATCATAGTAGCCGTTTCCGGAAGCTCAAATAAGAACTTTGTTAAAATGGAGATAAAAAGAAGACTTAAGAGTAAAGGTCTATCTGTTAGGGCAAACCCCAAAAATTTCAACACAGAAATAGGAATGCCACTGGCAATACTAAACCTCCCGAGCGGATATAATGAATACAGAAAGTGGATCCCTGCTATCTTAAGCGCTCCTGTTAAAGTTCTCCAAAAGAACTTTCCGGATGTTTTAGTATTAAGTTTAGGCTCATCAGATGAAGGGGATATGAAGTATCTTCTAACTGTAGTCAGACCTCATATTTCCGTAATCACGGACATCAATCAGAAGTACAAAGAAGGTTTTTCCAATATGAACGCCTTAGTTAGAGAGTACCAAACACTAACCAGAAAAACCCGTAAAGACGGATCCCTTATACTGAATTCGGATAACTATAGAGTTAAGGAATTGGGTAAGAAGAAAGACAGGGTCTTCTATTTTGGATTTAGTGAGAATGCTGATGCTCAAATCTTAAAAGTACAGAAGAACGAAAAAGGTCAGAAAGTTGAGATAAAAAGTAACGGCGATCTTTCATCTCACCAAATAAACAGATTCGGCACTCATCACGCTTACGCTTTTGCTATCGGTTCCGTAGTGGAAAAAGAAGTACTCTACCGAACATCACACTCTTCAAAATAACCCTTTAACTCCTTGGCTATTTTTTGTAGCTCCCCCTCTTCATAGAGTGACAGTTCCGACACTTTCGGATCAACAGTTTTAGAAGGAACAAATCTTTGTAAATAGTATTTGCGAGCTCCTTTTATTTCTTTAGCTATATCCTGAAGATCCTTTTCGCTAATGAGATCTCTGATCACTGTAGTTCTGAATTCATGCTCCGTACCGGAATTGATAATCAGCTCAATACTTTTTTTAATATCTTCAACCACCACCGGACGACAGGTGATCACTGGATAATTATGTAGAGGCGCTTTTATGTCCATGGCGATGTAGTCAACAACACCTTTTTTAAAGAGACTCTCTATAACCAAAGGACGTGTGCCGTTAGTATCCAGTTTCGTCAAGAATCCCATATCTTTTATATTAGCCATAAACTTATCAATACCGGAATGTTCCGTCGGTTCTCCACCGGTAATAACCACGGCTTCAATTTTATTTTGCCTACTTTCTAAAAAGCTATAGATCTCTGAGAGTGGTATATCTTGAGTAAATTTCTCCGGAATAACAAGCTCCGGATTATGACAGTACTTACAACGAAAATTACATCCGCGAGTAAATATTACGGCAGACATTCTGTCCGGGTAATCTATTAGAGAAAATTTCTGAAATCCGCCAACTATCATTAAACACTCTTATAGTTTTTTCTGATGTTAAATTCATGCTTCTTGCCGTCATTCCACTGATTTACAGGGCGTAGGTAACCGACGATCCTTGAGTAAACTTCGCAATTACTCTGGCATTTATCACAAACAGTAACTTCTCCGGAAATATAACCATGAATAGGGCATACGCTAAAGGTGGGACTTATGGTGAAATAAGGCATTTTATAATTCTCACATATTTTCTTTATGAGATTTCTTACAGCCTTACCACTTTTTACCTTTTCACCAAAAAAAAGATGGGCTACCGTTCCTCCCGTATATCTCGTCTGCAGATCGTCTTGAAGATCTAACATCTCAAAAACATCATCCGTAAAATTGACCGGCAGATGAGTTGAATTGGTATAGAAAGGATCTTTCACGTTTTTGCCTTGACCGTTGGCAAAAAGGGGCTTTCTGAGTTTTTTCTGATCCAAAAGAGCAAATCTATGGAGGGTTCCTTCAGCCGGTGTGGCTTCCAGGTTATAGTTATTACCGGTTTCTTCTTGAATTTCCGCCAAGGTATCCCTCATAATATCAAGTGTCTCCTTGGCAAATTTTTGCCCTTCCTTAGAGGATATATCCTCACCCAAAAGGTTACCAACTGCCTCGTTCATTCCGGCTATACCTATGGTAGAAAAGTGGTTCATCCAATAACTTCCGTTTTGATCTTTTATTTTCTTTAAATAGAATTTGGTATACGGATAAAGATCATTTTCAGTAAATCTTTCCAAGACCTTTCTTTTTATCTCCAGGCTCTCTTTTGCCAAGAGCATTAGCTCTTTTAATTTTTCGTTGAACTCTTTTTTACTTTTAGATGTATAGCCTAGACGTGGAAGGTTTATAGTAACAACACCTATTGACCCAGTTAATGGGTTGGCACCGAAAAGCCCGCCCCCGCGGTTTTCAAGCTCTCTGTTGTCAATTCTCAAGCGACAGCACATAGAACGAGCATCCTCCGGACTCATATCGGAGTTAATAAAATTGGAAAAGTATGGAAGACCGTATTTGGCAGTAACCTCCCAAAGCAGTTCACTTACTTCGCTATCCCATTTAAAATCCTCGGTGATGTTATAGGTCGGTATAGGGAAGGTAAAAACTCGCCCGCTGGCATCTCCCTCCGAGAGAACTTCTAAAAAGGCCTTATTGAATATATCCATCTCATCTTGGAACTCTTTGTATGTTTCATCTTTGGCCTCTCCTCCTATAATGACCTGCTGATCGGCATAATGCCGAGGAATATAAAGATCCAGAGTTATGTTAGTAAATGGTGTTTGAAAACCGACACGCGTCGGAATGTTGACATTAAAAAGAAACTCCTGAATAGCCTGCTTCACCTCTTTATAGTTCAAACTGTCATACCTTATAAAAGGGGCCAGAAGTGTATCAAAGTTACTAAAAGCCTGCGCTCCCGCAGCCTCTCCTTGAAGAGTGTAGAAAAAGTTGGTGATCTGCCCCAGAGCCGCTCTAAAATGCTTAGGTGGTTTACTTGAGACCTTTCCTTCAACACCGGTAAAACCTTTCATTAATAGATCTAATAGATCCCAACCAACACAGTACACAGAGAGAATACTAAGATCATGTATGTGAAAATCTCCCTCAGTATGAGCATTACGAATATTCTCCGGATATATTCTACTCAACCAATAGTTCTTACTAACTTCACTAGAAACGTAGTTATTTAGACCCTGCAAAGAGTAGGCCATATTACTATTCTCTTTGACCTTCCAGTCAGAACGCTCTAAATACTTATCAACTAAGCTGTTATTTGTGGAATTTGTTATATCTCTTATAAGTCTGTGCTGATCCCTGTATAAAATGTAAGCTTTAGCTGTTTTTTTATACTTTGAATTAAGTAGAACATCTTCTACCGAATCCTGTATCTCTTCAACTTTAGGTATCTTGTTCTTCAGTCTTTCTTTAGAGTGCTCAAGAACCTTTTTTGTAAGCTTGTAAGCCTCCTTTTGACTAAACTCTCCGGTGGCTTCTCCGGCCTTCGTTATAGCGTTGGCTATCTTTTGCTCATCAAATTTAACGGTTTCTCCATTTCTTTTTTTGATCTTTAAATACATGTTTAACCTATTAGAAATAAATAAAAACTTGGCCCAAATTACGCCAAGAATACATTAGTGGCTTGACGCGAGCCCAAACGGTTCACAAAAGAGCAAAGTGCAGGGTCGGACTTTTACCGTTACGCGTTAGCGGAGGATTTTCACCTCTCTTCACTGCACAAACCGCTTTATATTTTCGATTCATTCTAACATAAAAAGATATCGGCATGTTAATAACTCAAGCATGAGATCCTGCCACCCATCCACTGGTCCAGCACCACTGCAAAGAGAACCCCCCACTTGCTTTTTCAATATTTAAAACATCTCCCGTTAAATAAAGCTCCGGATGTATTTTTGATTGCATAGTTTTAGTATCAATCTCTCTTAAATCCACCCCGTCATCAGAGGCAATAGCCCAGTTAAGACCCATGGTATCTGTTACTACCAGAGGCATCGCTTTCATTGTATCCGCCAGTTTTTCCCGCTCCATTTTAGTTATACTGTGAACCTTTTTATCAGAAAGATCGGACAAAGCCAGAGATATGACCGCCTCACTTAACCCTTCCGAGAGCTCCATTGAGAGTACGTTCTTTACGGATTTATTCTTATTTCTCTCAAAGAGGTTAAAAAGCCTCTTTCTTAAAGAACCGGAATCAGTATCCGGATACATATCTATCTCAACTTTAACTGGACCTTTGCTCAAAAGCTCCTTTACCTTTCTTGAAGAGTTTAAGATCAGCGGACCGGAAAGACCAAAGTGTGTAAAAAGAATTTTACCTGTCCGACTGAACTTTCCCTCTTTTTTGGTCTTATCCGTCCCAAAAGTTATTTTCATAAAGGAAAGAGTAATACCTGATAGTTCTTTTACCCACCTCTCTTTAACAACCAAAGGCACCAGATCCGGCTTGGAAGAATTTACATTATGACCCAAACTCTTAAGCCACCTTAAACCCTCTCCAGTGGAACCGGTATCGGGATAGGATGTTCCTCCGGTTGAGAGAATGAAGCTTGAAGCGTTAAAAACTCCTCTATCTGTTCTAACGCTAACGATCTTTTCTTTTTCAACTTCAAAACCTTTAACCTTTACTCCTCTTTTAACTTTTACTCCGTTTTTCTTCGTAAACCCCTCCATTGTCCTGATGACATCGCTCGCTTTCTGTGACTTAGGGAAAGCTCTTTTCCTGGCTTCAACGACAAGAGGAAGGCCTTGATTTTGGAAAAAATCCCAAGCATCTTCCATTGTAAACTGAGAAAAAGGGGAGTATAGAAACTTTTTCGCCTCACCATACCTATCTAAAAGCTTATTTTTATCTTCCTCAGCATTTAAAATATTACATCTCCCGCCACCGGTTAAGGATAGTTTGTTACCTAAACTCTTATTTTTCTCTAAAAGCAAAACCTTACGGCCCCTACTGGCAGCTCTTCCGGCAGCCATCATCCCGGAAGGACCACCTCCAACAACAATGACGTCATAATTTTCCTTTTGTTCCATGATAAGGAATACTACCACAGCGTAGATAAGATCAAAATCAAATTTCAAAAAAGAAAAAGAGCCGACGAATCGGCTCATTTGTAAAAGGTCAGCAAAATTTATTGTGAAGAATGTTTTTACAGATCTCTTTTTTTCTTATAGCTAAATGTATAGACTTTTCTATGCAGTCCAAGCACAAAAAGGTTTTTATCAAACAGATAGTTTCATTCCTGATCTTAAAACGATAAGTGAAGCCTAAAAAGGCACTGTTCTGACAATCTATACAATCGCATAGATAGTTTATACCGGTGGTATAATCTTTATAAATGAATGGTTTTTCAGATTCAACTCTTTGCAAAAAGTCTCTACAACAGTAGACATAAAGTCCTTTTTTAGGGTCCTTAGACAGAACACTTTCTTTGTTTGCTTTATCAGCAATACAAAGAATAAACTTAAGGTGAGAAGAGCATAACGAAGAATATATACTGTATCCAAGTTCTCCTTTGAAACCAACTTTTATTTTCATTCCCCAGAACGCATTTTCCCGACAATCCATGAAATCACATACCGTTCCAATGTGATCATACTCAATTCTTACCATAAGATCACCAGTCTTATCTATTTTCCCATCCTTTATGCTTTCGCTCATTTTCGCCTCCCTTTTTTAAAGTTCAAAACTAATTCAAATTTAGCACACTAAACCCACTAACATAACCCCTCGCTTCTCTCTCTGTCTAAAAAACTAAAAGTGGTAGGGGGTCACCCCCTACCACTTTTGATTTTTACTTTAATTTGGTAGTAAAATGAAGTTAACATGCCAAGACCGGAAAGAAACTTCGCAGATGGTGAATACTACCACATCACTTTAAGAAGAGCAGGGGAGGAGGAGATGTTCTTGGACGAGTCAGATCACTATCGCGGCATCTATTCTCTATTTGAGTTCAACAGTAAAAGCTCTGTTATCATACAAAAAAAACGTCGAAACAAAAGAGACGGTATAAGTGGTAGGGGGTCGCCCCCTACCACTTATAAGGAGGAGTTAGTGGAGTTGGTCGCTTTCTGCTTTATGCCAAATCATGTTCATCTACTCTTAACTCCGGTTTGCGAAAACGGCGTAACTCTTTTTATTAGTAAATTTGCCTCCGGGTATCCGGCCTACTTTAAACACAGATATGAAATAAAAAGGAAAGGACATTTCTTTCAAGACAGGTTTCATTCAGTACATATCAGCAACGATGATCAACTAAGGGTTGTTTTTATGTACATACATCTAAATCCTGTTTCCCTGATCTTTCCCAAGTGGAAGGAAGGAGAAAGAATCAGAGCAAAAGAGGCATTTGATTTCTGTGCCAATTATAAGTGGTCAAGTTTTAGAGATTACCTGGGAGAGAAGAACTTCCCTTCAGTTACAAACAGAAAATTCATGAACGATTTCATGGGAGGAGCTAAAGGATGCAAGGAGGAGGCAAAGAACTGGCTTAAACATAAAGAAAAGATGTTCAGTGGACACCAAGATATCTTAATCGAATAAAACCTATAAAAATGGTAGAGGGCGACCCTCTACCATTTTTTAATATGAGAGTAAAAAAGGTGAGTATATACAACAAAAATATAATGGTAGAGGGCGACCCCCTACCATTTGAATGAAGAAGAAAAAAGGGGAAGATGTACTGTCCGCGGTAGCTTTAAGTAGGTTATAGTAATGTAGAGCTTACTCAAAGCGAACATCGCCTTCAAAGCGGATCTTGCCTTGCATTTTGTATTTAGGAGCCCTTAATTCAAAAGCGCCGATATCCCAAGTACCACCTTGTGGGCGAGCGGTGCCGATAATGTCAACTGAAAAGGCATAGTCAGAGTCATCGCTTAAATCCGTACCCCTATTTCTCGCCCCGGTGTCATTGGGGGTTAGACGATAATTATCATTAGCCTCATCCACAAACGAGAAAGTCTGGT
>JBNJGN010000027.1:284-9905 GCA_051747785.1 Patescibacteria group bacterium | reverse complement strand
CGTCGTCATCATCGTCGTCATCACCGTCATCAACAGGAGGAACATACGCATCGGCTTCAATCTCGGCGTTAACGGCGGATTTGGTGGTAGGACCAAAGTAGCCGGCAACGGGCTCAATGCCATTAGCGGCTTGGTAAGCGGCTACGGCTTTCCTTGTAAGTTCACCGAAGTACTCGGTTTCGTTACCGGGTGAACCGGCTCCGCTTGTAGCTACGGTGTAGCCGTTGTCGTTTAGCCACTCTTGAAGCATTTTGACATCATCTCCGGTGCTTCCGGTACTAAGATCTCTGGAGAACTTGTCCATAGTAGTAGTGTCATCGTCATCGGAATCATCCGGAGTGGAAACGTCCTCTCCAGTGAGTGCGGCTTCTACGTCAGCCATGGTTGCCTCATCGGCACCAAAAGACTCAAGGAGTCCCAAGATAGAGTCGATCTGCGACTGAGTCAGCGCTTGTGCTGAAGCGGCGAAGGAACCGAAAGCCAAAACCATGGCGATGGCACCTCCGAGAGCTACAGTCAGAAGCGTTTTCTTGCTCTGTATTATTGTACTCATACTTTTAATTTATATATTAGCTTTTTCCGCCCCTCATTTACTTATAAAGAGAGAAGCGCGAAAAAGAGTTAAGGCCTTCCAAGTGTTCGCTTTGCGAATTACTCGGTCGACCGGTTTATAATTTTAAAGACCGCATGGTGTAGAGCGCGTCTTTAACTTGTTAATAATTTCACTATCCCGAAGCTTCTAACCGACCACACGGTCGGCGTCGACACCAAGCCACGGGAGTAGTTGCACGGGTTGTGCATTCGTTCATTCTTCCCGGAATTTGTCGGGGCAGTGCTTCTATTCAGTGATGTATACACTGATCAATGTATGCATTAACAACGTTGCCGATACATCCTAGTAAAAATGTATCGCTTAAGGTCGGTCTTAACCGTAAGCGGTTATACTTGACCGCCTCCTTAGAACTAGACCCATTCGGATCGTAACGATTTTTACACGTCAGCGCGAAACTCAACGTATAGTCGTTTTTCATATTCTATTGTCAAAGAACTTTTTACTGTTCTTTTCTAACAGCATATCGCTCTTCTGTCTTTTCTTGTCGGTACTTATCCTTGCTTAATTGTACGCAAAGATGCGCATAAGCGCAAGAGTCAAAGCGGAATACCTTTTTACAGTTCGCGGGAAGATCCATCATCCTCTGCACGAACACTTTTCTATATATAGATTAACATTAAGTAACCGCCTGTGTAAACAAACGCTCTGCATATTACCGCCAAAACAAAGTAGCGATATCAGTTTGCAATGAACAGATAACGGACACCTCTGCCCGTTAGTTCATATTATAGTGCTTTTTGGCAGACAAAAAAAGTGGGGTTTGTGGATAACCAAAGCCCCACACTTTACGAGTAAAGTGTGGGGAAATTCCAAGTTCCAAATAACAAATTCCAAATAAATTACAAATTCAAAATAACAAATAACAAAAGGCGCTTCGCGGAAGTAAAAATATTGAAATTAGAAATCCCCCCGTCCCCAATTTTGCGAGATGTGTTTAATTTAAGCAGAAGAACAGAGTAAAGTATTGATGATTGGGTGTTCAACGCTTCGCCCAATGAGAGGTGCGCTATTCACGCCCGCGTTGAACGGAGTAACTTAAAGGCAAAATTGGAGAGGGGCAAGGAAATAATAATAAAGTTAGAATATCTTATAAAGAAAAAGCGCAGGTAAAAAAATCAGAGAAGATCAGAAGCGGAAATTTATATATTGAAAAAGGAGGTGGTTGTTAAACAACAAGGGAGTAGCGAGACCAACGGCGTTCGCCTTCCTTGTGCAGTATTCCCTCGTCCACAAGCTGTAGGAGTTCTCGTTGAAGGGTCTTTTCACTACAGTCCGTAACTACGTTAGCAAGATCCCTTACCGTTATTTCCTTCTTCTCTCTTAAGAGATTGAAAATGGCGGCACGTCTTTCGTTCTTGGCAACATTGCCGACATACCCCGAAGAGCGAGCAGGGGTCTTTTTTGGAGCACTTTTACCAGCTTCCTCTTTGGAGTAGATAGAGCTACTGGAAGCCGTGAACTGAGAGCCGTACTGACTCCTTTCATCAGAATAGTTTTTGGATTGAGAGACAGTATCTTCCCGAGGCATTTCCACTTCAAAAAAGGAGGAGTTAAGAGAAGCTCCTTGCACATCTTTTGCCGGACGGACGCTTTCAAGTAAATTGAAGAACTCCCTCTTTAAAACGGAAGCATTCATTTCAGTGATCTTTCCGGTGGAAAAAGCAATATCCAGAAGGGAGACGGTGTAGAGCACGGATTCGTTTATCCCCTTAAAGACCTTCAAGGAAGACGGTTCGTCCTTTAGTAAAAGAATGGCCGTTAGAAGTCCCAGAGAACTCTCTCGGACATTCTTTTTTAAAGGGTCAGTGTCTGATAGATTGTCTGTTACCATATAGACAGCCGTTATAAGACGTTCTGTCTTTTTGTAGGCATATATAAAAGAAGAGTTATAATCAAAAAGTCCCTGCAAATGCTTACCATCTGAAAAGCTCTTCTGAAGACCTCTGTCTTTATCACTTTGTTGGTCTTGTTTTGCCATTTGTCCTTTATATAAAGTCTGTCCTTTATAAAAATCTTCCGTGTCTTTTATTATCATACATGTCTTTTATACCACACCTGATGACTTTTGTCCATTATATACTCTAAAAGACACAATGCAAACTAAAAGCCACTTTTAAAATGCAGTTCTTGCAATAATATTACTATCCCCCTTATGCAAAACAGATAGAGATCACTCCATTTAGCTGAAAATGGGGGGTCTTTTATGTTATAGTTAGTATGCGCGAGGCGCGCATATTTGTATGTGCCGGAAGGCGTATTTGAAACCAGTTAAGGAAAATAAACAGAATAAAGAAATGGCAAAGAAAAAGAAAAAGAGCAATAAAAAAGAAAAAAACAAGGAAAAGGACACTGATGTAAAGAAAGAAAAAAAAGAAGGATTAAAAGAAGAGACCGTTAGAGCCATAATAGCTGTAACGACTTTTGTAATAGCGGCTTTTTTTGTGCTTGCGGCTTTTGACCTTGGAGGTATAGCGGGAAGGTACTCTTATGAGTGGCTCTCCAAGTTATTTGGAGCAGGGTATTTCCTTATACCACTGATCCTTTTTCTAATCGGAGTAAGTCTTTTCAGAAGTCTGGAGAACAGCTTTAACAGAATACACGCAACCGGAGCTTTTCTCTTTTTCATATCAGGCATAAGCTTGGTCGGACTTTTAAGCGAAGACAACGGCGGAGGCCTGATCGGAGGATGGATATCTTCCCCTCTTAAAAGATTTTTTGATGTTTATGCCAGCGGGATCATACTAATCGCTCTTATCCTTATTTCCATATTCATAATGTTCAATACGGCCTTAAGGTTTGAACACTTCTCAGCTATAGGTAAGTGGTTCATGAAGTCAGTAAAGAAAAAAGAAGATAAAAAAGATGAGGAGAAAGAGGTTAGTGAGGATGTAATAAAGGACACTACTAAGACCGAGGAAAAAGAGCCCGCACCCACTCAGGAAGAAGCGCCAAAAGAGAGTTCTCCGAGCAAGGAAAACGAAGACAGCGAGCAGGGTATCTTTGCAGGGGCGGTAGGAAAATGGAAGAGTTCCAGAGAAAAGAAAGAGGATGAGATGGATGCTCAACTACACTCTGAAGGAATAATGTACGAGTACTCCCCTCCTCCCACCTCTTTGTTAAAATCAGATAGCGGTAAACCGAGCATAGGAGATGTTAAAGCAAGCGCCAACATAATCAAAAGGACACTTTTCAATTTCGGCATCCAAGTGGAAATGGACGAGGTATCGGTCGGACCCAGTGTTACACGATACGCCCTCAAGCCAGCCGAAGGGGTTAAGCTGTCCCGTATAGTAGGTCTGCAGAATGACCTGGCGCTTTCACTGGCAGCTCATCCTCTTAGAATAGAAGCACCGATACCGGGAAAGTCTTTGGTGGGTATTGAGATACCAAATAAGATAAAGTCCACCGTAGGATTAGGAACTCTTATGGAATCAGACGAGTTCAAAAACTCACCCAAATCCTTACTGGTGGCACTAGGCAAAGACGTCTCGGGAGGAATGCATTACGCCAATATAGCTAAAGCTCCACATATTCTAATAGCCGGTGCCACAGGTTCAGGTAAGAGTGTTACCATACACACTCTCATAACCTCCCTACTTTACAGGAACTCACCGGAGTATTTGAAATTCATAATGGTGGACCCTAAGAGAGTTGAGCTAACCTTATACAATAAAACACCTCACCTTCTAACACCGGTCATAACCAGCCCCAAAGATGCCATCAAGGCTCTTAAGTGGGCGGCGAAGGAAATGGACAGAAGATACGATATCTTAGAATCCGAAGCGACTAGAGATATTGAGTCCTATCACGATAAGGTGGTCAAACCCGCAAGGAAAAAGTATAAAGAGATGCAAGAAGACAAGCGGGACCCGTTAGACCTTCCGGAGACGATGCCCTATATCGTCATAATCATAGACGAACTGGCTGATATTATGGCCACCTACCCCAGAGAACTGGAAGCTTGTATTGTACGATTAGCACAGATGAGCCGTGCGGTCGGTATTCATTTGATACTCTCCACCCAGAGGCCATCGGTTAACGTTATAACCGGACTTATTAAAGCCAACATTCCGGCAAGGATCGCTCTTCAGGTTGCTTCTCAGGTAGATTCGAGGACTATCCTGGACGCCGGAGGAGCAGAGCGTCTTTTGGGATCAGGAGACCTACTGTATCTCTCAGGTGAGATGTCCAAACCAAAAAGAATACAGTCCGCCTTTGTCTCCGAAGACGAGGTTAAAAAGGTAGCAAACCACATAAGAAAACACTACCAAGGAGGACCGGAAGAGGAGCTTGACCTGGCGGTAACGGACAACGGAAACAGTAGCGGAGGTATATTTGACAGTGAAGAAGATGAAGAAGATGAGGACGAGCTCTACGAGGAAGCCCGAGAGGTGGTCATAGAAGCAGGCAAAGCCTCTACGTCATTTCTGCAGAGAAAATTCAAGATCGGGTACAACAGAGGAGCAAGGCTTATGGATATGCTTGAAGCCAGAGGGGTTATAGGGCCGGCAAACGGAGCAAAGCCAAGACAGGTCCTAGACAGACCTCAAGACCACGGTCAACAGGAAGATCTCTCTCAAGACCATCAAGAAAATAACGAAAACTGAATATGTTGACAGATAGATGGAAAAAGAAGACAAAAGTAATAGTAACGATACTAGCCTTATCTATCTTGGTAATATATGGATACTTTCAGGCCCAAGAACTGATTGCCGGACCGGTGGTAGAAATAAAGTACCCCAAAGACAGTCAGCAGATAAAAGGAGATATAATAACTACCAAAGGTTCAACTCGAAACGTCTCAAAGATAGAGATAAACGGGCATCCCATATTCATAACCCCCGAGGGAGACTTCAGTAAAAAATTGCCACTATTGGGAGCACGTACTATAATACAGATAGAAGCTTGGGACAGGTTCGGACGCAGTACACTAGTAAAACGCGAAGTTACAAAAGAAGAGAAAAACAGGAATCTGCCAAGCCTGGAAGATCTTGAAAGAAGAGTAAGCGGAAAAACGGAAAAGACCACTGATGAGGAAACTGCTCCGGATATAATTCCAGTAAACCCTGAAAATAGCTAACCAACCAATTCAAAATGCCAAAAAAATCAAATAGCAAAAAAGATCAAGAAAACGCTTCACTAGATAGCACTATAGAAGATATAAAGACCAAGTTCGGAGAGGAGGCCATAATGAAACTGGGAGAGAGACCCAAGATTGAAGTTAACGCCATTTCCACCGGCTCAATAGGTCTAGATTACGTATTGGGTGTCGGAGGACTGCCAAGAGGAAGGATAATAGAGGTCTTCGGACCGGAATCAAGTGGGAAAACCACTCTCTGCCTTCATGCAGTAGCAGAAGCACAGAGAAAAGGAGGAGTAGCGGCTTTCATAGACACAGAACACGCACTAGATCCGGAATATTCCAAAAGGCTTGGAGTAAATATATCCGATCTTCTAATATCACAACCGGATACCGGTGAGCAGGCACTAGAAATAACGGAAAGTTTAGTGAGATCAGGAAACGTAGATATAGTGGTTATTGACTCAGTGGCGGCCTTAACCCCCAAAGATGAAATAGAAGGAGAAATGGGAGCCCATCACGTTGGAAAACAGGCACGCCTTATGTCTCAAGCACTTAGAAAACTGACAGCGATTACTGCAAGAAGTAACACAATGGTGGTCTTTACCAATCAGATAAGAATGAAGATCGGTGTATACTTCGGCTCCCCGGAGACACAGCCCGGAGGTAAAGCACTGAAATTTTACTCTTCCGTACGACTTGATATCCGTAGAATAGCTCAGATAAAGAAAGGTGAAGAAGTAATGGGCGGACGGGTCAGAGTAAAGGTGGTTAAAAATAAGGTTGCCTCCCCTTTCGGTCAAACCGAGTTTGATCTTTTATACAATGAAGGTATCTCCAAGGAAGGAGAACTGCTAGCCTTAGGAGAGAAGCATAAAATAATACAGAAGGCCGGATCATCTTACAGTTACGGAGAAGAGAAATTAGGCAGAGGATATGACGCGGCCAGAAAGTACTTAAAAGAGAACAAAAAGACAGCAAAAGCTGTACTGAAAGAGATACAGGCGAAGCTTAAAGAAGAGAAGAAGGAAAAATAAAGACGCTCTGAGCAAATCCCAAATAACGAAAGACGCTTCGCGGAAGCAAATAACAAGCACCAAGCACCAAATAACAAATAAATTACAAATTCAAAATATCAAATAACAAAAGGCGCTTCGCGGAAGTGAAAATATTGAAATTAGAAATTCCCCGTTCTTTGCAAGTAAAGGGAGGGTCTTATATTTTGCCCTTAAATATGCTAATATATCCTCGTTATGCTTGATTACAGTCAAATAGCCTCACAAAAATATATAGTATTAGACAGAGAGCCATACTTGGTTCTGGAGTCAAACATACTCAGAAAACAACAGAGGAAACCGGTTAACCAAACCAAAATTAAAAATCTCAAAACGGGAAAGATCACCGAAAGAACTTTTCATCAGTCAGAAAAAGCAGAAGAAGCCGACATTGAGGAGCAGACTGCTGTTTATATATTTGAGAAAAGAGGAGAACTTTGGTTTCATTCCGCAGAAGATAAAAGCGAACGCTTTTCCATAGAAGAAAAGACGATAGGAGACAGAAGGAAATTCCTAAAACAAGGAATGGAAATTAAGATCTTGGTTTTTAATGAAGAGATAATAGATGTTGTGATACCTATAAAGATGGATCTTGAGGTAAAAACAGCCCCGCCGGCCGTAAAAGGCAACACCGCTCAAGGTGGAACAAAGGTGGTCGAGCTAGAAACCGGAGCCGAAGTAACCGTTCCCCTATTCATAAATGAAGGAGATGTAGTTAGAGTAAATACCCAAACAGGAGAGTACGCAGAGAGAGTGGAGAAGAAATAAAGACGCTTTGCGTAAATAACAAACAGCGCTTCGCGCAAATACCAAATTCCAAATACCAAATTCCAAATAAATTACAAATATCAAATTCAAAGAACCGAAAGCGCTAAAGCGCAAGTAATAATAACGAAATTCAAAATATCAAATAACAGAAGGCGCTTCGCGGAAGTGAAAATATTGAAATTAGAATTCCCCCCCCATTTTGCGAGATGTGTTTAATTTAAGCAGAAGAACAGAGTAAAATATTAAATATTAAGCGCTCAACGCTTCGCCCAATAAGGGATGCGCTATTCACGCCCGCGTTGAACGGGGTAACTTAAAGGCAAAATTGGAGAGGGGCAAGGAAATAATAACGCGGTTAGAATATTTAATAATAAAATCCGAAATCCGAAATAATATTTAATAAAGAATAAAGAATATTGAAAACAGAGAAGAGCGCTGGGGTGCAAATAACAAGCACCAAATAACAAATAAATTACAAATCTCAAATTCAAAGGACCAAAAGCGCGGAAGCGGAAGTATTAAGTAAAATGGAAAAGTAAAAACCGCTCTTATAAGGAGCGGTTTTTAAAATAGACTGTTCCGATTTATTATTAACGGGAAGTATAAGGAAGAAGCGCCATATAACGGGCTCTTTTTACAGCTACGGCCAGTTTTCGCTGATTCTTAGCCGAAACACCTGTATACTTACGAGCCAAAATACGACCATGAGGATTAAGAAACTTCTTAAGAAGCTCCGTGTCCTTATAGTCAATGTGTTTTATGTTGTTTTTGTTAAAATAGCATTCTGCCATAATTTATCTTTGCTTAATTATCTTAAAACTTTTTATTAAAAAGGAATATCTTCAGGATCTATCTCTTCATCCGGATAGTCTATCTCACCTTCTTCCTTTGCCCCCTGGGAAGCAGAAGAGTCATTGGAAGCAGATTGGTCAGCACCGGAAGGAGCACTGCCTGCTCCTGTTCCGCGTGAACCAAACTGAACTCTGTCGGCGACTATTTCGGTGCGATACTTTTTCTCTCCCGTTTTTTGGTCATCCCAACTTCTTGTCTGTATTCTTCCCTCAATAAGTGCCTCCTGTCCTTTTTTAAGGTACTGAGCACTAGTTTCCGCCTGCCTTCCAAAAACCACTATATTATGAAAATCAGTACTTTTCTGCTGTGATCCATCTTTATCTTTCCAGACACGGTTAGTGGCTATAGAAAAATTACAAACTTTTGCCCCGGAAGGCAGAGACCTCTCTTCTGGGTCTCTGGTGAGGTTTCCGGCTAATATTGCTCTATTAAGGTCCATAAAAAATATTTAGATAGTAATAAAGATCTTACCTTTATACTACAATTTCTTCTATACTTTTGTCTATCTCTTCATCAGAAACTCTTTCACCCTCTTCTTTTTGTTCTACCGAAGAAGTCTGGGATTCCTTGTCACTTTTCTCTTCATCCTCTTTCTTTTGCTTCAGTTTATAACCATAAAGAGTGTTTTCTCTCACTGTTTTAATGATGATCATCCTGATTATATTAGTATTTCGTGAAAGTGCCTCTTCCAGTATTCCGGGAGCCTCAGCATTAGCTTCAAACTTTATCCAACCGAACTGACTATGACTAAAACGCGATTTAGGCATCGTTATAGGAACCTCTATGGTATATTCAAGTGTCGTGGTCTTGGGATAATCTTCAGTTATATAAACTCCCCCTGCGTCTTCTATTATCTTCTTTATATTACCAACTTCTTCGGCAATTTCATCTTCAGATAAAGAAGGTATGAGGTGGAAACCTATTTCATAAATACGGAAAATTTCCGAACTTTGTTCAGTTTCTTCATTTATTTCTTTGTTTTCAGCTTCAGCATTAACCATACGGCATGATACTAGCATATATATAGAGAGGACGCAAACAAAAGGCACTTCGCGGAAGTAATAATATCTAAATTAGAACCCCCCGTCCCCTATTTTGCGAGATATGTTTAATTTAAGCATTAAGAACAGAGTAAAGAATTGAATATTAAGCGTTCAACGCTTCGCCCAATAAGGGATGCGCTATTCACGCCCGCGTTGAACGGGGTAACTTAAAGGCAAAATTGGAGAGGGGCAAGGAAATAATAACGCGGT
>JBNJGN010000027.1:0-184 GCA_051747785.1 Patescibacteria group bacterium | reverse complement strand
TAGAATATTTAATAATAAAATCCGAAATCCGAAATAATATTTAATAAAGAATAAAGAATATTGAAAACAGAAAAGCGCTAAAGTGCAAATAACAGAAGGCGCTAAAGTGCAAATACCAAATAACAAATAGGAGTGCTGGGGCGGAAATATTAGAAAGGTCTGACTTTAGAGCTCTACTTTATTG
>JBNJGN010000026.1:0-10561 GCA_051747785.1 Patescibacteria group bacterium | reverse complement strand
TATTGAATCACTATGATGAGGAACCAGGAAAGTCCTTTTTATTTTCTCCTTCTGATCACCCCTGGGAACATCTATAGCCGATTCACCGAAAAGCCACGACCCATCGGTTAATTCCGCAACCAGAGTAGCTCTGTCGGTACTTACCGGCAATACCCGACCCTTAGTCTCTAAAACATCAGCCAACGCCTCCACACCTTGAGAAAAATCATTACAGTACTGCGAGAGCATAGTAAGGAGCATATTCCCCACACTATGCTCCGCCAGTTTAGCGTTATTTTTGAATCTTTTTTGCAAGATACTTCGCCCGGCCTCCCTATGAGGAGAAAGCGCCAATACGCACTTTAAAATATCTCCCGGAGGCAAAACACCTAATTCATCCCTCAAGCGCCCCGTACTGCCTCCACTATCAGCCATTGAGACAACAGCCGTAACATTAAAATCCGGAACGTCCCTAACTCCGGAAAGTAGCACATACTGCCCACTACCGCCACCGACTGTTAATATTTCTTTGGACATAAACTTAAGTTGTTATTATAAAACTAGCAAAAATAATAACTGATGTCATTTAAAATAACTTCCAAATAAGATATAAACTTTGCTTTCCGAAGAAAACTGTTTATAATGCCATAAAATAATTTAAATTTTATGAATACACAAAAAGAAGAAAGAACACCAAAGTATGAAAGAATACTTCTCAAACTCTCCGGCGAAGCACTAATGGGAAATGAAAAGTTCGGGATAGATCCCGATTTTATTTTTTACCTGGCCGAAGAGATAAAAGAGGCTCGCAACGCCGGCACCGACATAGTCATAGTGGTAGGCGGAGGCAACATATTCCGCGGAGTAGCAGGAAGCAAACAAGGAATTGAGAGAGTCACCGCCGATTATATGGGTATGCTGGCAACCGTCTTTAATGGCCTGGCACTGCAAGACGCCTTAACAAGAAAAGACGTGGAAACACGCCTTCAGACATCATTTGAGATGAAAGCCGTCGCCGAACCCTTTATAAGAAAGAAAGCTATCAGGCATTTACAAAAAGGGAGAGTGGTAATAACAAGCGGGGGTACAGGGCTTCCATATGTCACCACCGACACGGCCGCCGCCATAAGAGCCTTGGAACTTAAATGCCAAGCGATCTTCAAAGCCACCGGAGTGGGAGGAGTCTATGAAAAAGACCCCAAAGATGACCCAGAAGCTAAAAAATACGAAACCCTGACCTTGGAGCAAGCTTTCAAAAACGATGACATTAAAGTAATGGACAAATCAGCCATTGAACTGTGCCGATCCAACGGTGTAAATATCGTGGTCTTTGATATATACCAAAAAGATAACCTTAAAAGGGCAGTACTCGGAGAAAAGCTTGGTACCACCATCAGAGCCTGAATTTTTATTTAAAACGCACAAACACCCTCCCAAAATCATCAGGGCTCTTTTTAAACCTCTATTATTCCCTTTTGCCTTCTTTCCACTCAAAAATTTAAGTGCCTACAACATCTATTGCCACATACGATCTCAAGCATCCCCATTTTACCAAAACAGAACTGTACATTTTATAAATATATTTTATTTATTAGAAGAGAAAAACGAGTTCATTGATTTATTGATCTTCAAAAAAAGAGGAGGTTGCATATGGGAAAAGTAATACACTTTTCAGAGCCGTCAGAGGAAGCTCCTTTTTCAGAAAAAGATTTTGATCGTCTGGGTCTTGAAAAACTGTTAAGCCGTTACAGGCGAACAACTAGCAAAAAATACCAAGAAATAGAGGGGCTTAAAATTGTAAAGCTCAAGAATAAAAAAGAGGTTCGTGGTTTCTTGGAAGGTCTCATTTCAAAGGAAATAGTAAAAAGAAAAGACATTCATTCAGAATACTTTTTCTGTGGCAACTATATTTCCCACCTACTCTCTTCTTTCGTTAATTCACATCCGGATTCTTGGATAGCCTTTGATCATGAAAAAGAATACCTTGAGAGCAACAAGGTAGAATGGCTTATGAGAGGAGCAGATATCTGTTTTTTAATATGCTCAATATTTGAAGACAGAAAAGGTTGGAGGCTGACCCCAGAGGATTTTTATTATGAAAAAGGCAGATCAATGTATTACCAACTTTACTTAAAAGAAAGAAAGAAGATCGGCTTTTATATGTGTGACAACTTTGAAGAAATGGCTAACATAACCAGAAGTGCCATACTGGGGGGAGATCAATAAATCAAATATTAAAAATTAAAAGGCCATGTTCAACATGGCTTTTTATATTATATTAAACCTAAGACCTCTATCACCTTCTTTCGCTAAAATAATTAACAATGGCATCAAAACCGGCCTTATTCTGCCCCCACTCCAGATCCTCATGAGTACTCAGCTCAACGGTTATAGAAGGGACACCTATAGAAGCAAGCCACCCCTCGGCATCACCGGTTATCTCATAGTGATCAAAAGAAGCCACAGCCGGATAACCTGAAGCATTTGCATATGCATTCATAATATCCATAGTACCTGGCAAAACTCCCTCATTGCACTCTGAGCCATAAACGGCCCCTGACGCACTGTGCCAGAATATTACGGCATCCGGTTGACTATCTTCCACATAACCCTTAATAGCACGCGCCTCCGGCTCGGAAAAAGCCTCACTTCCCGCGTCAATTATCTCACTCTTCCAGGTACTCTGCGGTGCCCAGTTACAAGCAAAATTCCTGTTAAGATCAACCTCGTTGGCATTGAACCTGCCGTGAGTGGTTTCTTCGGTAGGCGGGGCCTCAGAAGGATCAAACCTGCCGGTTTTCCCTATAACCGCCTCAACTCCGTCAGGATTAGCCGAAGGAATAATACTTACACTTACCCCCTCCGGAATAACGCTTGGATTCTCTTCTAGGTGATCCATCATTTTATAAGCCAAAAGAACCGAATTCCACTCATACCCACCGTGGATGCCACCCACAAAAAGAACATGAGCTCTTTCATCTTCTTTCAAAGCTTGATGAGAATACTCGTAAACATCAATATCATGTCCTCTTACCGATTGACCTATGACCGAATGTGCCGGCCATTCAGGCTCCGGATCAGAGATCTCTTCGGGTTCCTCTTCTTCAACAACCGGGTCTTCTTCATCACTTAAAAAGAAATAGAGCGCTGTTCCCAAAACAGTAATAATAATAACAAAAAGGATCGCTGATCTTACATCTCTACCAAGGATAGTCATAAACCTTAGTTACTATACCTCTCCAAAACAGCCTCCACGCCTCGTCGGTTCTTGCTCCAATCAGACGAATCATGCTCTTCTAGAAGGACACTTATAGCCGGCACATCTATCTTGGCCATCCAATCAGCCGCATCACCGCTTATCTTATATGCATCAAAAGCTCCTTCGGCCGGATAACCTGAAGCCTCGGCATAGGTATCCATAAGATCACCCGTCTCCTCCGGAGAGTGATCATTGCAACTTGAAGAATAAACTCCTCCCGCTGCACCATAATAGATAACTACCGCCACCGGCTTATTATCTTCTACATAATCGCGCAGAGCCTTGGCTTCCGGTTCAGAAAACGGCTCACTTCCTGCATTTACTTCGTTATTTTTCCAAAAAGCGTACTCTTCCCACTGGCAATCAAAATTCCTGTTAAGATCCACTTCATTGGCATTAAACCTCCCTGAAACCGTCTCCCCGAAAACATCGGAAGAAGTAAACGGTCCATCAGTATCAACTATCTTACTAAGACCATCGGGATTAAGTACGGGAATAACTGTTACCTTCAGATTATCAGGAATGATATCCGGATTACTCTCCAAATGATCCATTATCTCATAAGCAAGCAAAGAGGTACCCCATGAATATCCTCCATGAATACCACCAACGAGAAGAACCTCATTTTCCCCGTCTCCGTAATAGTGAGCCTTAATATCACGGCCTTCTACCGAGCTTCCTATAACCTCCTCTGATGGCTCCTTTACCTCTTCATCATCTCGGTCTTCCTCTTCTTCGCTTTCACTTTCATCTTCTTCACCTTGATCCTCTTCCTCTTCTTCAGAAGGCGTGAGATCATCTGACTCGTCTCCTTCAAAGATGCTTACTTCACCTTGCATGAACAGGTAAAGTCCTGCACCTAAAATGATAAATATAATAGATATTAAAACGTATTTCATAATAGATAATTATTACTTCGCCCAGGCTTAATGAACGAATTCAGTGGTCATTATATCACAGACAGAAGAATAAGTATAAAAACCCCAATGAAAAATCACTGGGGTTTTTGAGGTTAAAATGAAAGAACTGGACTACTTGAACCTCTCTAGGAGCTCTCTCCACTGATCCCTGCTCAGTATCACTACTCCCCCGAAGTCATCTACAATGGTAACCTCTTCAGGGTTGGTCAGATCAACCGCCGGGCAACATCCGCCATCACCACAAAGCTTTACAACTCTTCCATCTTCCTTGCAACCCTCAGACATAAAACCTCCTACTTTTAGTTAAAAAGAACTACCACGAACTTCGGAACTACTCCAAAGCGAGTATATTTAAACAGAAGATAACTTAAACGTCAAAGATAGGAGCAAGAAAGCCAAGAGCTGTTCCGAATCGGTCTCATTTTCTGTAATAGTGATGCATATCGGCAAAGTCGTTATGCAGACGATTTATAAGCGGACCGGTTGAATCAAATATACCCCTAGCCACTTCGTATATCTCTCTTAACTTCTTATTATCCTTTACCAAAACATCGTCATAGATATACATACTCTTACCGGCAAACTCTATACTAAAATTGGAAGCCTTGTTACAAAGCATTCTTAAAAACTCGGGAGTAAAGATCTGCAGAACTTCTGTCTCGTACCCGCGAGTGGCATAAAGTCTGAATTTATCATCAAACTCACCTTCCAGATTTATCTCCTCTTCATCACTCTCCGATCTTGCGAATTTCCTCATATTCTTTGCCTGTAACAGAATATGTGGGAATTCGGTCTTTTCAAAAGTTATCTCCCAGACTGTAAAATAATAAGTTTTTCTATTCTTGCCACTTCCTATGCTATAGCGATAAGAAAAAAGGCGAACAGGATGATCTTTAAAATATCCCTTTACTATGTGGTAAATAACTCTGGAATGTCCTCTATCAAAGAGTTTTCCCGAAACCGAATCCAAAGAAGCGCTCTCTTCGTACTCTAAATCATTAGCTTCGGCAAAACTTTTTATAAACCTCCTTTTGGCCTTACTTCCGATTAATGAAATGTAAATGAGGACAACAAAAAAAGAAAGAAAGAAAAGAAAGAAAATAACAAAGGGAACTATTATTATCGCAATAACGAACAAACAGATAAATATCAAAGCGATGATCTGGCTCGCTCGCCGATACTCGTCCCACATCATGCTCCACATTATTCCATATACCCCCTTGTCAGATTTAAACTCTATAGAATCAAGGTCATTGGTCATATCTATTATAAAATTAAAATTATGATCAGATTATATCAGATAAAAGAATCCCCCTTTAAGACAAAAACCCGCCAAGATATTCTGCGGGTTTTAAAATAGCTCTTCTCATAAGCATTAATTCTCTGAAACTTCCACCTCCTCTATGACAATGCCCTCAACCGGTTTATCCATAGCACCAGTCTCGGTGGTGGCTATTGAATCAACCACATCCATTCCGTCCACAACCTTTCCAAAGATAGTGTAATTATAAGGAAGAGGATAATCCTTGTGCATTATAAAGAACTGACTGCCATTTGTGTCAGGGCCGCTGTTTGCCATAGCAAGTACTCCTCGGACATATCCTCTTTGGGCTATCTCCGATTCCGGATCAAGTTCATCTTCAAAAGTATAGCCAGGTCCGCCTCTTCCGGTTCCATTAGGATCTCCTCCTTGGATCATAAAGCCCTCTATAACACGATGGAAGATGACACCGTCATAAAATCCATCTTTTGCCAGATCCTGGAAATTCTTAACCGCCATAGGAGCAAGTTCCGGATAGAACTCCAAAACAATATCCCCCTTTGATGTTTTAAGTGTAGCTTGAGTCATATTTATATCTTCCCCATTATTAATAACAACTTCATCTTCCTGCGATTCACTCACCTCATTATTAGGCGTATTCTCCTCATAATCGAGGTCGTTATCATCATTCATGTTCCCGTAAATAAAGAACCCACCCGTGAAAATGACAAGAACAGCTAAAACGATAATTATTAAATTTCTTTTATTCATATAAAAAGTATTATAACAGTAAAAGACCTTACCGCAAGAGATCATTCACAAACCTCTTTCAGATCAATTTTTCTTTCTATAACTAAGACTGAAACCTTTTGACCCCAGCACCATATTAACTTATTTTAATTACATTCCAGATCATCAATTGACAGACCCTCAGCAATGAACTCACACATAAGATCAAGGTTCTCTCTCTGACGAATTATATGGCCTTCTCCTTCAAGCTTAAGTAACTCAACATCATTACCGAGTGAATCCGCCAAGTAAAAGAACTCTCTCGTCTGCCAAACCGGAACAGTGGAGTCATCTTCCCCGTATATAAGTAACATCTTCCCCTCCTCCAGATCCGGAAGTCCTTTATAAACGGATGCCTCTTTGTACATATCGTAATTCTCTTCAAGGTCGCCCAATTCAGCCAAACCGTCAAAATAGACACTAAAAGGAGACGAAGGGATCCTCTCAAGGAGAGTAAACCAATCAAACACCCCGTTAATGGCAACCGCACCGTCAAATATCTCACTCTTATCAACCAGCGCCTTGGGACCTAAATAACCACCATAGCTGTTACCGATAAGGTAAGTTCTATCTATCCTAAACCTCCTTTGCATCTCTCTTGTTGCTTCCACCACGTCATCCCTATCAGCCACACCCAGCTCATTCATAAGAGCATCAGTCAGATCACTGCCATGACCGAAGCTTCCTGAGTAATCAAGTTTTAATACATAAGCCCCGCTATCAACCAATCTCTCCAAAAGCTCATCATAAACGGCATAGCTTAAATAAGAATGATAACCGAAACTAGTCTGTCTTCTCGGACCACCATGGAGCCAGATGAAAAGATCCGAGCTTCCTCTTGAATACTCAGGTTCATACAAAACCCCCATTCCTCTGTCAAAAGAGACCACGCTACGCTCTATTTTAGAAGACGACGGTGAAGGATCAACCGCCTCTAGCACCTTAACCCCTCTACTCTCCGGTACATACATCCCTACATTGGTATTCTTTCCATCTATCTGTAAAAACAAAAGCCCATGATCTCCCGCCGGTCTCATATAACTGGCATAAGAGATATCCTCGGCAACTATCTCCGCATCCATCTTATCAGTGTCAACTCTGTACAAAACCCAGTTATAAGGGTCATCTGCGGTATTTCCCACAACATAAAGATCATTTTTAAAGAAGATATAATCATCAACGGTAAAATTATCATCAAAAACCCTCTCTGTATCCGGCTCCGCTCTGCCTCTCTCAAGGTCAACCAAATGCATAGTTTTATACCCTTCCGATTCTTCAACAAAAGCTGCAAACTTCTCATCTTGAGAGAACTCCACAAAGTTAGGTGTCTCACTCGGAACCGTTTGTACTTCACCGGTCTCGGAATCCCAAATATGATGCTCTTCTTTCTCATAATCATACGACGATAGATAGGAACCAAAAGGAGAAACAGAACGCATCGAGAATTCCGACTGATCCGGATCCATCTCACTTATCTCCGCCGTTTCTATATTGAAAGTTATAACGTCCCCATTAACTCCGAAAAGCATCACATGCTCCTCTCCCCAAGCAAATTTGTAAGAAGAAGTATCCTTAAAATAAGGAACCAGCTCTACTAACTGAGCTTCATCGCCGGAAATATCATAAACTTTATGCATATAAGTAGATGATCCATTTTCAGCTTCCACCTCATCTTTAATGATACCGTACTTACCACTGGGACTTTTATTGTAGTCCTCTTCTCCCTCTATTTCCGGAAATAAAGAAGGAGTGGAAGTACCTAAAGATTCACAATCGTCTTTAACAACATCACAGATAAAGCTCTCCTCTCCCGAGGGTCCTTTGTACTTAAGATGAACCTCAGACCCGTGAACATCTTCAACTTGACCGTACTGAATATCAGCCCCCAGTACCGGGCTGTTTAATGATAAAAATAAAGTTACAACGGATAGTATTAAAATATATCTTTTCATATAACTTAATACTATACCAGACTAGCCAGGTGTCAATTTATGTTTTTAAATAAGAACCCGCATTCTTATTCATCGCACTTTTCATAATATGATCCCCTATTTCCTTCCAATCGAAGTACTCCTTGTACCTCTCCGGTTCAATTAACTTTATCTCCGTTATGTCTCCATCCGGATCAAATAAAAAATCCCCTATCGGTTCAACTTCACAATAAAACCTGACTTGCCTTAAAACCTCACTGGGGAGAAAAACATCCTGATAGCCGAAGAGCTCTTTACGAATAACTCTCATATTGCTCTCTTCAAAAATCTCACGCACCACGGCCTCATCTGGAGTTTCCCCAACCTCAATACTTCCACCCGGAGGCGACCAATTACCTTTTCCCTCTGAGAATACAACCAGAAGGTTGTCTCCATAAAAACAGAGAGCATGAACGGAGTGTAGAACTTGCCCCTCCAGATCAAGCATAGGATCACTCTCCCTAAAGATCGCATCGAAAATCTCGCCCGAGCGACCTGTTATTTTAGACTTTATCTCCATTACTTCTTATAGGATTATACCGAGACAACACCTATTTTCTTTCCCTTCTTTATAAACACCAAACCGTTTTGAAAATGCTTTTCATTTATAACAAATTCCTTGTTAACTTTTTCGCCATTAACCGAAACACCTCCTCCGTCAACAGCCCTTCTCGCTTCCGCCTTTGAAGATACAAGTCTGCAATCACGCAAGGCATCAGTAATTGATACTCCCTCCTTAACCCCTTCCTTTGTTAAAGTATAACTGGAAGCCTCCTTTAGGATAAGATCTTTATCTCGTTTAGACAGAGATGGAACATTTTTAACATCTCCACCATATAAAATATCGGACACTTTCTCCACGGAATCAGCAACATCTTCACCGTGAATGGAACCCGTAACATCTTTAGCCAAGAGCCTTTGCGCTTTTCTTTTATGTGGAGCGCTTTTATGCTCTTTTATAATACCCTCTATTTCCGAAAGAGAGAGGAAAGAGAATATTTTAATATACTCCTCAACATTATCATCGCTTACATTTATCCAAAACTGGTAGAAATCAAAAGGAGAGGTCTTTTTCGGATCAAGCCATACTGCGTTGCCCTCAGACTTTCCAAACTTCTTGCCCGTTGCTTTATCGGTAATGATCGGAGTTGTAAGAGCGTAAACAGTTTTGTTCTTTTTCCTCCTAACAAGATCCACTCCGGAAATTATATTGGCCCACTGATCCGAACCTCCGACTTGAAGATCTATTCCGTGCTTTTCATTTAAGTACATATAATCATAAGCCTGCAAAAGAGAGTAAGAGAACTCCGTAAAGGAGATACTGTTCTCCTCCGTCTCCAATCTTCTTTTTATGATATCTCTCTTTATAAGCTGATTTACGGAAAAATGCTTACCGATATCACGGAGAAAATCTATCAAACGCACCTTCCCCAACCACTCTGAATTATCAAAGACAACAAGTTCATCTTTATCAAGAACGCGAGATAACTGCTTCTTAATATTACGAGTATTTTGAGCAATAACTTCCGAATCGGAAAAGGGACGCTCCTCGGTGTCTTTAGGATCCCCTATAAGGCCCGTTGCTCCGCCAACCAACAGATACGGCTCGTGCCCGTGGTTGTATAAATGCTTTATCAAAATGATCGGCACCAGATGACCCATATGAATTGAGTCCGCGGTCGGGTCAACGCCCATGTATATTTTCCTCTTACTTTTGAGTATCTCTTCGAGGTCACCTCCTCCTTCTTGTGCTATTAATCCTCTCTGTTTTAATTCTTTGGCAAGATCTTTTTTATTCATAAAATTAATTTTATATATTTCTTTAATATATCATATAAACCTAAACTGCTCATATAGTGATCATCATAAAGACGCCGGTAAGTATTAAAATAAAATAACACAGAGGCGTTCCCACTAATAAAAAACGCCCTGCAAATAATTAAACAGGGCGCTTAAAGTACAAAAAAAGTAAGATCAACTTTACCCACCTAAGAAACCAGACGGTTCCAGATCAGGGGGAAATTTCCATTATTAGACATGACCTCCCAGTTCTTTAAAGAACGTTTCTTTACACCCAAAACTACGTCTTCTTCCACATTAACCCAGCAGGTAAATCTGTTTCCATGGTACCAAACAGCATCACCTACCACCCTCAACATGATACCCGATTTTTGGAAATGTTGAATAAAATGATCTTCTAACACCATAACAGAAGAAGACGCCTCCTCTTCAAAACTTAGAGCGCATAGCGCACCAACGAGCAAGAAGATCATCTTACAGCAGGCATCTTTGGAAAGCTCTAATTTATTTACCATTTTTTTTGAGTAACAAAAACTTGAAACCTCCACAACTCCGTTTCCATTTATCTTTTCCGATAATTTTG
>JBNJGN010000025.1:4940-11387 GCA_051747785.1 Patescibacteria group bacterium | reverse complement strand
GTTATAAGGGTGGCTAACACTCTTTCGGTCTCTCTTAAGGGTTCTAAACCTCTTAGAAGGTTCGTGCGCTGGTGGGGGGCGGTTAACCTTTACTGGCTGGCGAATGGTATCGTAGTAAATTCGGAAGGTTCGGCCGAGGATCTCTCCCGAACTGCCTGGATATACAGGAAGAGTATCACTGTTATAGATAATCCTGCCGTTACTTCTGATATGTTAGAGCAAGCCAAAGAGCCGGCAGGGCATCCGTGGCTTAAGGATAAGGAGGCTCCGGTGGTTTTATCAGTGGGTAGATTTCATAAACAGAAAGACTTTCCAACTCTTATAAAAGCGTTCGCTCGAAGGAGAAGAAAAGAGCCGATGAAACTTATAATCCTAGGTGAAGGAGAGAAAAGGGAAGAGTTAGAAGATCTGGTTAAAGAGCTCGGTGTAGAAGAAAGTGTAAGTATGCCCGGGTTTGTAGAAAACCCTTACGCGTATATGTCTAAAGCGGATGTTTTTGTTCTCTCTTCTCTTTGGGAGGGTCAGCCCAATGCTCTTATAGAGGCGCTTGCTTGCGGAGCTCCGGTTATTTCTACGGAATGCCCAAGTGGACCTAAGGAAATACTGGAAGATGGTATATACGGCGAGCTTGTGCCGGTTTCGGATGAGAAGGCGATGGCCGAGGCGATAGGCAAAGTTTTAAAGGAGGAACCGAACACTACGGTTTCAAGGGAGTATGCCAGAGACCGATTCTCGGTTGAAGTGGTAGCGGAAGAGTACAAAAAATTAATGATCAGGTAAAAAGCTTGCGCGTAATTATTAGTAACGAAATTAGAAATCCGAAATAATAATGAATATTTAAGTAAGAAATAAAAAGAAACCAAAAAGCTAAAGCTTTTTGATGTAAGCACCAAAGGCGCTGGCGCGCAAGAAATAATATTTAAATCAGAGATCCAAAATAGTATTAAATAAAGAAATAAGAGAAATTGGTAAAGGCACGGGCGCGTAAATTCGCTATTAAATAAACTTGGGGAAGTCAGACTTCCCCAAAATTTTGATAGAACTGTGGATGTCAGACATCCACAAAGAGAAAAGGCGGTGTGAACTTAATTCATACCGCCTATCGGAGTATTTTCAAGAAGAGCATTGTAAACTCAGCATTTTGCCTTTATTTCGCGGTCCAGATAAGTTTTTGGAAGTAAATAAAACTCTTCCGGGCGGATGCCAGAAACCTGTTTTATTTGCACATTCGTTAGCACATTGAATTCTTAGGCATCCAACAAGCATTATTAAAGAATTTATTTTGTAGATCACCGCATTATTGGGTATTTTACTTATGTACCTCGGAAAGCAGAGCGTTATTGGATCACCGATAAAGATAGGCCTCCCACACCATGCGCATCCGATCGTCATTTTTTCAAGACAAAGATGACAGAAGGGTGTTTTGTCATTTATGATCGGAAGTACAACATCTCTTATCTCGTCTAATACCCTTAATTCGTCTCTTACAAAAGTTTCATGTCCGCACTCAGCTATGATCTTTCTCCTTAAGATATCAAAGAACGACATATGACACCCCCCCCTATTTTTAGAGTTGATTGATATTTCCGAGCTAACCTTAAATAAAAGAGCGGAAACTGTCAACTATTTTATAGATTGGGAAAGCACGGTCTCTAAGAGAGTTCACGGAAAATACATTTTAGCTCTCTTGCAAAACTGAGTTTGATTTTATTGTGTGATTTTTCTATGATAATTGCAGGCCGTACATTTTTGCTAACTTAAGACGCTATTGTCTTAAAGGAGGTGTATTGATATGGAAACTGTCTATAAGCGCCTGTTTAGGCCGAAAGGCGCAAACAGAAATATTTCGGTCTAATACCAACGTCGGCGTTTGCCCATTACGTCACGGGTACCTCGCGGGGCCCGTTTTATTTATTCTTAATAGAAGATCAGCTACTTAACCTTTATATTAAATGAAAAAAAGCCTCCCTTTATTTTGCAAGGTCATTTTAAGACACAAAATTTTTCTTTTTATCTGTTGATTTTATTTTTAGTTTTTTTTAATATAATAGCAGGGTGATTCCTTTATTTAAGACCTCTTACCTGAGCCGAGGTTTCCTCGGCTCAAAGGAGGGTATTGATTGTTATGAAATTTTACGGGTCTCTTTTGAGGCCTGTTTTTTATCTGTTCGCAATTAATTTTGTTTACTGTTTCGTTTTTTTGAATAGCGGTGTTGATTTTAAAGGAAATAGGAATTACTATTTTAAGGAAAGGTTAAATATGAATGATAATAGCAAAAATATTCCTACCAGAGTTCTGACCGGTTTCGTTGAACTGCTTCCTGAAGAGCAGTTGGTTTTTGATGAAATGGTGGATGTTATAAAAGGGGTATACGAACTCTATGGATTCGTGCCTATTGATACTCCGGCAATAGAGAGAAGTGAAGTTGTTTTAGCTAACGCCGGAGGTGAGACTGAAAAACAGCTTTACCGCTTCACTAAAGGTAAAAATGATCTCTCTCTAAGATTTGATCTTACGGTTTCTTTGGCTAGGTATGTAAGTGAGCATTTCGGTGACCTTGATTTTCCTTTTAAGAGATACCACATAGGGAAAGTCTATCGTGGAGAGAGAGCGCAGAGGGGACGATTCAGAGAGTTTTATCAGTGCGACATTGATATTGTAGGCAATGAGAAGCTGGGTCTTATGAACGATGCTGAGATCTTAAGGGCTGTTTATGATGTTTTCAGAAATCTGGATATCGGTAAGTTTATTGTTCGTATAAGTAACAGAAAACTTCTGGTAGGTCTCTTTGCATCAGAGGGTTTGGGTCAGAAAGAGTCTGTGGAGGCAATGCGTGTGGTGGATAAACTGGAAAAGGTGGGAGAAGGGGAGGTTCGTGAACTTCTCTCGTCTGTCGGACTGTCGGGGGGTTCCATTGATAGGATTTTCGGTCTTCTTTCCATAAAGGGCTCTTGTGCCGAGGTTTTGGAGGAGCTTGAAAAAATGGAGGTGGATAATGAAGTATTCAGGTCCGGGGTTTCGGAGTTATCCGAAACTGTCTCATATATGAGTGCTCTTTCCATACCTGAAGAGTGCTACAGAGTGGACCTTACTATTGCCCGAGGGCTTGATTATTACACCGGAATGGTCTTTGAGACCGAATTAGCTGATTATCCGGATATGGGTTCGGTTTGCTCGGGAGGAAGGTATGACAATCTGGCGGAGAATTACGGAAAGAGGAAACTTCCCGGAGTGGGTGCTTCCATAGGATTAAATAGGCTCTTCCATCAGCTTAAAGAAAAAGGTATCTTAGAATTTGAAAAGAAAACCCAGACTGAGGTTTTAGTACTGCCCTTGGTTGAAGATCTGGCGGTCCCTTTTGAGATGGCGACTCTATTAAGGGAAGAGGGGATACCGGCGGAGGTGTATCTGGAGGGTGGTAAGATGGAGAAGAAGCTATCTTATGCCGATAAGAGATCAGTTCCTTTTGTTATTATTATAGGTGAAGACGAGGTTTCGGCAGGTCGGTTTACGATCAAAGATATGAAAACCGGAGAGCAGGGAAGTTTTCTGAAAGAGGAACTGCTTTCTTATATAAAGAAGGAGGAGTAATAAGGGGTCGTTTTTTTTGACTTATTTTTAAAAGCTGTTAGTATACATCAGGTACCTCCTTTTGCTTAGGGAGTTTTTAATCTCCCTATAAGGGGCCTCTTCGGGGGCCCCTTTTTTTATTGTTGACGGTAATAGAGATAACTTTGTTGGTTTCTGGTATAATGCCAATCTATGACAAAAGAACATACTGCTTTATATAGAAAGTACAGACCTGAGGGTTTTGAGGATGTGGTCGGTCAGGATCATATTGTCCAAACGCTGAAGCGTTCTGTGGAGAAGAGAGAGACAGTGCATGCCTATCTTTTCTCCGGTTCACGGGGGATAGGCAAAACCTCAATAGCGCGGATATTTGCTCGGGCTCTCGGTACCAGTGATAACGATATTACCGAAATAGACGCGGCTTCAAATAGGCGCATTGATGATGCTCGGGAGCTGAGGGAAACCGTATCTTCTTTGCCTTTTGAGTCCCCGTATAAAGTATATATTATTGATGAAGTTCACATGCTTACCAAGGAAGCTTTCAATGCTCTGCTTAAAACCTTGGAAGAACCGCCGGAGCATTCTATTTTCATTCTTGCCACCACCGAAGTGCACAAGCTTCCTGATACTATTGTATCCCGTTGTCAATCATTCAATTTCCGAAGGCCGACTATTGCGGTAGTGAAGGATCTGCTAAATTCCGTGGCCTCTAAAGAAGGATTGGACCTTGAGCCGGATGCGGCGCATCTTATTGCTCTGATCGCCGATGGTTCTTTTCGTGATGCGCTGGGTACGCTACAGAAGGTTTCTTCTTCTCTTTCTTTAAAAGAGATAACGGCCAAGGACGTTGAAGATATAACGGGATCTCCGGGTACGGGTCTTGTTAACGGATTAGTTGAGGCTATTGCCGATAAGAACGCTGAAAAGGGGATAGATATATTCAGGAAGGTGCAGGAAAGTAATTTTGATCCGGAGCTTTTCTTTGAAAGAGTTATTCAGAAATTAAGATTTATTATACTGCTTCGTGATTCGGGTGCTAAGGATATTGTAAAAGAAGAGCTCTCTGAGGATGAGTATGAATTTGTTCACTCTCTTTCGGGTAGAGAGGATCTTGTATTTGGTTTATCTGAACTGAAGATATTTCTTGAGGCACTGGAACTGTGTGGTTTTTCTTCCATAAAAACCTTCCCTCTGGAAACAGCTTTTTTGGATATTATAAAAAGGTAAAAGATATATATGAAAAGAGAGAAGCCCTGAGATCTCAGGGCTTCCGTTGATTATTTAGATATTATCAGTATATCTCCCTCAAAGGGTATTTCCAAAACATACCAACAGCTGGGACACATCTGTACAACCTCTTCCTTCTTTCTGTTGAACTTTACTTTTATCTTTGCGCCACAGTTAGGGTTGGGACACACTCTTTCCTCAACTAGAACGTTTATCCAACTGAATGAAGGACTGATCTCGTTCTCTTTCATGGTATCCTCCGCTTGCTATTTTAAAAAGTGCTTAAGATATCTATCTGAATATTATCTTAAAAAATTATTTTGTAAAACTAAAGTTAGATTACATGAGGCAAATTTAAGCCCCGCAATTTTACGGGGCTTAAGAAAGGAAGGTTGTTATCTAGCGGCCGAAAATTTAAAAGAGGGAGCGATAACTGTGACCTCTCTGGTCTTTTCTACGGGTATTTTTAATAAATACCCGCAATTAGGGCAGAATATCTCCTGCTCTCCTTTTTTTAGGTCATTTGATGTAAAGTTGACCTCTAATCTTTCTTTGCAGTACCTACACCGTGCAGATTTCGTTTCCATTTGTACCTCCTTTTAAAGTACAGATAAATAAACTGGCAAAACAGTACCATGTTTTAATTTTTTCAACAACTATTCTGTGGAGAACTTAAAGGTTAATGACAAAAATATAATATCGTGTTATATATAGCGTTGGTATCAAAAGTGTTCTTTAAGCAAAAGAAAAAGGAGAGTACATGAATCCGGTGAACATCAGAAGGCAACTGCAGATCTACCAAGATAAAGGGGTGCCTGATTTTCTGGTAAATTTGGCTAAGGAGAAGTTAGAGATCAGAAAGGAGATGAAAAGAGTAATTGAAGAAAATCCCGGCGGTTATATCTTAGTTTTCCCCAGTAAATATATCAGCTTGGTTGAGTTGATCCGTTTAGCTTTTGATGAGGTTGTAGAAGAGTATGATGAAGGCATTGATCAGGGTAGAACGAGGGATCTGCCTTTAACGCCTGAGGACATTTACCTGATCAGAAGGCCTCAGTTTCTTTTTGATATACCAAAGCCGCCATTTTTTAAGTCGCTAACTTTAAGAGAGCTAATCACTGTTTCTATTATTTATGGCGACAGTACTCCTTTTAAGGATACCTTTGCTATTCAGGCCCTAGGTAGCAGGTATTGCCCAAGGGGAGATGATCTGAAAGATGAAATTTTTATTCCTGTACTTTCAAGCTACGGCATAACACCTATAGCGAAAAGGCTTTATGATCTATGGTATAGTCTTTCCTTTGCGCATATAAGTTTCGGTTTCTGTTACTCTAGACTTGAGGTTTAGTGCTCAAAACCGGCTCATAATTTGAGCCGGTTTTCATTTTACTAAGTTAAAAGTGTGCGATCTGTTTTTGAATGCTAACCATTTATATAGTGTTGAATGGTGGCGAATTTTGGTGTATTGTGTCTATACACTAATAAGTGTTAGTTTTATTTTTATTGCCCGGTCGTCTAACGGCAGGACGCCTGGTTTTGGTCCAGGTAATCGGGGTTCGAGTCCCTGCCGGGCAGCCACGAATTTTTAACGAGCGAAGCGACTATAAAAATTCAGTGTCCTGAGGAGCTTGCGACGTAGGATAGAATTT
>JBNJGN010000025.1:0-4840 GCA_051747785.1 Patescibacteria group bacterium | reverse complement strand
TTTAACGAGCGAAGCGACTATAAAAATTCAGTGTCCTGAGGAGCTTGCGACGTAGGATATTATAACCAGATCTAACGGTTTGCGGATTAGATGAATACAGATGCTGAAAGTTAAGCTTTTTCTAATACACACATTCTTAAGTTCTTATATTAGAAAGCGGTGATCATATTTAAGGTATGAAAGGCGCAAGAAATCTTAAATTAAGTGTTAATTTTATAAAGCATGGCAAAAGGTTTGTCGCGTACTCTCCTGCGCTTGATATATCCACTGTCGGAACTTCCGAAGCTGATGCACGAAAAAAGTTTGAGGAGGTATTTGAGATCTTTTTTGAAGAAGTACAGGAGGCCGGTACAACCGAAGAAGCGTTGTCTGATCTGGGTTGGAAAAAGTTTAGAAAGCAGTGGCAATCACCCGAAGTTTCTAAGAGATCGGTGGGTGTGAATATTCCTACTCTCGCTTAATGTTTTAACAGAGATATGTCTAAGTTGGGCACTGTTCATTGGAGGGAATTTGAGAAATTTCTTTTTGAGCATGGATGTCAATTTAAGAGAGAAAAAGGTGATCACAGAATCTATTGGAAAAAGGGCCTTATAAGACCGATTATAGTTCCCAGAGAAATCTTCCACCCTTTGTGGCGCCAAATGATCTTCGTACACTTGGAGTTGGGAGGGCTGAGTTTATTAACTTTTTGACGAAAATAAGAAAAGAGGTTAAGTGTGTATAATTTTCACTATTTTGACAACAAAGAATTTACTGTACTTGATTTTGGCAGTTTATATTTTAAATTTAGTAATGCCTATTAGTTTTTCATAAGTTTAGTAAAATTTTAAAAAGCAATATAATATAACTATATGGACGAGTATCTTGATTTAGTTGATTCGCAAGACTGTATTATCGGAAGGAAACTACGATCGGAAGTATATGCAGAACAGCTATCAAATTTCAGGGTGATTAATGCTTTTGTTTTAAATTCAAAAGGTGAAATTTGGATACCTCGACGTACGGCCGATAAGAGATTATTTCCTCTCTGTCTGGATATGAGCGTAGGCGGTCATGTTGAGAGTGGTGAATCTTACGAGGAGGCGTTCAAAAGAGAGACGAGTGAAGAATTAAACATAGATGTTGAGCGGACGTCTTATCGTTTACTGGGAAAGCTAAGTCCGGAATCAGACGGAGTGTCCGCATATATGCAGGTGTATGAAATAGCTCTAGATGAAGCACCAGAATATAATCGGGCTGACTTTGTTGAATACTTTTGGTTAGCTCCGTCAAAAGCATTAAGGCTTATAAGTGAAGGAGAAAAGGCGAAAGGTGACCTGCTTACGCTTATAAGGAGATTTTATGGATAACTACAGGTGCTTGAAATGTTTGCAGTTGGAATTTAGAATATATTAAAACGGTCAAGCAAGGCTTGGCCGTTTATGGTTTTTATCTAAACATAAACCATTCAGCTACTATACTTTTCATGTATTCAGAACAGAAGATTACCAGAAAACGTCTCACGGCCATTTTTGCAGGGATGTTTGGGAATATTCTTGAATGGTATGACTTTGCACTGTACGGGTTTCTTGCAGTTATCCTGTCCGAACTCTTCTTTCCATCCGGAAATGCCACGGTTGCTCTTCTTGGAACTTATGGTGTCTTCGCGGCCGGATTTCTTACACGCCCTCTTGGTGCGTGGATTTTTGGTTATATCGGGGACACGATCTCACGTCGCCGGTCACTTTTGCTGTCGGTTGTCTTAATGGGGACGGCGACTTTTCTGCTGGGAACCTTGCCTACATATGCAGTAGTCGGTATATGGGCACCCATTCTCTTGATCCTGTTACGGCTTTTGCAAGGCCTCTCGGTTGGGGGAGAATTTAGCGCATCAGTGACTTACCTTGTTGAGCAAGCACCGCGCGCCTCGCGCGGACTCTTTGGGAGTTTTGCTAATGTTGGCAGTATGGGTGGAATGCTATTGGGCGTGGGCGCAGCTACTATTGTGATAACGTTTATTCCGCACGATGCGCTTATCTTGTGGGGGTGGCGTATACCTTTTCTGTTTGGCGGTATACTAGGTCTTATTGCATTGCTTCTGCGTAGACAGCTTCCGGATTCCGTTATACATACAGAGAAGAAACGTCATTTGGCTCAGACTCCATTACATGAGGCACTTTCTAACAATCGGTATGAACTTATCCAGGCGTTGCTATTTTCACTCGGTTATGCGGTCTTCTTTTATATTGTACTTGTATATCTTCCGACGTACGCAAATGAATTTTTAAACATTCCAATTGATTATGCATTACAGTTCAATACTGCAGTGATCGCACTTGTTATTATACTTATTCCAATTTTTGGCTACCTCTCGGACACTGTCTTTCGCCGTAAAAAAATGATAATGGGTGTTATGTCTTTAGCTGCTATTGCTGCTGTGCCGCTTTTCTCTCTTTTGGGAGCCCCGGGGTTATTCTGGTTTGTGGTTGTTCAGCTTACGCTCGGTGTTTTTATTGCAGCTGTACTCGGCAGTGCTCCCGCTTTATATGTGGAGCTGTTTCCTAAAAGTGATCGCCTAACTGCTTACTCTATTACTTTCAACGTATCTCTTGGTGTCTTTGGTGGCACGGCTCCGTTCATTGCCACGTGGCTTATACATGTAACTGGGGATATACTTATGCCGGCATACTATGCTGTAGCAACACTTCTAATTGCCCTTGTTGCCCTGTGGACCATGATAGATAGAAGTCGAGAGCCACTTAGTTAGCGTGGCTACTATTGGCTGTGGATCTATGCTTTACCAGATCGGTAAACATATACGTCCAGAGGGGCAGAGTCGGGTCTCGGTATATGGGTTTTAGATCTTATATTCCAGTAGAAGCAATGATTTTGTGCGACCTTAATCTGACCGAAACTTTCAGGATCCTTGTGAAGATATATAAGTCTAAAATTGCTCATGAATTTTATTCATGCTTAAATAGAATGTGTTTAGATACTTTAAAAAATCAAAGGAAATAGAGGAAACGAAAAGAAGATAAAAGAAACCGCCGAAGGAGAGATAAAGAAAAATACTAAGGTGCTTGAATCTAGTCGTGATCAAGGTACAGGGAAAATAACATTTTAAATCGTTACCTTCAGTGATGTGTACGACATATATAGTTTACTCTGGGAAAATAATCTAGTACCTTTTCCTCTCAGTGAAGATATGAAAAGTGAGAGTGAGGTTGTTGTTACTAATATATATCGTCATATTAATGCACAGAACTTCAGTGTTTAATACAGTTTATATTTTCTTATAAAAGCACAGATAATTAAAGACAGAAATGGAAATAAAAGTAAAAGTTTCGTTTGTTCCCGGATTGGAAGAGGTGGTCTTAAACGAATTGAAGGGTAAGGGTTACAGGGGCATTCACAAGAGAAAAAGTGGGAGTATATATTTAGAATCTACCAGAGACATTGCTTTTTTGAAGAGTTTAAGGAGTGTTTCCAGGGTTTATCTGATTATAGAGGGAGAAAAATTAAATCCTTACTATATTTCCAAACACAAATCTATTTTAGGAGAACTTATAGATAGAGTTGTTAAGGAAAGTGGGGAGAGATTCAGGACATTTAAGATCGTTTGCGCCGGTTCGGACTCAGAGGAGGTTCGCTTAATTTCCGAGTATGTAGAGAGGACTTTCGGGATGAATGAAGAAGAAGATGCCGATATGAAGATCCATATTATAAAGGTTGACGGTATGTGGGAGATCGGGGTTCAGATCACGCCCAGGCCTCTATCCGTAAGAGATTACAAGGTCAGGAATATGGAAGGCGCTATGGACCCGACTGTTGCTTATGTTCTCAACCGTTTGGCTGTTTCAGAAGAGAGTAAGTCTTATCTTAATGTTTTCTCGGGTATTGCAACGCTTCTTATTGAAGCGGGTCTCTGTTATCCAAATTTGCAGAAATTGATCGGTTTTGATAATAGTAAAGAAAGTGTTTCTTCGGCTATACAGAATGTAAAGAAAGCGGGGCTTATAAGAAAGATAGAGTTAAAGGAAAAGGATGTATTCAGTAAGCCCGACTTTGGTAAGTTTGATGTTATTACTTCCGATCTTCCGTTTGGGATGTATATATCAAAGAACGAGGATCTGGAAGAGTTATATAGAGCTTTCGTCTTGTACTCTCGGGCCTCTTTAAATCCGGGAGGTAAGTTGGCGGTTTATACAAGTAAGGGAGATATATTCAAAAAGGTAGTATCAGAATCGGAGTTAAGGATAGTTAAAACGTTGGAACTTAAAATGGTAACTTCGGTTAATGCTTATATGAACCCTAATATTTTTATCTGCAACTAATGTGGTCTGTTTCCGTGAGTTAAAGAACAGTGGTCTTTTTCGGTGATTTTTTATTGACATTGAAATTATAATCCTTATAGTTTTATTAGATTAACTTTTACTGTACTTTGAAAGGAGCGTAGAATGTTCGTGTTTTTCAAAACTTTTAGAATAAAAAGAGGTGAGTATGTCCGAAAAATTTTTGAAAGTTATAAGGGCGGATAGTAAGGAAGAATTCAGGAGATCTGTAGAACTGCAAAAATGGGTCTATTGTGATGAATGTAAGTACGAGGATCGCAAGGACCATCGTAATCCCGATGCTTTTGACGAGATTGATATGGCAGGCCAATCAAAAAGAGTGCTTGTTCTAAATGAAGAGGACATTGCAGTTGCTACGGCCAGACTGATCGTTCCGGGAGAGTTAGCTTTTCCGGCTCTTTCCCTTCAGTCAAAATTATCGGAAAAGATAAATGGAAACGGAGTTGTGGAGGTTTCAAGTTTTTGTTACTCAAAAAAAATGGTAAATAAATTAGAGCTTTCCAAAGATG
>JBNJGN010000024.1:0-11762 GCA_051747785.1 Patescibacteria group bacterium | reverse complement strand
GGTCTACATTAAAAGCTCCTTTTAGACCAACCTCTTCTTCTTTAGTAAAAAGAACCTCTATCGGCCTATGATTTAAATTATTTTCTTCTAAAAATCTGATCGCTTCTATTATCTCTGTTATGCCGGCTTTATCATCAGCGGCTAAAATAGTCTCCCCTTTGCTCTTAATAACATCCCCTTTTATTTCCAGATCTATTCCTCTTCCTGGCTCAACCGTGTCCATGTGAGCAGAAAGTACTACTGGATCGCCCTCGCCTTCTTTTTTGCCTATAAGATTTCCATAATCATCTTCTCTTACCTCCATTCCGATTTCCTTTAAATAAGTCTTTAGTCTTTCTTTAATTTCATCCTCTTCTTCAGAAACCGAATCTATCTGTACGAGATCAGTAAAAGTATTAATAAGTTTTTTGTTCTCTATTTTTTTCATATATTTCAAATATTAACATACATACATATATTTTCATTTTTTATCCCTTTTAGGCAATTTTCCATATTATCAAGAGACCTCTATCTGTTAAGACAGAATACTTATGATCAAGTCAACGCGGACTGGAGAAAATAAAGAAAATGAGGTTGCCGTTAATAACCACCTATCAATCTAAAGAAGCCAACTGCCCGCAAGCACTTTTGATATCAGCGCCAAAGCTGTGTCTACGAGTCACCTTAACCCCTTTGCGCTCCAGTATCTCCTTAAATTTCTGCACCCTCTTTGTGGGAGAGGGCTTAAAAGGACCGGTCGGATTGTATGATATCAAATTTACTACATAAAGGTGACCCTTCATTATCTTGGCTAACTCCTCTGCATGTCTGTCGGAGTCATTCAGATCTTTAATTAACATATACTCAAACATCACTTGACGGTTCGTCTTTTCCGTATACCGAGAGACCGCTTCAAGCACACTCTCAAGTGGGTACTTCCGGTTTATAGGCATCAGTTTTGAGCGAGTCTCATTATCCGGAGAGTGAAGAGAAATAGCCAGATTTATCTGCAGATCCTCTTCACTTAGTTTATCTATTCCTTCGATCACTCCCGCGGTCGAGATGGAAAAGTTACGAGCACCGAGGTTAAAGCCCTCTTTATCATTTAAAACCCTTACGGCACTCATTACATTCTCGTAATTTAAAAAGGGCTCACCCATTCCCATAAAGACTACATTAGTTATTCGCTCACCTTCTTCTTTCAAAATTCTAGCGAAGAATATAACCTGTTGCACCATCTCCCAAGTACCGAGATCCCTTTTAAAGCCCATCATACCGGTTGCACAGAAAGCGCAGTTTAGAGCACATCCCACCTGAGAAGAAACACAGACAGTATTTCTTCCATCACCATGCCTCATCAGAACCGTCTCAACATATAAACCGTCAGAGAGCTTGATCAGGGCCTTGGATGTATCCCTTTCTTTAGAGGCAACAGTATCAGCTTCTATATTTATGGGAAATTCCAAAGTTAGTCTATCTTTCATATCTTGAGGTAAAACAGTAGAATCCCGCCAATCTATTATCAGCTCTTGGTACAGATGCTTCTTAACCTGTTTTAGCCGAAATTTTGGGTAATCGGCCATAATTTCCTCTAATCTATCCATGCCCCCGATTGTATTCTCTTAACTTGAAATAGGCAATGGGAAGTCACTTAAAATAGAGCAAATTCTTTCGTATTCATTGACACTGTCTATAGTTTGTAATATTACTTAAACTAAAATTGGTCTTTTAAAAAAGGAGTAGATCATTATGGTAGGTTTCCTTATTCTACTTATTTGCTGCCTAATTCTTGCTCTTTTAATCGGAATATTAGCAGTAACAGTAATTGAAAAAATCATGAAAGGAAGGGAACACAGACTGTTCATAAAAAACAGAAGATATTTCTGAAACACCAAAAGGTCGGCGACTTGGGTAGAGCGCCGGCCTTTCTTTTTACTATTTAATTATTCTGGAAAATGTAATGTATTCTGCTAAAATTAAATATCATGAAGAGCTTTAAGAAAAAGGTTATTGATGTTGTTGAAAGGATCCCTCAAGGTAACACCTTAAGTTACAAAGAGGTAGCCACTTTGGCGGGCAATTCTAAAGCGGCCCGCGCAGTTGGGAATATATTAAAGAGAAATTATGACAAAAACATTCCCTGTCATAGAGTAATAAAAGTAGATGGTAAGTTTGGAGATTATAACAAAGGAGAAAAAATTAAAAGAGAAATACTAAAAAAAGAAGGAGTTCATGAATAAAAGTTACACTATAGCAATCGGCGGAGGAATACTTTTTGCCGCTATCTGGTTTGCCTTTTCCGGCCTTGAGGAACCATACCAAGCCGCTTTAAGCGGGGGAGCATTTACTCTGGCCTATCTTATTGCAGAAATATTTTTTAAGGAAGAAAAATAGAAGGTCACTTTTAACTTATCATCCTTTTTTATTTAAAAAATAGTTTTTTACAAAAAGAGACAGCCCCAACAGAGAAAGAAGGAGGACCCCGGCTATTATAAAATGGATAGCTTTCATTTCATAAACAGCAAAGCCCAAGTAAGCATAAAATACCGCCCCGGGTATCGAACCTATTAGAGTTCCTATTAGGAAATTCTTAAAGCTTACTCTGCTTATACCCAAAAAGTAATTTATTCCCGTAAAAGGTATTACCAAGGTAAAATGAAGTAAGATAACAAGAGTTATCTCATGTTCATTTATAATTTTGTAGTATCTGTAATACCTTTGATGTCTTTTCTCTATAATTTTTGAAAATTTACCTTTATCCAAATGTTTAACCATCAAAAAGGTAATAGAACCCCCTAATGTGGCGCCTATTATCAGATATATTGGAGCCAACGGCATGCCAAAACATATTCCACCCGCCAAAGACAGAGGCCAAGCAGGAAGAAAGAAAAGGACCACAGGTATATACAAAAGTATAAATACTACCGGCGCCCAAGTGCCCAGTTCCTCCATTTCTTTATTAATAAGTTGAGGAATTTTTACTAACTGCTCAGAAAAACCTAACTGTATAGCAATACTTATTATAACAAGAATAGAAACAGAGATCAGCAAAAAGATATTTCTGTAACTGGTATTGAACACATTAACCATATGATAATAATAACAGAATTTTTCTATATATTTATACACTAAACTCCGAAAAAGTATCCCGACCTCTAAAAAGTGGACAGTTGTACTTATTTGTGGTATAAGCTATATTAAATAATAAAGTTTAAATTATGTCCACAAAACACTTCCTGTTAGTAGTATTTTTGCTGCTTTACCCCCTAACGGTCGCCGTAGCTGCAGAAGGAGAAACTGAAGCTATATTTTATACCAATAGTAATATTATTATCACCCCCCACCCGACTCCTGATACATTTACTGTAACAGAAAGCGGAGAAACATTCGGCTTAACGGAGAGCGGTGTATCATTTTCTCAGACCAACATCAGCAATGATACTACAAGACTACAAAAGTTCGTCATTCAAGAAGCATGGTGGTACATCTCTGATAAAGGAATAATAGGATACGGTGAGGGCATTTCCGATATTCAGGCTCTTTCAATATATCTCAGCAGACCCGAGAACACAGGATAAACTGTCTTTTACTGTTTACTTTGCATTAAAAATAAAGTATAAATAAGAAAATTAAAAATTCATAAAGTATAAAGAAAGCATGAAAGAAGAAGTAAGAAAAACCGCCGTTGAGTACGGCACAGTCGCAGCAATATACATGTTCTTGGTAAACGCCATCGCAAATAGGATAATGATACTTCAAGATCAAAGCACTATGGCCATCTCCGGTATACTATGGATTACCAGCTTGCTTTTAATAGCGCTTTTACTGCCATCTGCCATAGAAAATCCAGATAACATAAAAAGTAAAAGAAAATTTGCCGAATCAAGCTCTCTTTCTTTTGTGATGCTTTTCTTCTTTTTTATCCTTATAAGTGGAATAAGTGCTCTTTTCTTTTGGGGTATAAGACCATCCGATGTCTTTCTTTTAGTCCTGGCTCTAGCCGTACCAGTTATCATATCGGCTATTGTCTTCTACTTTGTAACGATATGGGCCATGGGTGACACGGTTTTAGAAAATAAAGCACACCAAGCTGCTAAATAAGGACACGTTGATCTTTTATGAATAAATATACTCTCAAAAACAAAAACAATAAATCACGCCCCAACATAAATAACTGTTGTATCTGTACCTGTATAAGAAAGAGGTTGATAACACTCTAATAGATCACCATACATTCCCAAAAATCTAAAACCTCTTTCATTTAAAAGAGGTTTTTTTAAATTTAACTAAAAATAAAATGAATATCACCAACACTATCGGCAACACTCCTCTAATAAAAGTAGATAATATTTTAGCCAAATTAGAGACAACCAACCCCACGGGAAGTATCAAAGACAGGATGGTACAACATCTCGTAGAAGTGGCGGAAAAAAAAGGAGAATTAAAAAAGGGATCAAGAATAGTTGAAGTAACCTCCGGTAACACCGGTATATCCTTAGCCATGTTCTCCGCCCTAAAAGGATACCGATTTACAGCCGTTATGCCTGAGTCAATGAGCGTAGAAAGGCGCAAAATGATAGAAAAGTTCGGCGCTAAGATCATTCTGACGCCTTCCTCTGAGGATATGGAGGGAGCAGTTAGAAAATACCAGGAGATCATAGGGAAAGAAAAAAACCTTTGGTTGCCTAATCAATTCAGCAATACCGAGAATATAAGAGCACACCAAAACGGCTTAGGTAAAGAGATACTGAAAGAGACCAACGGAGAGATTGACGTCTTCGTAGCCGGAGTGGGAACCGGAGGCACTCTAATAGGTGCAGCTAGAGCACTAAAGGCTGTGAATCATAAGATAAAGATCGTGGCAGTAGAACCGGAGGAATCAGCTGTACTCTCAGGAGAAAAACCTTACTTGCATGAAATACAGGGTATTGGAGAAGGTTTTATTCCGGAAATACTAAAAGATAACCTGTATATGATAGATGATATCATAAAGATAAAAAGCAAGGATGCTCTAAAGGCAACAGAACATCTAGCCAGAAACTATGGCATTTTGGCAGGCATAAGCTCCGGAGCCAATTTTCTCGCAGCCAAGTTGTTAAGGGAAAAAAACGAAAAGGTTATAACAGTTTTCGCTGATAGAGGAGAAAGATACTTGGATAAAATAGCACACTGATACACTACTTAATTTACCTATGACCATAACCTAATAAGACCTTCACTACCTTCATTCTGAATAAGACAAAAAACGTCAGAAGAACGGTCTTGACCTAAAGAGACAGAGGGCCCCATATAAAATAAGGACATTTAAAAACCCAAAATTATTAACATAGTGACAGACCTTTCTCTTTAGGTCTCTTTTTGTCTTTCAGAAATCCACTTTATAAAAAAAATAATTCTTATTTTCTGTTATAATAAAAAGTAATACAAACAGCACAAAAAATGAGTGAAGACATCGTTAAAAAAATAGAAGAGGCCGGATTAATCGGACGAGGAGGAGCAGGATACCCCACCGCTAAGAAATGGAAGGAGGTGGCTTCAACAGAGGGCGATGATAAATACGTTATCTGTAATGCCAGCGAAGGCGAGATCGGGCTTTTTAAAGATATATTTATACTGGATAGTTACCCAGAGATGGTCGTGAAAGGAATGGTGCTAGCACTTGACTATCTCGGTACAAAAGAGGCTCTTTTTAATATAAATCAAAAGTACTACGGCAGAGCAGGACAAGAGTTATACGATATAGTTAGCACCTACAACCATAACGGATACTACATCGGTTTTCATATTAAAAAACCCAATTACATAGGAGGAGAAGAGACCGCTCTTCTTAACGCTATTGAAAGAGAAAGAACAGAACCGAGAATGAAACCTCCCTACCCCTCCAAAGAAGGGCTTTTTAAAAAACCGACACTAATTAATAACGTTGAAACTTTCTATAACGTGGCGCTTGTTGAGGAAGGCTCATTTGAGAACAAAAGGTTCTACTCCATATCTGGAGAAGTTGAAAACCCCGGCGTTTATCATCTTCCGGCCGACTGGAAGATAGAAGAGGTTCTCAAAGAAACTGGTAATTATCCCGATTTTGAATTTTTCGCACAAGTAGGAGGAAGCGCTTCCGGAGAGGTTTTAAACCAGGAACAGCTAAGAGAACGAAAAGTTAGCGGAGCCGGAGGACTGGAGGTTTATAATACTAAAAGAGACCCCAGAGATCTACTTAGACGCTGGTTTAACTTCTACCGCAATGAGAGCTGTGGAAAATGCACGCCCTGCCGTATGGGAACATATCAGTTGTATAGACTGGTAGAAAAGAACGATGAAATACCCTGGAAAGAGATCTTTAAAATACTAAGAACAACCGAAAGCACCTCTTTTTGCGGTTTGGGGAGATCAGTAAGTGTGCCTATTAAATCTTATTATTCAAATGTCCTAAAAGAAAAATGAAAGAAATTAAAGTTCACATAAACGGAAAAGAGTACTCCGCCTCAGCGGGTGAAAGTATTCTTCAAGTGGCCATTAGAAATGGAATAGATATACCCCACTTCTGTCATCACGATGACCTTCCAACAGAATCGCGTTGCCGAACATGCCTTGTTGAAGTAGAAAAGACCGGAAAAGTAACCACATCCTGTGACCTAAAGGCAAAAAAAGGTCTTTCCGTAAAAACAGACACCGCCGAAGTTGAAAAACTTAGAAAGACCAACATGGAATTGCTATTGGCAGGCCACAAAGAGAACTGCCCCAAGTGTCAAAAGGGACTTTACTGTAAAGTTGCAGAGAGAATGGATAAATACGACGTATCAGGAAGTGAGTACGACCGCCCTCAGATAGATGCCGATCTATACAAAATGTGTAAAGCGGCCGAAATAGATCCTCAATTATGTATCGCCTGTAACAAATGTGTTGAGATCTGTGAAAAGATAGGAGTGGGATTCCTTAAGATGGAAGGTAAGGGCAATCAAACTCACGCTGGACACACCAAGAAACTAGAGACTTCCTGTATATACTGCGGACAGTGCACCCTTCACTGCCCCGTAGCAGCGGCACGTGAGATAAGCCAAATAGAAGAGGTTGAAAAGGCGCTTAACGATAAAGATAAAGTAGTTATCGCTCAGATGGCCCCGTCAGTCAGAACCAGCATAGGCGAAGAGTTTGGTATGCCTATTGGCACGAATTTAACAGCACAGGCATACACAGCTTTCAGAAATCTAGGCTTTGATAAAGTTTTTGACGTTAACATGGGCGCTGATATTACCACCATAGTTGAAGCGGAAGAGTTGGTAGAAAGAATAAAAGAGAACAGAGACTTGCCCATGTTCACATCCTGCTGTCCAGCTTGGGTTAAATTCATGGAACTGCATTATAGGGACATGCTTAATCACCTAACCACCGCCCGCTCCCCTCAGATACACGCCGGAGCTATATATAAAACATGGTGGGCAGAAAAAGAGAATATTGATCCCAAAAATATAGTAGTGGTCTCATTTATGCCCTGCACGTCAAAAAAATACGAGGCATCTTTGCAGAAGTTAAAAATAGACGGGATGTTACCAGTAGATAACGTTTTAACTACCCGAGAATTCGCGTTACTTCTCAAGAAATACGATATCAACCTACCTGAACTGGAACCCGGAGAGGTTGATACTCAAGGTGAGTATACCGGCGCCGCGGCTATATACGGAGCTTCAGGGGGAGTAATGGAATCTGCACTTAGAACCGCTTGCTTTAAGTTGACCGGAGAAGATATGGGCAGGCTTGAATTTGAGGAAGTAAGAGGTATGAAAGGGATAAAAAAGACGGAGGTTACTATAGGAGAAAAAAAATTAAAAGTGGCAGTTGTCTCTACAGTGCGCAATGCCAGAAAGATTCTTGAAGAAGTAAAGGAGGACAGCTCTGCCTATGATTATGTAGAGGTAATGGCATGTCCCGGAGGATGTATCGGCGGAGGTGGGCAACCCATTCCCACAACTTTTGAAATAGTTAAAAAGAGAATAGAGTCTCTGTATAAAATAGACACAGAAACGGAACTAAGAAAAGCTCACCAAAATCCTGTGGTTAAGGATATTTTTGATAATTACCTTAACAACCTACCGGAAGAGAGAAGAAAGAAAATATTAGAAACCGGCTACCTTCAGATCAAAAAGTAGATCACTCTTTAATTAAGCATCCAGATAGCATAATTAAGGTAAGCGGCAAAACTCACCCAAAGAATGTACGGAACAAGAAGCCAGCCGGTGACTTTGGAGATCCTGAAAAAGATAAATATATTGAGAGCTATTACCAACCACAGAAGAATTATCCAAACAAATCCAAACATAGGGCTTTGCATTCCAAAGAAAATAACAGACCAAAGAGTATTGAATACCAGCTGAATAACAAAAACTACCGAAGCCATCTTTACATCCTGCCTTTCCATCCCTTTATTCCAAACCAAAAAGAAAGCTACCCCTATTATAATGAAAATCGTAGTCCAAACAGGAGCAAAAACCCAATTAGGAGGAGCCAGTTCAGGTTTTGCAAGTCCCTCATACCAAGTTGAAATATTGGCTGTTGTAAAATAAGACCCAATGAGACCTGCTATCTGTGGAAGTCCTAAAGCTATCAATAATTTCAGGTACCTATTCATATTTAATCAATATTACTAACTTCTTTCTTTGCAAACCATGTGGAATGATAAAGAGGTAAACCAACTACTGTCATCGCAAGCACACCAGCGACTTTTCCCTGCCTTCTGGCAGGCCTCTCTTTCTTTAAATACTCAGCATGCTCCTCTTCCGTTCTCTTTTCCTCTTCGGGATCAATCTCACTTATATTTTCAGGATCAGGCATTTGTTGTGCAGTATAGATATTAACCTCATCGGCTTCAGTAAAAAATCATGTTGTCAAACCTAGATTGATAAACTGCACACTTCCCATAATGTTCAAAACCAACCCAACTAAAGAAAAGAGATAAGGATAGATTAATCTCAGTTTTGTCTCCTTCATGATACCTAATTTATATTTTTTTTATAACTTTTAACACACAAAAAGCTATAATACCACCTGCAAGCGCCGTTAAAAGCTGAGGCCACCCCATCATGTTTGCCGCTTTCAGGGCAAATTCACTTTTCATAAAGAGTCCCGCTACAACAAAACTTGAAGCATAAAGGAAAACGAACTTTAAAACCGAAGCCATGAAGACTCCAACTGGCATCTTTTTGTTTTTGAAATAATTGAAAGTGATAACCAAAATAACGTTACCGGTCATAATAAAAGGAACCATTGGTGCCATAACAGCCGGCAAAAGACCCACAGAAAGAGCCAGGACACTTGGCATCAAAGCTATAAGGACAGCACCCTGAACGCCGGTTAAGGCGGTTGCCAGGAAAAGAGAGGCGTTCACCAAAGGTCCGGTAATCCACTGTACCCCTATAAGGGGAGCAAAAAGAGCAAGCGATAGAAGAATGGCAAAATAAAATGTTTCTATAGCCGCCGAAGAACGTCCTAGGGCAACGGCTTTTACTTTTTCTTTCATAATTTAGAATCTAATATTTTAATAACTTTTTTTATTATACTCTATTTATACTCTTTTAAAAACACTTTTTTAGGCCATCAACACCCTTCATTCAAATCTTTTCTTAAGATAAGATCTCAACTCTTTTTTTATCTCCGGATGTTTTAAGCCCAACTCAATCTGAGCCATAACGAATTCAAATTTACTCCCGCAATCATAACGAACTCCATCAAAAGCTCGGGCATAAAGTGATCCTCCTTTTGATATGTGGGTAATAAAAGCATCGGCAAGTCTTATCTCCCCTCCTTTCCCCGGTTTTTGAGTTTTGAGAATATTTAATATCTCTGGCGTTATTACATAACGACCAACTACCGCTTCGGTTGTCGGCGCCTCTTTCGGTTCCGGTTTTTCAATAAAATTATTAACAAGCCACTCCTTTTTGTTCTTCTTTTCCCCATCTATAACACCATATTGAGAAACTCTGTTTTTAGGAACTTTTTGAACAGCCAAAACCGGCGCACCAAGACGTTCGTATGTTTCAATAAGCTCTCCTATTGCCGAACGGTTCATATCAATGATGTCATCCCCGAAAAGTACGGCAACCGGCTCATTCCCAATAAGAGGAGCGGCGCTCAGTAGCGCGTGCCCGTCTCCTTTTGGTTCATTCTGTCTAACAAATGCGAAATCGGCAAGTCCTTCAACAGATTTTATTTTATCCAAAAGTTCTTTTTTCCCTTTCTGATGAAGACGGTATTCCAGCTCAAAATTCCTATCAAAATGATCCTCTATAGCTCTTTTGCCCAGTGAGGTTACGAATATTACTGTCTCTATACCGGCGGAGACCGCCTCCTCTACAATGTACTGTATAACAGGCTTATCAACGACCGGAAGCATCTCTTTAGGTTGAGCCTTAGTTGCCGGTAAAAATCTAGTCCCCATACCGGCTACAGGGATTATAGCTTTTTTTATTTTCATATAAATAAATATTAACCGGAAAAAATGACATCGGGAAGAGTAAGTAATTAACACCCGTAAAGACAAAATAAGGTTATAATAAAGAGCATCCTAACCATTCAGGGTAATTTTTTGTTTACACTTAAAACTACCGATAAATAATTATGAAAATGTTTTCACGAATCGCTTCCATGCCTATGCCTTTATGGCTAGTAGTTTTGATATATGGTGTATCACTTTGGGGGGCTATATTTTTTCATATATACATTCATGCATTACCTATTTACAACATAACCATACCCTCCTTTGAGGGAGAGAAGGCTGAGGTTGATTACGGCCCTCAACTCTCACTTCAAGAAGAGTTTTACTTCAATAGTGTAAAAGAGGCCTTTATAGAAAGTGATAGCAGTTTTATCCTAACAAACCTAAAAGATATGCGCATTCGCCTATACAGGGAAGGCGAAATTCAGTTTGATTTCCCTATAGCCGCCAAAGGAAAGAGCGGTACGTGGACAGAAACACCCGCAGGTCTTTATGCGGTTGAATGGAAAACAGAAGAACATTTTTCCAGTTTATATGAAGTATATATGCCTTACAGTATACAGTTCTTCGGGAACTACTTTATGCACGGCTGGCCATACCACCCCGACGGAAGAGATGTTGTCTCCTCTACTTCTGCCGGATGTATTCGTCTGGAAACACAAGATGCCAAAAGACTCTATGAAGAAGCCAGACCGGGGATGCCGGTACTGGTATTTGAAGAAGGGTACTCCCGCGATGATTTTTCCTACTTTAACAGTGTTGGAGAGGTCGAAGCGGAAAATTATTTAGCCATTGATCTTAAAAGTGACTTCGTTTTCTCTAACGAAAAAACAGAGGAAGAGTTTCCAATTTACGACTTTACCAAATTACCAATAGCTCTTATTGCCAGCGAAAAGTTTTTTATAGGAACATCAATCACCATCTCTAAAGACGCAGACAACAACACCAATACTGAAACCCGATTTAAAGACGATGAAGAAGTAACCATCTTCACCCTCTTAGCAGCCATGCTCACTGAGTCTTCCAAAGAAGCATCTATTACAATAGCTGATCGTATAGGCAAGAATACTAAAGAAACTCTTGAAAAGTATCTTCACACCCTTGGAATGAAAGATACTTATGTTAAAGATCCGATAGGTTCTCCACAAAACTCATCTACTTTTAGTGACATAGTTACACTTTCAAAATATCTTTACTTCAACAGATCTTCTCTTTTAAAAATAAGCAAAGGGGACTTCACCTCTGTTTATCTTGATCCCGAGCACAGAGACATGAAACCTAATCACTCATTGAGCGA
>JBNJGN010000023.1:0-12142 GCA_051747785.1 Patescibacteria group bacterium | reverse complement strand
TTATTTTCGTTGCTGTTTTTTTCTACTTTTACATTTGTGGCTACCATATTGGCCAATATTAGCATGCTTAAAAATTTTCTTCAAGCTTTTTAAAGTTAAAGTGTTTACTTGGATCTATGTCGGACAGGCTTTCTTTATTATTTTTTTATTTTCGGATCTTATCTTTTTCAAGTAATAAGGGAGATCTTCTAGAGGGATCGTTTCTTGGGAATGATCTCTGGTGTCCCGTATCATGACTGTACCTTCAAGAGCTTCCTTTTGGCCCATTATTATGATGTAAGGAAGTTTTAGTTTTTCTACGTTATACATCTGTCCGGATAGTCTGTTGTTGGTCAGATAATGGCATATGGGTATTCGATTACGTCTCAGGTCATTTATTGTTTTTAGGCTCTTTATTTTTGCCGCAAAACCTAAGTGTACAAATGAGAATTTAGGTGGATTTGCCGTTTTCGGGATAACCTTCTTTCTGGTGTCTTTCTTTTTGTAGGAAAGAAAGACACCTACAGCTGGAGTGTTTCTGCGGTAGCCCAAACGACGAGAAAGAGGACTGTAGCGCATTCCGCAGGCAGCAACAAGGCCGTGCTTGTTTTTGCTGTTTATTTGGTTGGATGTAATACGGAAGATGGTGTGATTATGAAGGGCTCTGTGGGCAACAAGGCTGTCGTTTATACTGTAAGGTATACCTAGTTCTTCTAGGTACTCCAGAACTTCTTTTAGATGTGTCCTGCTTTCTTCTGAAAGGTAGCTTATGGGCTTGGGCGCTCCGTTTATAAATGTTTTAGCCTCTTCTTCTGTTGAAGCAAAGAGGGAGTAGGGGTTTTTTTTGCACATTTCTTTGGTCTGTTCCGGAAGGCTGTTGATTATATCGCGAACATAAAGAGAGAGGTCTCTCTCAAAGGCGTTTCTTGAAGCTTGGTCTCCTACACTGTTTATCTCTATCTCGAGGTCTTTAAAGCCACTTTCCTCCAGAATGGCGCAGGAGGTTTGTATTGCAAGGGCCTCGGCGATACTCCCGGAAACATCGATTATATCCAAACTGCACTTTTGGCTGACCATGTTTTTCTCAGATCTAAGACGGTTTGTCTTCTCTTGGTAGACCATTAGAGGTTTAGGTAGATCTTTGAAATGTCCGTTTTTGTATAGCTTAACCAGCGTGGCTTTTTCTTTGGGACAGAAACATTTGCTGTCGTGTATAGGATTTCCAAATATACTATCTATTGAATTTGTTGCTCTTGCGGCTGATTGGTCCAATGTTGAGTGGCGAAAGCTTTTAATCGGGGTAAAACCGTAATACAGAACCGTTTCTAGTGACGGGGATGACTGTTTGGTGAATAACAGTGTTTCGTAATTGTTTTTAACCGGTTTCTTGGTTAGTAGCATACTGGAAGACGTTTTTTGGTTGCTCATATGTAGTGCAACTAATGATTATTTTGTTAATTTTGTCTTTCTTCTGATCCCGGCAGAAAAGAGATAGAAGAAGGCGGAAGCAGTCTCAGCAGGGGTCTTCCCACTATCAGGTCTTTTTTTAAGGTTCCCCATGATCTTGAATCAGAACTTTTCGGACGGTTATCTCCAAGTACAAAATACTCCTGTCTTTCCAATTCTGTTTTTTGGGGTCTTTGATGGGTGGTTATATTTTCCACGTAAGGCTCTTTAAGGGTCTTGCCGTCAGGATATTTTTCGTTATATATAACGACTGATGAGTTTGTTATCTCTATCTCTTCACCGGGCAAACCTATAACGCGCTTTATGAAGAACTGTTTATGGTCGTTAGGATATCTAAATACAATAACGTCTCCTCTTTGGGGCTCTTTAAATCTGTAGGTCAATTGGTCAACTATGAGGTACTGACCGTGTTCAAAGGTTGGATCCATTGAAGCACCGTTTACTATGAAAGGCTGAGCTACGAACACGCGAACGGGAATCACTATAAGGAGGATGATAAGTACAAATTTAACGGTATCGCGTATCATTTGAAGCTATTGTAATATAAATTAGCAGGTACTTCAAGTAGGGGTATTTTAGGGATGCTTTTAGGTAATATGTTAATCTAAATCTATGTTATATATTATTGGTTTAGGGAATTCCGGAGAAAAATATGAAAATACCAGACACAATGTTGGTTTTGTCGTGGTTGATCTGTTGAGGGATAACTGGGGTTTTGAAAGTTGGAAGTTAGATCGGTATGTTAATTCTTTTCTCTCTTGTGGTGTAGTAGAGGGAGAGGAGACTGTTCTGGTAAAACCGAATACGTACATGAATAATTCTGGTAAAGCTGTAAGTGGTTTATTAAAAAAAAGAGAGATGAGAGCAGATCAGTGCGTGCTTGTTCATGATGAAATAGATCTGCCTCTAGGGTTTGTAAAAATGTCATTTGCGAGAGGGGAGGGCGGTCATAGAGGTGTAAGGTCTGTTGTTAATGCACTAGGAACTAAGGATATTTTAAGAATCAGAGTAGGTATATTACCTGAAGGGGTGGAACAGGGCTCTCTGAAAAGAGTTGGCGGTAAAAATGCTGTAGAGAGGTTTATTCTGGGTAATTTTAATAGAGAGGAGAGAGAGGGTATTATAAAAGCAGGCGGCAGAGTAAAAGAGTATTTGGAAACACTGATAAGGGAAGACAGGGAAAAGGCCGTAAGTTCCTGTAAGGGCTGAAAATAAAAAAGGCCGTATTAACGGCCTTTTTTATTACTTTTGATATTGTTTTTTATGCTTTCTCTTCTTCTGTGTCGTTACCTTCGTTTTCTTCTTCATCTTTTTCTTCTTTTTTATCAAGAGACTCGGCATTCTTTTCTGGTTCTTTGTTTGTGTAAGATAGCGTCATCTTTTGTTCTCCGGGATCAAAGTAGGTGATAGTGAAAGGGTAAGTTTTTCCAAGTTCAAGTGTTTCTCTGAGTTTCTCTTCATTGCCAAATTCGGAAACATGTACAAGTCCGGCAACGCCCTCCTCTATGCTTGCCAGGGCTCCGTGTTTGTTGAATTTGATTATAACTCCCTCTACCTGTTGACCCTTTTGGTATTTCTTGGCAGCTTCTTCCCAAGGATTAGCCTTTAGGGCTTTAATGGAAAGAGAGATCCTGTCGTCTTTTTTCTCTATTACTTTGACCTTGGTTTTCATTCCCACAGAGAATAAGTCCCTAGGATTTTCTACAAGACCCCAGTCCAGTTCAGAGATGTGTACCAGGCCTTCCAAGCCTTCTTCTAATTTAACAAAGACTCCAAAGTCAACAATACCGGTTACTTCTCTTTCTAATACGTCACCGACTGAATATTTTTCCAATATATCACCTTTTTCTTCCTCGGTTTCATTCTTTTCCGAAAAGATCAGTTTACCTTCACTAGGTGAGGCGGTGATGATGTAAACGTTTATCTTTTCTCCGACAAGTTTTCTTAATTCTTCCAGAATACGATCTTTGTCACCATCTTCAACATTGGGGTAGTGCTCGGTGTTTAGTTGGGATGCGGGAAGAAATCCCTGTATACCTTGCCAGCTTAGTATGAGACCACCTTTATTGGCTTCTTCTACCGTAAGTTCAAAGGGAGTTTTATTAGCCGAAGCTTCTTCTGCTTCTTCCCAGATAAGAACCTGACGTGCTTCTTTCAGGGATATCTCTGTATATCCGTTTTCATTTTTAGCTTCAACCACCTTTCCCGATACAGTATCTCCGGGGTTTATTTTGCGAATTATGTCTCGCGCATGCATTAGTTCACGCCCGAATATGACGCCAGTACCAAAAGGCGCAAGGTCAACATATACAGCTTGGTTGTCTATGCTTATAACCGGACCCTCAATTATGTCGCCATCTTCGGGGGGAGGAGGTGTTTCCTCCAGGATCTGTGCCATTGTTGATCCTTTTTTTTCTTTTTTGTATATCTGTTTCTGGTCTTTTGTCTGATCAGAAGATCTTGTTAAGGTTTTAACTCCGGACTGTTCTTCGGGGTCAGATTCTGATCCTTCAGATGTTATTGATTCTTCTTCATTCATAATAAATATAAGCACATATGTCCGGAAAAACATTAGTTGCGACCATTAAGCTCGTCGCCTGTTTTATTCCGGGATTAATTATGTACCGGTTAATAAATTTTCTCGCGCAAGTATACCAGAAAAATACATTTATTGGCAAATTTGGCTGAGTTTTACAAGTATAGAAGCAGTAATGCTTTAAATCGACCTGTTTTTGTGCTACTATTAGGGACATATGATCATCAATTTTGCTGGCTTGCAAACTTTTAAGATACAGTTCGGAGATACGATAATTGCTGTAAACCCTGCCTCAAAGCAGTCTGATAATATTAAACAGCCTTTAAAATTTGGAGCGGATTTAACTCTTATAAGTCTCGATCATCCGGACTTTAATGGCTCCGATAATAATTACAATAGTAATAAAACCCCATTTATTATAGACGGTCCCGGCGAGTATGAGGTCGGAGGGATAACAGTGACAGGCTTTAGTTCTTTGGCTAACCATGAAAGTCGCCGGATAAATACTATATATACCTTAAGGTTAGAATCAATGAATCTGTGTATTTTGGGCGCTCTCTGTGATGCTGATATACCTGCGGAAACGCTTGAGAAGATAGACGGAGTGGATATTGTTTTTGTTCCCATTGGAGGAGAGGGGGTGCTAGGTCCTGCCGAGGCTTATAAGCTTTCTGTTAAACTTGAGGCTAAGGTCATGATCCCCTGTCATTACTTGGATGTAAATGATGCCTGTGTTTCAGATTTCATGAATGAAACCGGGGCTGATAAGAGTGCCATTATTGACAAATTTACGGTTAAGAGAAAAGATATAGAAGGAGCCAATGGAGAGGTTAGGATCCTTTCACCCATAAAATAAGCGTATGTTCTCTTTGATCGAACGCTTGCAAAAAAAGCCGAAATACAAGAGAAAACTTATTGCTTTATCTTTTTCGGGCGGAGTTACCTTCCTTATTTTCTTATTTTGGGCTTCGGGAATGTATCTTTATGGGGGTTATTCTTCAGAAAATAACGCTTCTGAAAGAGAGATCAGTCCTTTTAGGGTTATAAACAGACATGTTGATGATTTTGTGGGTGCGGTTGGTGAAACTTTTTCCGATATTGATAGAGTGTTGAATAAAAATGGTGTTTATGATCTTTATGAAGATCCTGAAAAACCAATAGAAAAAAAGAATTCTAAAAACATAGATAAGGAAAAAAGTGAAGGGTATAATATGAAGGAGGAAAGAAGTTTTGGTACTGAAAAAGAGGAAAGAAATACAGAAGAATGGGCTGATGATCCGGAGGCAGATGAAGGGGTTAAGAAAGGCGACGGTGAGTTTGAGGAAGAGGAGTTTTGATATTTATAACTGTTATAATCATTAATTGATCATTGAGTGATATGAGCGCCAGAAATAAAAAGAATAAAAAAGACGAGGATAAGGTAATACCGCCGGAAGGTAGGAGTGTTATCCCTTATAACATAGTCAAGGAGATGAAAGAATCCTATCTTGATTATGCGATGTCGGTTATAACATCCAGGGCTCTGCCGGATGTAAGAGATGGTTTAAAGCCGGTTCATAGACGTATTCTTTATGCGGCTCATAATATGAACCTTACTGCTAATGCCAAATTTAGAAAATCGGCGGCCATCGTTGGTGAGGTGCTTGGTAACTACCATCCCCATGGTGATAGTTCTGTTTATGATGCTTTGGCAAAAATGGCACAACCTTTTACATATAGGTATCCTTTGATAATCGGGCAAGGTAACTTCGGTTCGATTGACGGTGATTCTCCTGCGGCCATGAGGTACACGGAGGCAAAAATGTCAAAGCTGGCAGGAGAAGGGCTTAAAGATATAGAGAAGGAGACGGTTGACTGGCGCTCCAACTATGACGGCACTAAACAGGAGCCGACAGTTTTGCCCACAACTTTTCCTAACCTTCTTGTTAATGGAACCTTGGGTATAGCCGTTGGTATGGCGACAAATGTTCCTCCTCATAATATGAGAGAAATCGCTGATGCTATTTCCTTTATGGTCAATAATCCCAATGCCACAACGGAAGATCTTATTGGTTTTGTTAAGGGTCCTGATTTTCCCACTGGCGGAGTCGCTTTCAATAAAAATGATATCCATAAAGCGTATGCCACGGGACGCGGAGGTATTGTTACCAGAGGTCATGCCTCAATAGAAGAAGGCCCTAATGGTAGCAGTTATATTAATATCTCTTCTATTCCTTATCGTGTGAACAAAGCTGACCTAATAATGAAAATAGCTAATCTGGTAAAAGAGAAGAAAATAGAAGGAATAAAAGGTTTAAGAGATGAATCTACTAAAGATATAAGAGTAATAGTTGAGCTGAAGAATACCGCTCATCCTCAAACTGTTCTCAATACTATATATAAACATACTCCACTGGAGGACACCTTTTATGTCAACATGGTCGCCTTGGTGGATGGGGTACCTCAGACGCTTTCGCTTAAGGGGATACTGGAGCAGTTCATAATCCATCGTTTTGAGGTTATCAGGCGCAGAACAGAGTTTGATCTGGCTAAGGCTAGGGACAGAGAACATATTCTTTTGGGTCTGAAAAAGGCACTTGATCACATTGACGAGATAATCAAGCTTATAAAGGCTTCAAAAGATACAAAGACCGCGCATGCGAACCTGATGAAGGAGTTTAAGTTCTCTGACAGGCAAGCTACAGCTATTTTAGAAATGCGTCTTCAAAAGTTGGCAGGATTGGAAAGACAGAAGATAGAGGAGGAGTTAGAAAATACTCAGAAGCTTATAAAAGAACTGGAAGCCATACTTAAAGACCCTAAAAAGGTCAGAGCCATAATAAGTGAAGAAACAGAAGAGTTGGCGGAGAAATATGGAGATGAGCGTTTAACCACTGTTTCTCCTCATAGTGCCAAATCATTTTCTCCCGAAGATCTTGTTCCGGATGAGGAAAATGTTCTGGTAATGACATCTGGTGGTTATATAAAAAGAACAAACCCTCAAGAGTACCGTACTCAGAAAAGAGGGGGAGTAGGGGTTATAGATATGAATACCAAAGAGGAAGATTTTGTTACTACCTTTTTGACTGCTTCTACTCACAGTGATCTTCTTTTCTTCTCTGATGCCGGTAAGGTTTACAAAATAAAGATGTATGAAATTCCGGAAGGAAAGAGGTCTACAAAAGGTAAATCCATTATGAACTTTTTACCTCTGGCTTCTGATGAGAGGATAAATTCCGTTTTGGCAATGCCCAAGGATATTAAGAAAGAAGAGGATTACTCAGTTCTTATGGTAACAAAGGGTGGGGTGGCAAAGAAGGTATCAGCTCACGATTTCTACGAGGTTCGCAAAAGTGGTCTGATCGCTATAAAGCTCAAAGCAGATGATGAATTTGTTTCATCATCGTTTATAGGTCCTAAAGATTCGGCGGTGGTCAACACCTCTAAGGGTCAGACCATAAGATTTAACTCAGAGGATATAAGGCCTATGGGAAGGAGTGCCTCCGGGGTTCGTGCCATTAAGCTTAAAAAAGGCGATAGCGTTATAAGCGCTGATGTCGGGAGAGAAGATTATCAGGATCCAGTTCTTTTGGTTTTAACGGAAAAAGGGTATGGCAAAAAGACGTCTCTTTCGGAGTATAAAATACAAAAGAGAGGTGGGTCCGGAATAAAAGCTGCTTCTATAAATGATCGTACAGGATCTCTTATAGTGGCCCGAGTAGTTGAAGAAGAGAAAGAGTTGATTGCTATTTCTAAAAAGGGCAATGTTATACGTATAACTGTTGATGAAGTTCCCAGATTAGGAAGACAGACACAGGGTGTAAAGATAATGAAGCTCCGCCAAGGTGATGCACTGGCTGCGGGGTGTGTTTATGGGGAGATCGAGGATGTTGGTAACAGATAGCTATAGAAAGCATTGATTTTCGTGTTACAATATTTTCATGTCCATCTTTGTTGATCCGCGTAAGGCCATAGAAGCACTAAGTCTGAGTTCAAAAATGCAGGTTGCTGATGTAGGTTGCGGTGTCGGTCACTATACCCTGGCTTTAGCCGATAAGATCCAAGGCGAAGGAACAGTTTACGCAATAGATGTAAGGAAGAATGTTTTGGAGAAAGTTGCCTCGGAAGCTAAAGAGAGAGGCGTCTCCAATATTGAAGTGATCTGGGGAGATGCTGAAAAAGAAGGCGGAACTCGCCTTGCCAATGATTCGGTGGGGGCAGTTGTTGCTTCTAATATCTTTTTTCAGACGGAGGATAAAGAGGCATTGGCTAAAGAGATAGCAAGAATAACTGCTTCTGACGGAGAGATTTTAATAATTGATTGGATAAATTCTTTTGGAGGATTGGGTCCTCCGGAGGATTATATTGTTTCTGCCGAAAGGGTAAAAGAAATATGCGAGCCTCTTGGCCTTGTTTTTCAAAGGGAACATAAAACGGGTGCGCATCATTATGAGCTACTTTTTAAAAAATCATAGAATAGTTTTCTTATGTCAAAATTAAGTGAAATGTCCACCTTTCAGCTTGTTGTGATGATAGCTTTCGGTGCTTTTGCGGTAGGGGCGGTTGCCATGTTTGCTATAGGGGGTTTAGGGGGCGATGAAGCTGATTCCAATATCAATGTAACTCTTTGGGGGACGATGGACAGGAGGATCGCTGAAGAGTGGTTAAGGGGGAATTTTGAAGATAATGATAATGTTAATGTCGTTTATAAATATGTTAATGAAGAAAACTTTGATAATGAACTAATAGATAAAATGTCATTGGAGAGGGGGCCGGATATGGTTTTGATATCTCAGGACAGGTTAATTCGCCACAGGGAAAGATTAATGAAGATACCTTATGATTTTTATTCGGAAAACCAGTTCATGAGCGATTATCCACAGGTAGCCGAAGTCTTTTTGAACAAAAAAGAGGGTTATTCATACGGTTTTCCTGTTTTAATAGACCCGGTCGTTATGTACTGGAACAGGTCTTTTGTTCGCAATGCCGGATACACAAGACCTCCTGATCGATGGAGTAATTTGAAAGATTTCATCCAAGATAGTATCAAGAAAGCCGGTAACAAAATAGAAAGAAGTCCCATAGCCTTGGGGGGATATGAAAACATAGAGCACAGTAAGGCGATACTGAGCACTCTGGTTTTTCAGTCTGGTGGCGGGATAGTGGAAGGGGAGGTGAACAATTTGAAATCGGTTTTCAACAAGGAATTTAATAGAAGTATATAGCCTGCGGTTTCCTCTCTAATGTTCTATACTGATTTTGCCGATAGTCGTAGATCTGTATATAGTTGGAATGATGATATGCCTAACTCCTTAAGGGCTTTTACGGATGAAGAGTTGGTGGTCTATCTAGGTAAAACGTCGGATTATAAAAGAATAAATGATACCAACCCTTTTCTTGACTTCGGAGTGTCTTCTGTCCCTGAGAATGAAGATGGATCTACTGTTTCTTACGCGGATGTAGTGGGGCTATCTATCGTAAAAACAAGTTCTGACCCCAAAGGCTGCGCCAATGTAGCTCAGATGTTGACACAACCCGATTCTTTAAAAGAACTCTCAGGAGCCCTCAAAGGAGTTCCGCCCGCTAAGGAGAGCGTCTTAAATAATCCGCCTCAGGATCCTTTTTATATGCCTGTTTTTTATAAGGCGGCTATAAGATCTTTAAGTTGGACTGATCCTGATCCGGCTAATACTGATGAGGTATTTTCTGATATGATAAATAGTGTTGTTAATGAAGGCGCGGAGTTGGATGATGCTGTAGATAGGGCGCATAACCGTTTCCACGGAATGATATCTAACCTTTAAAATTTATATGGATATCCTTAAAAAGACCTATTTGTCACTTTTCATTCTTTTTATATATCCTATTACAGCTTCAGCTCAGGGTCTTGTTCCGTGTGACGGCCCTGACTGTGGTTTTGGTGACCTTGTACAGCTTGCAAGTAATTTGATAGATTTTATGGTTTTGGTATCCCTACCTCTTGCCGCTATAGCTTTCGCTTGGGCGGGGTTTCTTTACCTGTCTTCCGGAGGAAGTCAGGATAAGATAAAAAGAGCTCACGGAATATTTTTTAAAGTTGCTATAGGTTTGATCATTGTGTTGGGAGCTTATCTTATAGTCAATCTTATAGTAGAAAATCTAACAGGTGATGCTGTGGAGGAGTATGTTTCTATGTTGTTAATTTAGTATTACTGTAGGTCAGATTAAAATTAATTAAAGAGCAATTTATGAAAAAAAACAGAGACCGTTCAATTTTTTGGTTTTTCAGAAAAATAAAAATAGCCCGCTTATTTTCTTTTGTTGTTTTGATCTTTCTTTTTTTTCTAATTTCAGGAGCTGAAGCCGTGTTAGCCGCCGGCACTTCTCCCAGTCTTAATCCTTTGAAGGATAGTGTAGAAAGCTTTCCTGAACTTATTCAGATGATACTGGAGGATATCGTTATACCGGTAGGAGGGATTGTGGCCACTTTTGCTATTGTTTATTCGGGATTTCTTTTTGTGACAGCTCAAGGTAATCCTGAAAAATTAACAAAAGCCCGCTCCGCTTTTATTTGGGCGGTTATAGGAGGGCTTGTTATTTTGGGTTCATGGGCTATAGCTCAAGCCATAGAGGCTACAGTGGATGAGATAACTGCTATGGCTTATTTCTTTTAATTTTATGTTTAGGAAAAGTAAATCGTTGTACCATTTGGTCTTAGTCTGTGCTCTTTCTTTGCCTTTAACTGTTTCGGCTCAGACTACTTTTAAAGAGTTTGTTAATGGGACCGTAAAGGATCTGCTTTCTAATTTTGCCATCTTTCTTTTTGCGGTAGCACTTCTCGTTTTCCTCTGGGGCATGGCTAAGTTTATCCTGAAAGCTGACAGTGATACCGAGAGAGAGAAGGGTAAGCAGGTAATGATATGGGGGCTTATAGCTTTATTTGTTATGCTCTCTGTTTGGGGAATAGTTCATATTATAACCATAACTTTCTTTGATGAATCAGAATTGCAGTTTTATCTACCGGAGGAGGGTGGTGAGTTTGAGTCGGTTGAATTTTAATTAATGTGTTACAATCACTTCAGAAATTATATGTTTTTGTTAAATAATAAAAAAAGATTTACTTTTAATATGACAACGCGATTGGATCTTAGAACCTCTTTATATTTTTCTTTTGTTTTTTTTATTGCTTTTTTCCCTTTACTGCTTTTTGCGCAAACCACGCTTACATCACTGCTGGATGATTTTTTGAACGTAATTGACAGGCTTGTTCTGGTTGTTTTGGCTTTGGGGTTGGTGTTTTTTCTCTGGGGTATGGCCAAATTTATTCTAAGAGCTGACAGTGATACCGAGAGAGAGAAGGGTAAGCAGGTAATGATATGGGGGCTTATAGCTTTATTTGTAATGGTGTCAGTATGGGGGATAATCGCATTTATACAAGATGAGATATTCGGTGGTGGTGTTCCTGAGCCGGAGGATTTTTTGGATATTTAACGTTTTGGGTATAACTAAAATATGCTGTTTATCCACAAATTAATTGAAAATAGGTGGTAAATATAATAGTATTAAGTTAGGACTATGTATGTCTAAAAAGAGAGGTTTAATTTTGGTAAATTGGTAAGTGTCGGTGTTGCCGTTTATCCAAAATAAGCTTAAGTCTTATTTATAGTTATTAGTAATTATTAAAAATATAAATATATGAAAAAGTTATACGCATTTTTCGGAGGATTAGCCGTCTTGGTCTTAACCCCTTCTGTTGTTTTGGCGGGGGGAGGAGGCGCAGGAGATCTTGGAGGTGTTGAGAGTTTTATGAATACCGTTTTAGATCTATTAGATCTATTGGTTCTTATAATCTTGGCTTTGGCCTTGGTATTTTTCCTCTGGGGTGTTGCCAAGTTCATCTTGAACGCCGGTGATCCGGAAGAGCAGAGTAAGGGTAAGCAGGTTATGTTCTGGGGCCTTATCGGTCTTTTCGTTATGACGGCTGTTTGGGGCTTGGTTGCTTTTATTCAAGATCAGTTGGACATTAGTGACGAAGATGTAGAAAGACCCGATTTACTTGATTAAACTTTTTATCTTTTTTGATTCATAAAACAAAAAAGTACCTATGGATATATCGGAAATATTGGCGAGAATAAACGAGAATATTCTGAATCCGTTGATTATGCTGATGTTCTTCGGTGCCTTCATTGTTTTTTTCTGGGG
>JBNJGN010000022.1:0-12247 GCA_051747785.1 Patescibacteria group bacterium | reverse complement strand
TCTTTATTAACTCAAATTAAATAATATTCATTATGAAAAAAGTAATAGTCATTATCGCCGTTATTATAATTTTAGCAGTTGCCGCTTGGCTCTTCTTTTATTCCAATGAAGAAGCACCGGACCAGGAACAGGAACCGAATGAAGAGGAGGAAGTGGCTCAAAATGAAAACGAAGAAGAAGATAACGATGCAGAAGGAGATGAAGAAGACAATCCTTATGATACCGCCGAAACTGTAGAGCCAATGGCGGAAAGAAACGTCGTGATGGACGAAGATATCAGGGAAGTACTCGGAGAGGTTTTTGAAAAGGAGCCTAAACTAGTAGAATCGGGAGACATACTGATCCTTTCTTATGTAGTAGACAGAACCATTACCAGTGATGACGTTACGGAAATAAAAGATCTACTTCAGGAAAAAGACTACGAGCTGGAAGGAACAGACGCCAGAGAAAATGAATACGATCTGAATTTTTCTGCAGAGATACTTGATCAAGAATACAATGGAAACATCTACGTCCTAGTACATACAGCCGAAGAGGGAGAAAATGCACAAAAGATAGAGGTCAGGATACTTTAATAAAGACCTCTGGTATAGAAAAACTCCCGACTTCGGTCGGGAGTTTTTGCAATGAGAACTAAAATATCAACAGTAGACAGTTAACAACCCCTTTTTACTAATGTTAAGCTGAGAATATTAGAAGTTAAGTTAAATTATTCATGAAGTATTTATTTATTACTCTACTAGCTCTTATCGTTATTGGCGGAGGAGCCTTTCTCCTCTGGAATGCTGATACGGATTCTCAAGATGAATCTCAAAACGAAGACGACAAAGAGGTTGCATCCGAAGAAGAAACAGAAGACAGCGACGAAGTTGGTCTGGATAAAGAAGGAGTCTTTTCGCTTTTAAGCGATGCAAGGAGTATCGGATCACTAAAGTATGATGTAACCATAGAATCAGACGGAGAGACCACTTCCGGAACTTTCTGGCAAAAAGGAGAAAATATTAAAATGGAAGGTGAGATGGAAGGACAGGAAATGGTCAGTATAGTTGATAACGAAGAAAAAGTTGCGTATGTATATATACCGGCACAAGGGATCGCTACAAAAGTAGACCTCGGAGAAGTTGAAGAAGCCAGGCAGGCCTCAATGAAAAGCCAAACGGAAGAGATCTCCGATCATGATATAGAAGTACTGGGGGAAGAAGTGATAGACGGTAAGGAGTGCGTAGTTATTCAATACTCCGATGAGAATACAAAGACAAAAACATGGATATGGAAAGAACACGGCTTACCTGTAAAAATTGAAGCTGAAGGAGAAGATACTTTAACTATAATTAAAGCGGAAAGTATAGAAATAGACGGCGTATCAGATGATGTATTTGAGCTTCCCGATGACGTTGAGATCACTGAAATGCCTACATTTTAATCCCAAATAGCTAGTAAATCGTTCAACAAAACCTCCCTCGGGAGGTTTTGTTTTTATGGGCAACTCAGGGTTTATGGTAAAATATAAAAATGAATGAGAATTTTGAGAAATTAAGCTCCGATAGAGAGATTGAGAAAGAGTGGACATCGGATGAATACGAGCAAGCTATTGAAGAGATAATAGAGAAATTCCCGGATGAGTTACAAGATAATATGTATGAAGAATTAGATAATGTTGATAAAGAGAACACTTCTCAGATAAAAGAACTCTACTCAAAGGTCAATGAGAAGCTGGAAAAAAGAAGAGGTTTTTTTAAAAAAAGATTTCCCGGCTATCAAGCAAGAGAAGAAAAACTCTTCACCGAGAATCTTTTAAGCGGCTTGCCGGAAAATTTAAAAGAAAGAACACTTGAAGAATTCAAAACTCTGACGGAAGAAATGGGAACTGAGAAATACGAGCTACTGGGTCAAGGATTATCTGCCGACGTAAAGATAAAAAGAATAGAGATACCTGAGGGGGTAGAAAAGAATATATGCTATAAGACAATAGAAAGAATTGAAAATTATCGTAACGATAATGATATTGGCCTGGAAATGGAACTACAAGAGACCTGCTCAAGAATTGAAAATAACGATACCGCCTGTCGGGTTCCGAGACCATACTATTACAATATGGATGAATATTCTCATATTTGCGCAATGGAACAGATAGAAGGTGCTTCTATAAAAGAAGTTCTTAACAAAGAAAAACTTCTACCTGAAAATTTTGACCTAGAAAGATTTTTTGATAACACTATCGCTTATTTAGAAAAGATGCATAACGCGGGGCTGTATCATAGAGATTTACATGCTGGAAATATTATGGTAGATTATGAAAGCTCTGATCCCGTCATTATTGATTTCGGAAAATCAATAGACACCAATAAACAGTACACAAATGATCCTTACACAGAAGGTGGAAAATACCTTAATGACATTGAGTCGTTAAAAGAGATACGTTATCGTTTAACGACTTTTATTAAAGAAAATAAAGGAGATTAATATGGTGTACAATATAAGCCAAACTCTGCAAGAGAGATTCAAGCAGACTGTCAAAAAGATGGAATCAGAAAATCTCAAACGGGAGTATATCTCGGGAGAGAGCTTTTTCGTTACCACGGAACCTGACAAGGAGCCGAGAGGCACTCTCTTTTTGGGCGCCTTGGAGGGAGAAGACAGGCAGGAATATGTTCTTTGTCAGCAAATCTGATTTAATAGAGGAGTCTCTTTACGAGGCTCCTTTTTTTATATTTATCTGGTTAGGTATCATTAGATATTTTTACCTAGAGAACTATTTCTCAGAGAAGACTTTTAGATTTTTCCTCTTCTGGAAAGATCTCTCCTATTTAATAAAAGAATGCTCGTTTAAGTCTATAAGGATTTTCCGTATAGATCGTTTCTGCTAGAATAGATAGGAAAGTAAAGCAATTAATCACCAATAAAACACAAGTAAATGAAAAATAAAACAGACCACTCCAACTTGGATCATGTTAAAAGGAAAATCCCGGGCAACGGTCAAGTTCTACTTTTGGACACAGGTGCCGTAATAAAACCCGAATCAGAAGCCATGCTCCAGGCCTTGCACTCCAGAAGTGTTGGAGGTGTACGAGAGCATTTAGAGGCATTGGAAGAAAAAGGTTCAGATAAATTCATGTCTACATTTTATGTAGGATATGGCCATAGATCTATTGGAGACTGCGGAAGTGCGACTTTATTTATAGAAGGAATATCAATGCTTGCCGTAAAAGCCATACAGGACTGGTCTCTTTATTCCGGTCAAGAATCATCCACCCGTTACATAGACTTTGCTAATCAGAAATTCATTGATCCCGTTGGCACCGAAAACTCCAAAGAGATACTAGAGAGTTGGCGATCATTCTACCTAAAGGGGGTAAAGGAGATGGTTTCTGTTTTAAGATCACGTTACCCCATACAAGACGGCGAAAAAGAGTCAGTTTACGAAAAGGCTATAAATGCACGTGCTTTTGATATCATGAGAGGTTTTCTGCCTTCCGGTGCTTCAACTAATATGGCTTGGCACAGTAACTTGAGACAGATAGCCGACAAATTAAATGAACTGCGCCACCATCCGCTAGAGGAGGTACGAAATACCGCATTTTCTATAGAAAAAGCTGTTAATAAAGCTTTTCCCAATTCCTTCAGTACAGAAAAACACTCAAAAACAGAGGAGTATATAGAAAACTGCATGAAAAGATACTACTACAAAGATGCGAAGTGCCCGGATTTTGAAGTAAGTGCCGATAACATTAGAAAGGAAAGACTTAAAGAATACAAAAAAGAAATAAACTTAAGACCACCAAAGACGGAATTACCAAAAAGAATATCCGAATGCGGTACCATGGAATTCCGTTTCAAAATAGACTTCGGTTCGTTCAGGGACATCCAGCGTCATCGAGCGGTTACTCAAAGAATGCCTCTGGTCACCGATTCTTATGGCTTTGGATCGTGGTATTTAGAAGAACTAAGTCCTGAGCTCAGAAAAGAGGCAAAGAGATTGATAAAAGAACAGAAAAAGAAAACTGGCCAACTGAAAGTACAGCCAGAAATCCGTCAATATTATATCCCCATGGGTTATAACGTAAGCTGTCGTTTAAACGGTGATATACACGCCCTGACTTATCTTGTAGAACTACGTTCAACCAGATTTGTTCATCCAACACTCCGTAAAGTTGCCATTAAAATGGCGGATGAACTTAAAGAGAGGCATGGTATTAAACTTCACTTAGATAAAGACCCGAATAGGTTTGATGTTAAGCGTGGTGAACACGATATCACAAAAAAATAGACCAACATTACTGATCTACATACTGCTCAGTTTGAAAACGGAACATTGAGATATCTTCCTTTTCTATATCTATCCCGGCCTTATTACATGCGGTTTCCAGTTGCTCTTTTGGTGTATCTATACCCTCCAAACCCGGAAGCAAAAGAGCACTCCTTCCAGAGCTTCCGGTTACGATAATACCGTACTCATTAGGATCTAATTCTTCCAGTTCGTTTACAATCATAGGCGGAGTCAATATATGAACTTCATAAGATAGACTTGCTAGCTCTGACTCTTCAACGACACCAAATCTAGGGTCCTGTGTTGCGGCGGCGATAGCATTTGAAACTATCTCGCCGGCAATATTATTCTTGACTGGAAAAGTTGTTCCAAGGCAGGCTCTTAACTGTCCATCTTTTATCAAGGTTACAAAAACTCCCGCTCTTCTGTCATAAAAATCAGTATCAAGATCTGTAGGAAGAGCGATAACTTCGCCGTCTTTTACATAGCTCTCAACCGCTTCTTTGGCTAATTTTACATAAGGATTCATAATTTAACATCAACTACTAAATAACCAACCCCAAAAGGAGCTTCATAGGACATGATCTCAAAATCAAAGCCTTTTGCCTCCGTTTCTTTTCTGGCCTCAAGTAAACCTAACAGAAAACAGAAAGATCTTAAACCACATTCCCCTGCTTCCGGATATTTTCTACTGAGATCCAAAATATTCTCCAGATCCTTTTTTTTAAGTGAATCTATAAGCTCTCTGTCAAACTTTTCACCATCCGGGTGGTATTCATAAGGTTCTTTACTCTTTAATTTATGTGAAAGATCTCCGCTTGCTATTAAAGCCACTTTCTCTTTATTGGGGCGGATATCTAAATTATACACTTCTTTTCCTTTTTTAAAATACTCAACCGGCTCCTCTAATCCAGTTACCAAAGTTTCCACTTCTCCGTTAAACCCCTGTGCCAGGAAAAACAGAGGTACATTAAAGCCCCAGTCAGGATGAGGAGACGAGATAAATATTCTCTCGGGATCTTTTTCTTTAAAGTTTTCGCTCAAAGAACCTAGGGCTAAAACAGTGCCACTTACTAACTTTCGGTCTTCCTCTGATCCAACGGTTGGCAACAGTATTGGAGGATGAGGTGCAATTGCGGCAAAAACTATTTCCATATTTCAATAACTATTATTAATTTAGATCAGCCTAATATTAAATGAAGATCTTCTCCACACTCCGAACACTTCCCTTCTATATGATGATGGTAAACCCTAAAACCTGCTCTTTCAAGGCAGGTTGCCCCACACTGAGGACAGTAAGTATTAGATAGTGAAGAGTCCAAAAGATTACCAACATACACATACCTCAACCCCTCCTCTTTGCCTATTTCATAGGCCCTCATAAGGGTGTCCTTTGGAGTTTCCGGTAGATGTTTTAGTTTCCAAGAGATTTCCCCGGAAAACCGACTGATATGCCAAGGGGTCTCCGGGCCGAGTTCCTTGTATATAAAACTAGCAATATCTCTAAACATACTATCTGAATCGGATAGTGTAGGAATAACCAAAGTAGTTATCTCGACCCACACCCCCTTTTTTTTCATCACTTTTGCCGTCTCTAAAACTGGTTTAAGCCTTCCTCCGCAATTATCTATGTAAAAATGCTCATCAAAACTTTTTATATCAATATTTATGGCATCCAATAAAGAGGCGGACGCTTTAGCGGATTCAAAGGACATATAGCCCTGAGAGACAAAACAGTTACTTATCCCCTCTTCTTTGGCTAATTCCATAGTATCTAGGGCGTACTCCAAAAATCCGGTCGGTTCGGTATATGTATAAGATATAACAGGAACATTATGCTCTTTAGCAATTTTTACGATTTTTTTGGGTGAGATATCTTCGCCTGCTATTCTTTCTTCATTTTTTGGGCCTTGTGACATCTGCCAGTTTTGACAGTTCTTACAGGCAAAAGGACAGCCTACCGTCCCTAAAGAGAGACAGTGGCTTCCAGGAAGAAAGTGGTACAACGGCTTCTTTTCAATAGGGTCTATGTTCAAAGCAGCGGCTTTACCGTAAACCAAAGAGTAAAGATCTCCTTTTATGTTTTCTCTTATGCCACACTTTCCCCTCTCACCTTCTGACAGTAAACAGAAATTAGCACAAACTCTACACTGAACCTTTGCAGAATCAAGTTTTTTATAAAATCTTGTTTCCTCCATTTTTATTATATGAAAGAGGGAAGCTTTTATTTTAGAGATGTTCTGTTTTTTGAAACCTTAAAACTCTTCCATATCTGACTTGCTCGCGGTTTTACATCCCCAACATATTGATTTCTTATGCTTGAATAAGGTCTATCACACTCAGAAGATAATTTCTCAAAAGCCATCTGAGCAATGGGCATTTTATAATAAAGCAGTATAGGTATATTAGCGGTATTATGGAGTTCAAGTGTCATCTTAAGACAGTTACCGGGATCTAAGAATCCGGCAGTAACATGTATCAGCATCCCTATTCTTCCTATAGAGCTTTTACCTTCTAACCTCCCCACGTACTTGGCAGAGACACCGGTCATCTCATGCACTACCCCTAAAGCAAACTCCCCGGGATGCATTACAAAGGGTTCATCTTCCTTTATGGTGACTTCTTCCATGAGATCGTCCATTGGTTTTTTGGGGTCTAATACATAATTTGATTTACTTTCAAATACCAAAAAATGTTTACCTAAATGAAGATCAACCGAAGCCGGCTGTAGATCATTTTTGTCAAAAGGATCTATTATGATGTCTTCACTTTTTATAGCTTTCTTAATATCCTTGTCCGAAAGTATCATAAGGCTAATTCAATATTGTAGTATCTTTAATATTATATCAGCTGAAAATAAAAACAAAATGGAAAGTTTGCAATAAGCCCTCACTTAAGAGAAAATAAAGATAAAGATATCTAAAATGTTGGATTCGGAAACAGTAAAAAACGCTTTTTTTAAAACACTGAAAAGCTTCGGTCAGTTTATGCCGATAGTTTTGGGTTCAATAATGCTAGTCAGTATACTAATAACCATTATACCTAAAGATCTTTATACAAAAGTTTTTACCGGCAATGAACTCATAGATTCTTTATTAGGCTCCGCTATCGGAAGTATTGCTATGGGCAATCCCATTGTAAGCTACATTATCGGGGGAAAACTTCTAGAACAGGGAGTTGCCTTAGTTGCTGTTACCGCCTTTATCATTGCATGGATAAGCGTCGGCATCACTCAGTTACCTGCCGAATCTATTGTTTTAGGTAAAAGGTTTGCTTTTATACGGAACTTTTTGTGTTTCTTAACTGCTCTAGTAGTAGCCATTCTAACGGTATTTACTTCTTCCTTGATATGATTAAAGCCTTAATAAAAAAATTATCCCCCAAATGGATTTTTCTTTTAACAGTTACGGTACTGTACTTAACAGTATTAATATACGACCCCCATTCAGGAAAAGAGTCGATGTTACAGTTTTTGGGAATTATTCGTGAGATAGTACCTGTATTTATTGTAGTTTTCCTTATTATGTTCTTACTTGGGCTATTCCTTAACAATAAAAAGATAAAAGAGCTTCTCGGAGAATGCTCGGGTATTAAAGGCTGGATAATTTCTATTGCAGGAGGAATACTTTCTAGCGGGCCGATATATATGTGGTACCCCTTGATAGCCGACTTGAAAAAACAGGGTATGAAAAATTCGCTTATCACTGTTTTTCTTTACAACAGAGCCATTAAAATACCTTTTTTGCCAGTAATGGTGCAGTATTTTGGTCTTCCTTTTACTATAATTCTTACCTTGTACATGATTTTATTCTCTGTTATTAATGGATTATTAATTAATAAATTACTTTAATATGAAAATAGCTATTTCCGCAGTTAATAAAAACACGGACTCAGAGATAAGTTCTCTAGGTGGGCGTGCTCCTTACTATCTTATATTTAATGAAAAAGGAGAGCTTCTGGAGAGTTTAGTAAATCCCTTTGCCGACGATCGCGGTGGAGCCGGGGTCTCTACTGCAAAAATGCTAGCAAAAAAAGAGGTCACCAACGTTATATCCGGCGACTTTGGAGGAAAGATGCTAAACATATTGGAAAATGACGGAATAGAGTGTCATGAAAATAAAGGAGTTGTTGAAGATGCACTCAAAGACATTCTAAGTAAATATTAAAAGGATCTACGTAGATCACACTTCTTCCAGATGTAAGTAAAAGCTCGTCGCATTTAAACCGCCTATATATTAGGTTTATCGGCTATGCAACCTTCTTTTATAATGATCTACCAATTCACCTGTGACTGCCTGCCATGCTGGCTTTACTATTTTAATTGTATCCAAAACCCCAATTGGAATCAAAATATCGAGCTATAAAAGAATCGCCAAATAACCTAACCCCCAAATACATAGGATAGCTTAAAAGACGTCCTGCTAAACCTGTGCCTGAGATCTCTTTTTTAAAAATGATATCTGCCTTAAGGCGATCGCTTTTCTCTCCTCCATAGTAATAAGCAATATCGTGATCCAAGCAGGCCTTTTTAAAAGAAGAACCAAAAACACTGTCCGGAAAAAGTGTGCAACCATCAAAGTAAAAAGGCCTGGGCGGTACAGACTTACCATTCTGTTCACCGTACTCTAAAGCGATCTTTTTCATTTCCAAATCGGTCTCCGGTAAAAAGCTTCTTTCAACAAAAAAAGCTATAAACAGCACAAAGATAATACAAAAAAAGATTAACCAAAAGACCTTTCTCTTTTTAATATTATTTTCTATTATAAACATATCTATACTTTCTAAAAGTTTAACTCAATAAGACCCTTTCTTAAATAAGATCTGTGGATAAGATCCTTGCATTTTACACTCTTTAATCTTTTACTTAAATAGTACCTAAAGTAATTCGTAATTAATATAATAAAAAATTTATGAAAAAATATCTGCCGATTATAATAGCCCTAGGTACTCCGCTTCTTTTCGTTATTGGAGTAGTTATATATGTCAATTTTTTCATTCCTACTATTGAACCCCAATACGACCTCATTCTTACGGACAAGGAAAGAGCTGTTAATGTAGATACAAGAGGAAGAATTCAGATAAAGGATAGTTTAGATAATATTCGTGGAATTGATTCAATAGAAGACATAGATCTTTGGCGATACAGTGTAAAAGAAGACGAGTTAATAGAGATAACCTGGAGGGAAGCTGAAAAGTTAAAAATTCGCAAGAAAGAGATATCACCTGATGAAATGGAGTTTGAGTACCGTTATCCAAGAAGCAGTATCGCAGATCTATTCGGTGCCCAAAGAGATAGAGGTTACTATATTTTTAATGAAGAAGGGTCAAAAAAACTTGATATCTACGGTCGATATCCTCGAAAAGAATTTGTCGGATGGATAATTGAATACTAATATGGAAATATCTAAAGAAGACATACTCCAAGAGATAAGAGAAAAGAGAGACGAATTCAGCGAAAAAGAACTTCTATCTGCCTTAAAAGAACCCGGAGAAGAAAATGAGAGAGCTCACAAACTACCCATCTCAAAAGAAAAACTAGTATCTGCTGTTGGGTATTCCATTGGTTCTCTGATAGTCTTTCTGGGAGTCTTATTACTTTCCTTTGAATTTTGGGGAGAGATGGGTTCTTTTTTTAGAATAGGTATAACCTTAGGAATGGGTATTCTGATATTTGCTTTTATTGTTTTTCTTGAAGCATCTCATCGGGGACCTAGGATCCTAAAGGAACCCCTCTCTATACTTTCATCAATACTTGTCTTTGGAGGAAGTTTTGTTCTCGTTCAAGAAATAGATCATATAAACATTACACCCGGTGTATTTGTTGTTATATCAGTAATGCTTACCGCTATGTTTGGTGGTCTCTACGCCATTCGCAGATCTCGTCTGTATCTTCTTTTTATCATCATATCAATTACAGCATTCTTTTACTCCACTCTTTCACTTGAACCCATACACAATACTCTTGAGTCGGGATTAAAAAAGCCTGAAGCGATCTTTGCATATCTTACTTCACTTATAGGTGTTTCGTATTTACTTGTAGTTTACAACTATTTAAAACAAGGAAAACTTTCATCCTTGCTGTATTTTACAGGAAGTATAGCGTTGGTAAGTCCATTTTTTGTGCTTAATGATATGCATTCAGCTCCAGCATGGAACATATTTGCCGTATTACTTATCATTACCTTGAGTATTTTTGCCTTAACGAATAAAAAGATAGTTATAGCCATAGCATCTACAGTCCTTTTGATCGGTAGCATTATAAATTACTATGAAAGTGATATCTTTAGTATAATATTTCTGATTCTTGGCACCTCTTTTTCTATCGCTCTTCCTGTGTTTGTCATCTGGTTGCTAGCCTTTAGAAAAAAAGAACTCGGCATACTTCCGTATCTTTTGGTTATCACCGCATCTCTCACTCTTTTACCTTATACCTTCCTATCGCTTAACTTTATTCAAGAAGCTATTAACCTGATGAACAATCCCGAATCAATTTATTTAATACTAACCTCATTAATGGGACTTTCGTATATTCTCACTGGCTATTTCCTTGACGAAAAACAGAAATTTGAGCGCTTTTCAAATGTACTATACCTTTTCGGTTCATTTGGCTTGATCGTGCCATTCTTTTTCTTAGCCTTTATTTATACAGGTATTTGGGATGTGGTTAGTATTATGTCTATTATTGCCATAATATCCCTGGGAGTATATCAGCTAAGAAAGATACTCATTATCCCCGGAGGTGTACTTCTCTCCATCCATGTAATTTTAGTATCCCTTCGTTACTTTGCGGACAGTATCGGCTGGCCAGTTACATTGATAATTTTAGGATTTTTAATTATGGCCGTAGGATATATGTCTTACCATCTATCACAAAAAATAGCTCGTCTATCTGAGATTAACGAGAATGGCCAGTGATCACCTTCAGCACGGTTCATTCCAATCATTTAAAAAGAAAACGACATTCTCTATATGGTCTTCTATTTCAATACCGAGCTTATTACAGCCTAGTGTTATAAGTTCTCGATCTACAGTAGCAGCAAAGTCCTTCTGGTTGAATTTCTTTTTTATAGAGTTAACCTTCATCTGTCCGAACGGTATCGGGTTCATCTTTTGATAAGCATAAAAAATACCCGTTATCTCGTCACAGGCCAATAGAGTGGAAGCAAGTTTTGTTTCAGGCAGTGTACTAAATCCGTTATACCCATAAGCATGCGCTTCTATTGCATGAATTAACTCTTGAGGATAGTTCCACCCCCTAAACCACTCTAGTGACTTTGCCGGATGGTCATTGGGGAAGCTCTCAAAATCAATATCATGCAAAAGACCGGTAATATACCACAGGTTATCATCCTCCCCGAACTTATTGGCATAGCCTTCCATTAATGACGCCACCATTTTGGCATGAAAACGCTGGTAATCGCCCTTTACGTTATTCTTCAATAAAACCTTTGCCTCATCTTTTGTAGGTAATGGCATACAGCGATTTTAACATAAACTAATTAACCTTTTCCAAAACCTTAAAAAGATCCGAATTATAGCGATTTTTTAACCCCACTCTCCGAAAGATCCGATTTATATTTCAAAAACAGATCCCTGAATTCTTTAACAATTTTCTCCCTTTCTTCCATAACAATATCACTTAACCGAGGAAGATCTTGAGAAATAATATCTTTTACCTCTTCTAAACTTCCGGTGGTTATAAGTTTTAGAAAATACTCTTTCTCGGAAGAAGACATTTCTCTAAGCAATCTGGCCAGAACCTTCATATTTATAGTTTTTTCAAGTCTTTTGAGTATCTCAAACTGCTTTTCAAGAGGTAGATGATCAATTCCTAGATATGATGCCGTTTTTTTGTCTAATTTCATAATATTTAATTAATTAAAACCAAAATCAGGACTCTGTCTGACTTTGTTCTCGTACTCTTTATCTGGACCTTGAGTTCCCTGTTCAGTTCTTTGATCATCTTCTTGAGTCTCACTT
>JBNJGN010000021.1:0-12954 GCA_051747785.1 Patescibacteria group bacterium | reverse complement strand
CAGTACACGCACTACTTCGCTAAAGCTACGCAGTACACGCACTACTTCGCTAAAGCTACGCAGTACACGCACTACTTCGCTAAAGCTACGCAGTGCACGGCACCGCGAAGCAAAAATACCGGCTATTAAAGCCGGTATTTTTGCGAAGTGGTGGAGATGGCGGGAATTGAACCCGCGTGTGAAAGGGAAGCCTTTATGAATCTACGTGGCGTAGTCTTTCTTTGATCACATATATGGTTAGAAGAAAGACAGAACTATCTCCATATATGTTCCTCTAATTTTCGCCAAAGAGGCGAGGGATCTCTCTGACTAGCTCAAGGTTTGTGACACCTTACTACGGTATTGAGCATCCCGTAGCAAGACGTCGCCTAGCTATTTAAGCGTGGGCGAAAGCAAAGTTGCCCTCAAAGTAAGGAGAGACAATGCTCTTTGCTTTTTGTGCTGTTTTGTTTGCACTTATTTTTTCCCGGAAGGGTAAGAAGATTCCGGGGTACTCCGCCACGCACATAAAGACAACTGCCTTCCATCGAGGCCTGTCATCCCCATTATTTTTAAGGTTCATTCCATTCTTTGGCGCGCTTTAAGTTCTTGTTGGATATCCCTTTCCGTATCTTTTTTCTTTATATCTTCGCGCTTATCCTTTTTCTTTTTTCCGCGCGCTATGGCAATCTCAGCCTTTATGAATCTACCCTTAGAATACAACGATAAAGGTATTACTGTCAACGACTTTTCTCTTTCCTTAGTGAAGAGTAAGGCCAGTTCATCTTTAGAGAGAAGTAGTTTTCTGGGTCTGTAAGGGTCATAATCATCAGGTGTATTGGCCGGCTGGAAAGGGGGGATATAAGCGTTTACTAAAAATGCCTCTCCTTCAGGTAGGGTAATGTAAGAACCGTCTAAGGACCCGTGTTTTGCTCTCAAAGATTTCACTTCAAAACCGGAAAGTTTTATGCCGGCCTCAAATGTTTCCATTATTTCGTAGTTTAGATGCGCCTTTTTGTAGTTAAGCAGTTTCATAATGGCAATAATAGCAGATAAGATAGTTATGAAACAGAGAAACCATTATAAGGCGCATAAAAAGAGAATATTTTTTTCTTTATTCTTTTCACTTTTTGAGTTATTATGATTTCTGATACACTTTTTAAGCTATATGGAAAATAAAAAACAAAACAAAAATAAAGACAAAAAAGAGAACCGAAAAGACGGGGATAAAAACAAACAGGATCAGGAAAAAGAAAAACAAAACAGAAAGACGGATTCGCGAGGTAACAAGCCTCTTTCTTACATGGAAAAGCTACAGCCCAAGAAGCTTTCTTTCTGGAATAACATGGCCACGGCCTTGCTTATCTTTTTGAGTTTACTATTAATTTACTCTTTGCTTTTTGAGCATAAAGAAGAAATAGAGGAGATATCACTCTCTCGTCTTGCTACAGATATCAGTGAAGGCGAAGTGGAGAGTGTAATAGTACGTGGACATGATGTAGAGGTATATTACGAAGAGGGGGAGGAGAAAGAGACCAGAATAGAAGACAGGGTGTCCTTGATAGATACGCTGGTTGATTACGGCGTTACTTCCGAAGAGCTCAGGGCGGTAGAAATAGAGGCCAAGAGACAAGATGGATTTTCTTTCTGGCTTATGACCTTAGGGCCTTTTATTCTGCCTCTGTTCCTTCTTCTTTTGATACTTTGGTTCTTGCTTCGCCAGGCCAAAGGAGCCGGTATGCAGGCGTTCTCTTTCGGTCAGTCAAAAGCACGAGTGATATCACCGGATGACAAGGGTCAGAGAGTAACCTTTAAAGATGTAGCCGGAGCAAAAGAAGCCAAAGATGAGTTAATGGAAATAGTTGACTTTTTAAAGAACCCCAAAAAGTTCATTAACATAGGCGCTCAGATACCAAAAGGAATTCTTCTAATGGGGGCCCCCGGTACAGGAAAGTGTGTTGTGGGTGATACGCTTGTTCTTACAAATAAGGGTGCAATGGAAATAAAGGATATTCCTACATATTACGCTGTTGATGAGAAAAACAAGGTTCATGGAGCGGTTTTACCTGCAGTTGATGTTGAAAAGACATCCAATGTAAAGGCTCCGGCTTCTCATTGGTATGACCTGGGTATTCAGGATACATTCCGCGTACATTTGAAAAATGGTTTGGAGCTTGAAGGAACACCGGAGCATCCCGTTTTGGTAATGAATGAGAACGGCGAGCTTGTTTTCAAAGAGATATCTAAACTGCAAGAAGGGGATTACACGGCTGTGTCTTTTAAAAACGAAACTTTCGGAGATAGTAAAAAGATCGATGAGAGAACATCCTATATGATGGGTCTTTTGACAGGTGATGGCAATATGAGCCACTCGGGTAGAATTGGTTTTACGACAACGGATAAAGAGCTGGAAAAAGTCTTTACTTCTTTTGTTGAAACCTACGATGAAACTCTAAAGGTTAAAAGAGGTACTGACGGAATAACCCACATTGTCAGTTCGTGGAAGCTTAAAAAACATCTTTATGAGATGGGAATGTCATATCTTCTCTCTTATGACAAAGTGATCCCGCCTTCTGTATTGCAAGCTCCCAGAGAGGTTGTTGCCAATTTCTTGCGCGGTCTTTTTGATAGCGACGGATCTTTTGAGCGTTACGCTGTTACTTATTCAACTGTTAGTTTGAAACTGATTGATCAGGTATCGGCACTTCTCCTTAATTTCGGTATTATTCCGAAAAGAAGGATCAAGATGTCGGCTGATCAGGTCCGCCCCAGGCCTGTCTATGAAATTTCAATAACCGGAGAGTCTCTTGAGGTCTTTCAACAGAGCATAGGTTTCGGTCTCAAACGTAAACGAGGTAAAGTTGAAGATTATCTGAAGGACCGTAATGTTGAAAATACCAATGTTGATCTTTTCCCTTATATCAGCGAAAAAGTTGAAGCCTGTTGGAGAGTTATGAGTGAGGAAGGTAAAAGTAAAGAGGGTATCTGTAAACTTATACATAAAGTTCGCTCCAGGAAAAGAATATCTCGCAGGTCGCTTAAAATGTTCGTCAAAGCATTTGAAGAGAGCGAATGTTATCATCCTGACTTTGAGTACCTGAAAAAACTCTCGGAGGCCAATATCTTTTTCTCTCCGGTTAAAGGTATTCAAGAAAGCCGGAATAGGGTTTACGACTTTACTGTTCCCGGAGTACATTCTTTTATTTCCAACGGTTTTGTTTCTCACAATACTTTACTTGGAAGGGCGGTAGCCGGTGAGGCCAGGGTTTCCTTTTTCTCTATTTCGGGATCGGAGTTTGTTGAGATGTTCGTGGGAGTAGGTGCTTCCAGAACAAGAGACCTTTTCAAAATGGCCAAGCAAGCGGCGCCGGCTATTATCTTTATAGATGAGATAGACGCTATCGGGCGTGTTAGAGGTACTGGTGTCGGAGGAGGAAATGACGAGAGAGAGCAGACGCTAAACCAGATACTTGTTGAGATGGATGGTTTTGAGCCTAATGAGAAGATAATAATAATGGCGGCTACCAACAGGCCGGATGTTCTAGACCCTGCGCTTTTGCGCCCCGGAAGATTTGATCGTCGCGTTACGATCGATCTCCCTGACAGAAAAGATAGAGAGGCAATACTTAAGGTTCAAGCTAGGAAGAAGCCATTGGCTGATGATGTTGATTTCAGAGTTATTTCTGAGAGAACACCTGGTTTTTCTGGGGCCGATCTATACTCCCTTGTTAATGAGGCGGCAATCTTGGCGGCAAGAGAGAACAGAAAGACCATTACCCAGTTTGATATGGTTAGATCCATTGAAAAGGTAATGCTCGGTCCCGAGAGAAGAAGCCATGTCCTCTCTGATCATGAAAAGAGAATAACCGCGTATCATGAAGCAGGGCATGCTCTTACGGCATCAGTCTTAGCCTATGCCGATCCGGTTCATAAGATATCTATAATATCCAGAGGTAGAGCTGCTGGGTATACTTTGAAACTCCCGACCGAAGACAGAAGGCTTCACTCAAAGAAAGAGTTCTTGGATGATATTGCCGTTTCTTTTGGAGGTTACGTGACCGAGATGGCCATTTTTGATGATCTTACTACCGGAGCATCAAATGACCTTCAGGTTGCTACCGCTCTTGCCAGGAATATGGTAACTCGTTATGGAATGTCAGAAGAGATAGGACCTATATCCATGGAGGGGTCCGATAGTCTATTGGCTCAAGAAAGAGGTCAGTTCCGTTCCGAACATTCCGAGGAGACTCTCTCCAAGATAGATAAAGAAGTTTCCAAGATAATATCTAAACAGGAAGAGAGGGTCCGGGAAATAATAACTAAGCATAGAGATGCACTTGATGCTATAGCTGGTAAATTGATAGAGGTAGAAACACTGGAGCGAGTAGCTTACGAAGAGATACTTCGTGAACACGGCATTGAACCGGAAAAGAAGGATCTTTATCCAAAGGAAGAGAAGGAAAAGAAAAGTAAGCATGAAGAGAGCGGTACGAATGGTCAGAAAGATTAGTTGTAATTCCGTTAAGTATTTATAGTGGATCTCTTTTAAACCTCGTTTTTAACTAAAAAGCCTGTTTGATCAATTTAAAGCAGGCTTTTTAATTCAGGTTTTGATAAGATATTTTACGGTTTTCGGTCTCTTCTGAGCTTGAGATATTCGGACTTTTGCATTACTGTTAACTTGGGTATTTTCAAAGGTTCCTTTATGGCCAGACGGAAAGATAAAGAAGAAGCGACCAAGCTTCGTAAAAAAGGATATAGCTATTCTCAGATAAAAGAAAAGTTGGGAGTAAGCAAGAGCTCTTTGATTGAATAGCTATCTGATCATCCTCTTTCGGAAAAGAGAATAAAGGAGCTAAGGGACAGGAATCCGAGAAGGATAGAGAACTTTCGGAATACGATGAGAAGAAAGAGGGAGAGAAAATGGAAGAGGTCTATAAGGTTGCCAAAAAAGATATTGGCAAGTTAAGTAAAAGAGAGATATTCATAGCCGGAATGTTTCTTTACTGGGGCGAGGGTTCAAAAACGGCAAAAACTTTGGTTTCAGTTTCAAATACGGACCCGGCCGTTTTAAGATTCTTTATAAAATGGCTTGAAGTTCTTGGAGTGAAAAAAGAAAGATTAAATGTTAAACTTCATTTATACAAGGATATGGATGAAGATCTTGAGAAAAGATTTTGGTCTAAAGAGATCGGTGTTCCTTTAAAACACTTTTCTGATTCTTACATAAAAGATTCAAAAGTATCAGGTATAACGTATAAGAATGGCTTTGGACACGGAACATGTAATGTTCGGGTTTACAACAGCGACTTGGAGAGATATATTATGATGAGTCTTAAGTTCATTCAAAACAGCAATAGCAAAAAAGAGCGCGTGTAGCTCAGTTGGTAGAGCGGTACTCTTATACAGTACTGGTCCCAGGTTCGAGTCCTGGCACGCGCACAGTATTAATCTTTTTAAAAAAGAGACACAGGATAAACTTTCAGGTTTTCGTGTGTTGATGTAGCCAGCGGGTTGAGAAGCGTTGAAAAGTTATTATGAAAATCACATTGATAGCAAAAAAATCTAATTTTTGTAATGACAATTTGGCTGAAGCGGCAAAGAAAAATAGAGTTGATTTAAATACCGTTGATTTTAAAAGTTTAGATGATGCTTTAAAGGTCAATGACTGGGGTGACGTTATCTTATGGAGAAGCTCAAGTTTAAATAATAAGAATGATAGACATACTCTATACGAACATCTAAGAAAAGACGATAAAATAATTTTTAATTTAGGACAGAGCAACAACCTGATAAGTAGTAAGTGTCATCAACAGAACAAAGTACAAGTTTATTGTGAAAGTAACGGCAATTCTCCGTTTGGGTATATAAACACTTTTAAATTTAGTTCGTTGGAAGAATTAAAGGAAAGTGAAGATCTAATGTTTCCTGTAATTGAGAAACCCGATAAGGGGGCACATGGTAAGGGGGTTGAGTTGGCAAAAGATGTTGACCAAATAGTTAATTGTGATGAAACTAAAATTTATCAAAATTTTATTCCCAACGACGGAGACTATAGAGTGATATGCTTGGGGGGTACGGTTTTAGGAATAATAAAAAGAGTGGCCAAAAAAGGAGATTTCAGAAACAATATTTCTCAAGGAGGAGAGGCGTTTGTTGTGAATGATCCTGAGTTAATTGAAAAATTGACAGATATTTCTTTGCGAATTTCTAGCATATTTAATTTAAATTTTTGTGGTGTTGACATTATTTATGACAGAAGAGACGGTGAGTATAAGTTTTTGGAAGTAAACGATCTGGTGTGGTGGAAAGGTTTTTCCGGCGCCACCGGTATAGATGTAGGAGATAAAATTATCAAGCACTGCATTGACCTATATAACAGAGAAGAGATCGACACTGTAGAGTTGGTGCAAAGTTATTATGATAACAACTTCGATCATCTTTATAGTAAAAAATTTCATTTTGCCTCCAGGATGTATCTATTTTTTAAAGATCATAAATATAAAGATTACTTATTGGATCTGGAGAGAGAATATATAGGTATAAAGGAAAATGAAACAGAAGAAATTATCAGTAAAATATTAAAAGCCGATCATAGCAGTTCAGTTGAACACAGAAAAGAGAAGATATTAAGAGCCGAAGTAATTAAAAACTATCCTAACCTAAGAAAGTATAATCGCTTACTCTTCAAGTTCTTATTTGCCTTTAGTATTTACAACAAAAATATTTCTTCACAGATATTAAGATCAGTTGATATAGAGAATTTAACCGAATATTATAATACCTTATATTCAAATCCGGAACATCTTTGCAAACTATCAACTCCGGCTGTTAATTATATATACAATATTAATTATTTCTTGAAACATACAGGTCTTGATAATTCTTTTCAATTTGATCCGAGTTATTTAATCGATGTCGGAGTGAAGGAGTTTAATGGTAATAGGGAATTACAGAATAAATTTCATACTGAGCTCTATTACTATACACATCTAATAATTGGAGCTTCGGCTTTTTATTCTCAAAAAATCAATGAAAACAAAGGTGATTATATAAAGGCAATGCAGATCTGTGAAAAGATCATTCAAAGAAACTATTTTGATATAAAAATTGATAACAAAGTAGAGTTTTTGGTTTGTGCAAAACTATTAGATTATGAAACAGATCTGTTTGAGATCATCTACTCCGAATGCAAAAATTCTTTATCCGATGTTGGAAATTTTTTAGTAGATAAACACAACAGTACGGCTTTTTTAAAAAATAAAAATATTATGCAGTCGGAACACACTAACGTGTTGTTTTTAATGGCATTTAAAAATAGAAGCACCCCTTACCGGAGAGAGTACACTAAACTTCTGTCTCAAGTATCAGAAGAGTGAGTACTTACTAATTTGTATTTACAGATAAGGTTAAATAGGGAACCTTCTGACTTCAGTGTCTCTGAATTTTTATTAGAATTAAAACCTTAATAAGCTGTGGATCATCTGTTGAAAACCTCCGGATAAGTTCTATTCAAAATGCACGAATTGGTCTTTGTCCTCTATCTGTTTTTTTAAGTTCGGGAAACTTTTCAGTTCCTCGTCTTTCTCTATTATATCTTGAGCTTCCTTTCGCGCCGCTTCTACCATCTTAATATTCTTTATGGCTTCCATTGCCATATCCGAAACCCCCCACTGTTTTTTTCCGTAAAGCTCGCCTGCGCCTCGCTGGGCCAAGTCAAACTCGGCTAGTTCAAAACCGTTCTTGGCTTTTTTCAGAGCCCTTAGTCTTTTGATACTTTTATCGCTTTCGGTGTCGGAGAATACGTAGCAGTATGATTGATGAGAACTTCGTAACACCCTCCCTCTCAGTTGATGGAGCTGAGCTAAGCCGAACCTCTCTGCGCTTTCAATAGCTATGACCGTTGCATTTTCAACATTAACTCCAACCTCTATAACTGAAGTTGAAACCAGTACATCTATTTCTCCTCCTGTAAATCTCTTCATCACTTCTTCCTTTTCCTTGGAAGACATCTTTCCGTGTAGTGCTTCTATGGAAAAATCCGGCAGAGCATTTTCTTTCAAGTATTCCACCTCTTCTTCCACCGATGCGACGTTCAAAGCATTCTCCTGATCGGGATCGGGTGCATTAATGCGAGGGCAGATGACATAGGCTTGCCTTCCTTTTTTCAGCTCTTCTTTTATCTCTTTGAACATCTCTTCTCTTTGAGCCGGGGAGGCTATCTTTGTTCTTACCTGTTTACGCCCCGCCGGCATTTCATCTATTAAGGTGAGATCCAAGTCGCCATATACTGTAAGGGCGAGAGTCCTGGGAATGGGGGTGGCGGTCATTGAAAGGAGGTGAGGTGTTATCTTATCTTTTCTTAATAGGTCTTGCCTTTGTATCATTCCGAAGCGATGCTGTTCGTCTATTATAACCAGTGCCAAGTTCTTGAATTTAACGGACTTCTGTATCAGAGAATGGGTGCCGATCAAAATCGGGATCTCACCGTTGTCGACCCATTCAAGGAGCTGTCTTCGGGAGATATTGGTAGAATCTTTCGGATCAACTTTGGAGGGGAACTTTCTACAACCACTTGAGGTTATGAGACCTACTTTTATATTTAAATGAGAGAAGTATTTAATGAAACCTTCAAACTGTTGTTGGGCCAGTATTTCGGTGGGTACCATGTAAGCAACTTGGAGATTTCCAAAGCTCTCTCTTTCTACCTTTCTATTTTTCTGGTCTTCTTCTTTCGGCGGACGTGTCATTACTGTCGCAAACGAAGCGACGGAAGCGACAGCGGTCTTGCCCGATCCAACGTCTCCTTCTAAGAGTCTGGACATGGGTGTTTCATTAGACATGTCCGCAAGTATTTCTTTCATGGCTCTCTCTTGCGCTTCGGTTGGAGAGAAGGGGAATCTTTTTATAAAAGAAGTCACCTCCCCTTCAGGGGGTGCTATGGAAAAGGAAGGATGTTTCTCTCGGCGTTTGCGTTCCAGTTGTTTTTTGAGCTGTATGAAAAATACCTCTTGAAAAGCAAAACGCTTGCGCGCCACTAAGGAGTCGTCCTGGCTTTTGGGATTATGGATGAATATAAGTGAAGACCTAAGTGATGGAAGACTGTACTTCTCCAAGACGTCCGAGGGTATGGGATCGGCGAACTGATCCAGTACTTCTTTGTTTATAAGTTCCTTTATCTTGTATCTAATGAAACGAGATGTAACACCTTTGCTTTCCGGATAAACCGGCTGTAAGAACTGTTCGGAAGCATCTTCAAAAAGGGAGTTTCCCACTCCGTGAGGTATTTTTGATACGATTGAAATTTCCGGATTTATGAAAAGAAGAGATCCGTTCTTACTCCTCTTTCCTTCTCCTTCAAGTTTAACCAGGGATCCTTCGGAGAACTTTTTAGCTATGTAGGGTTGATGAAACCATCTGATCTTTGCTTTAGCTGTGTCGTCCTCAATAACAGCGGTTGCCTCCGGTACGCCTCGCTTAAAGGTTTTACCGGTTTGGATGTTGGTGATCCTTCCGTAGAGAGTAACATTCTCTCTGTCGGAAACATCGCTTATGTATTTAATTGCGTAGACATCGCCGTAACGAGAAGGGAACAGATATAGAAGATCTCTGATTGTGTGGACTCCCAACTTTGTAAGACCTTTTTTCTGTTCCCTGCTTAAACGAAAGAGCTCTTCAAGTGGCGTTTCAGGTTCCATGTTGAAAATATACCACAACTTAGAGCAGTTACGCGTCTTATTTTATTAACTCTTGATATATCTGTGTCTATTGTTATTATAAAAACCGATTGTAATAGTCGGCTTATGAAGATTTCAAAAAGATCACAGTATGGACTAAGAGCTCTTTTAAGACTTACGCAGACTTCAGGTTACTGTCCTATGCATGAGATCGCCGAGAAGGAGGGTATATCAACCGACTATCTGGAGAAGATATTTTTTGATCTGGAGAAAGGTGGGATTATAAGATCAAAGAGGGGAGCCAACGGAGGTTACTCTCTGGCCATAGCCCCCGAAAGGATAAGTTTGAAAGACATACTTGAGGTACTGGAGAAGAATTTTAACTTGGTTGAGTGTGTAGGCGAGAGATGCGACAGGGAGGATATCTGTCCGACGGCCTCGGTCTGGAAGAGGATCGATGAGAGTTTGAAGAGGAAGATGAATTCAGTAACCTTGAAGCATTTAAAAAAAGAAAATGAATAAAAAGATATACTTAGACAACGCCGCCACCACCCCCGTAGCCAAGGAGGTCTTGGAAGAAATGCTTCCATGTTTTAGTGAAAAGTACGGGAACAGTTCGTCACTTCACTCTTTCGGGAGAGATGCTCAAGATGTTATAGAGAGAGCAAGGGAGCGGGTTGCCGACTTCTTGTCCTGCCAAAAGGACGAGATCATCTTTACTGGCTCGGCAACGGAGGCCAACAACATTTTTATACAAGGAGTCTTGAGAGGAGTGGAGAATCCCCATGTCATAACTTCCGCCGTGGAACACGATGCGGTACTTCAAACTGTCAAAAACTCCGGCGCCGATCTTACGATCCTTTCGGTTGATAAAGAGGGTTTCGTAAATCCGGAAGATGTATTGAAAGAGATAAAAGAAGATACCGTGCTTGTATCAATAATGTATGCCAACAATGAGGTCGGGACCATTCAACCTATAAAAGAGATAGGTAAGCTGATCAAAAAAGAGAACAAGAGAAGAGAAAGAAAGATACTTTTTCACACCGATGCCGTTCAGGCTATCGGTTACCTATCGGCAGATGTTGAGGAGCTCGGAGTGGATGGGCTTACTTTAAGTGGGCATAAAATATACGGACCGAAAGGTATCGGAGTTCTTTATAAAAGGAATGATCTAAAACTGGAACCGCTCTTTTTCGGAGGCGGACAGGAAAGAGAACTAAGACCCGGAACACTTAACACTCCTTTGATAGTCGCAATAGGTAAAGCAGTGGAGCTTCTCAAAAGCGTAAATCGCAAAGAAGAGACCGAAAAGTTAAGAGACTGCCTTATTAAAGAAGTTTTAAAAATTGAAGGCGCGTCACTTAATGGTCCAAAAGCAGGCAGGCTTTCTAATAATGCCAACTTCAGTTTCACCGGAGTAGAGGGGGAGAGCTTGGTGATGCTTTTGGATCAGAAGGGAATTGCAACCTCTACCGGCTCGGCATGCTCAAGTAAAACATTAGAGGCATCACATGTACTGAAAGCGATGGGTCTGCCTGACTTGGAAGCACACTCTTCTCTGAGAGTTTCTTTGGGAAGGAGTACAGAGAAAAAAGACATTGATGAGTTTTTAATAGAACTTAAAGAAGCAATTAAAAGATTAAGAGACATATCGGGAAGATGAATGACAAGTATTCACAAAAGGCAATGGATCATTTTTTAAGTCCCAAGAATATGGGAGTGATAGAAGATGCCGACGGAGTGGGGGAGGTCGGCAATCCCAGATGCGGAGACCTTATGACTGTTTATATAAAAGTGAAAGATGAAAAGATCGCGGATATGAAATTTAAGACCTTAGGGTGTGCCGCCGCCATTGCTACATCGGACATGGTCTGTGAGGTTGCCAAAGGCAAAACAGTTGATGAAGCGCTCAAGATCACCTTCCAAGATATTTTAGATGAGCTCGGATCTTTACCGGCCCCTAAGATCCATTGCGCTGATCTTGCCCAAAAGGGACTTAAAGCTGCGGTAGAGGATCACAGAGGCGGGAATAAAGAAGGATAAGGATTATAGAATTTATAACTTAAAAAATTTATGAAAATAGTGATAAGTTCCAGTATGAAGTATAAAGAACTAATAAAGAACACCACTGAAGAGCTTAAGGAGCTGGGCTTTATTCCGCTCTTTCCAAATCTTAATGCTGAGGATGAAAGACCCATTAATACAGGAGAAGAGGTAAAACGTCTGGCCTTGGATCACTATCGGGCCATCGACGAAGCGGACGTGGCCTATTTTCTAACTCCTCAAGGTTATATGGGAACAAGTTGCAAACTGGAACTTGGTTACTGTGTAGCAAAGAATAAGCCTATATATTTTTCGGAACCAACAGATGATCTTGCGCTTGACTGTTACGTTAAGGAGTTCATTCCGACCACTTCTCTTGAGAGATTTTTAAAGATCTGATATTTAAGATCTTACTGTGATTATAAAATTTACAGTTTTGGCCTGAGATCTTATCTATTACTCCTTTCTCGTTTTTGAGAAAGAGCGTCTGTTTTAAGCATTACACCCACAACACAGAAGACGTACGAAACGTGCACGGAGAGAGATTTCTCCCGTACACAACTGAAGAGGTCGTGCACGGGAATGCACGCCATGTATGTCTTCTGTGTTGTAGGTATTAAAGTGCAGTGATCAGAGATCCTGACTTTCATCGTAACTTTTTTAAATTTTTAAAAGACCTATTACCTCTCAAATAATTCTTTTTCGCCCTGCCATAGTCTCTCATAAGGGCTCATCAGTCACGCTCTCAGCGTGAGAAAGAGGAGGAGCTTTGAACCTGAGGTGCTCCTCCGAAATGACCTCATTGAACCTGATTGGCCGTTTTGTTGACAGGGACGGCCAGCTTTCCTTTTAGGGGCTCATTTCCGTAGAAACGAGCAAAGAAAAGCAACCCCGAGTGTTTTTTGTTTCAGAGCACCGCCTCTGAAGTGGAAGTACTTATATGTTGCAGCGCCCTTCCACCGCGGCGCTCAGATCTAACGTTGCATAATCACCTCCTTAAAATTTTAATCCCCAACGGTCGCCGGACTTTCACCGGCCGTTTGTTCGGCATCACGGAACTTCCGCGTGCCGACTCCACACAGGGGGTCTTTTAATTTTTCCAAATCTCACCACCACTTGAAGCTGCCTGCTCTGAGCTTGTCGAAGAGCTTGCTTCAAACAACCTCAAGCGGTGGCAAGATTCTGCCTCATCGGCAGACAGGTATATAGGAGGAAATTATGTCCCTCGACTTCGCACGGGATAAACTTTCCTTCT
>JBNJGN010000020.1:0-13417 GCA_051747785.1 Patescibacteria group bacterium | reverse complement strand
TACCTACATCTTAAAGAATGCGAATTTAGGTACAATAAGAATTATGATATGATGAAGTTGATAGAGAGAAAATTAAAGGAGATGGTACTCTAGTGCCTTTTCCAAATATTGAGCTTCAGGGTTACCTTCCCTCATTTTAATTAAGAATACTTTTTACTCTATTCCACCGAGAATAAAACCTTCTTCATTTCTCCCCCTTCCTTTATTAAAGGCACATCTCTACTTGCATCAAATCTCCTACCCTTATCCTTTTCTCTTTCGGCCACCTTATACAAAACGGCATAATAGCTCTTTCCTTCCTCAGTCTCTCGCAAAAGATTCACACTTCCATCATTTGCAGTTGCCGGAAAGAGGCGAGCACCTAAAATATTTCCAAGTTCTCCGTCTCTATCCTCATGAACCACTATCCAACGACTTTCCGTAAGATCCATATCTGATACAAAAACAGCATCTCCCGCCTCTTGATCAGCGACTTCAATGCTGTCTTCCTCATCTTTTGACAGATCTTGATCACTCTCTTCTTGGTCATTTGCTTCATCCATTTCCTGCTCTTCATCAGTCTCTTGTTCTTCCTGATTTTCCTCAGCCGGATCAACCTCTTCACCTTCTCTGTTAGCTTCTTCGTCGCTAGCTGTAACCCAAAAGAAAAAAAGCAGTATCAATATGGTAACCAATGCGAACACCAAATATTTCATGCTTCCCATTGAATCTAAAAAAGAAGATCCTTGATTTTTTTCGTATCCATCCATAAAACCTTTATAATTATTAACTCATAAAATCATCCAAAAGATAAAATCTTTTGATCCTAAAATAGAACAACCAAACTGCCTTCAGTTTAGAACATTTGAAAAGAAAAGCAAGACTTTATCTATAAGTATCAAGTATAAAACTTGCTTCCTCCAGCGCCTTTTTATGCTTTTTGGAATGTATGCCGTAAGACTCAAGCTCACTAGAGGATTCAACAAAATCTCTACAGAAAACTACTTCGTTGTTAAGCAGAGATGTTTTCTCATTTTTGTTTAGACTTGATATGGCAGTAACCGGGTGTCTCCTGCTATCCTCTATAAGGTCCTGCAGATTGCCCTTAGCAGGGTGGTTCCAACTTATCATATTTATACCTGCACACTCACCGTACTCCAGAGCACTACGGGTAAATTTGGTATTCGTTATTAACCAAACAGAATGCGGTTTTTTGTCTTTAGTAAGGTACGGACTTTCCCAAAGGTCGTCAAAACGAGCTTTAACATAAAGAGCAGTCTGCAAATCACTTTTTGTTCCATGTTCATTATGAAATTTTGCCTCTGCTATAAAATTATGAGAATCATGGCAAGCCAAAAAATCAATTTCGTGCTCAGTACACATCCCCTGCATCATTACCCCGACCTCAGTTTCATATCCCAATTCTGAAAAAACGCCTGCTACAAAACGTTCAAAAGGGAAGCCCGTGGGCCCCAGCTCTTTCACTGCCTCTCTTAGAGAGTAACTAATAGCAGCTGATCGCTTTATCTTCTTTAACTCCGAAAAAGCTTTTTTGTATATCTTCTTAGTAGTAATATCGTGATGTAGAATACCCTCCACCCTCCTAACAGTTTCCTCTATATCTTTCTCCTGTGCTCCGGAACGCCTCAATGAACCCTTTAGCTTATCCGGGTCAAAAGCCTCGCGTGTTCCGTCTGCCTTCTTAACTATTGTGTCTAAGCCCATTAATGTTTAATACTAGCAATAATACCCCCGCCTAGACAACGTTCCCCCTTGTAGATAACCAGCGACTGCCCTGACGCTAACCCGTATTGAGGCTCAGAAAAATGTACCTCAGTACCACTCTCCGCTGAGAAAAAATTACAGTCTTGAAGTTTTTGCCTGTAACGAGTCATACAAAAAACATCATCTCCATGATGTTCAAAAAACGCCTTTTCAGGTATCCAGTTCTCCTTACACAGTTTTACCTTCTTAGCACTATGTTCCTTGGGGCTCTTAGACACAACCAAAGTATTTTCAGAAACGTTTTTCTCTATAACATAAAAAGGCCCGTCATCATTTTTTTTCTTCTCAACACTAAAACCATGCCTCTGGCCTATAGTATAAAACCATGCACCATCGTGAAATCCAATAACTTCCCCTTTTTCATTCAAGACATCGCCCTTTTTGGGAGGAATATACCGCGATAGAAAAGTTTTTATATCCACTTTACCCAAAAAACACACGCCCTGACTATCTTTTTTCTTGGCAGTAGGCAATTCTCTATCTTCGGCTAATTCTCGGACCTTATCTTTTTGCATATCACCTATTGGAAAGATCACGCGAGAGAAAACATCCGAAGAAACAGCCCACAAGAAATATGACTGGTCTTTATTGGGGTCTGTGCCCTTTAATAACTGAAACTCTCCTGTGTCATCTTCTCTTTCCCCAACACGAGCATAATGACCCGTGGCTACAAGATCAGCTCCATTTTTTACAGCCCATTTATAGAAAAGACCGAACTTTATATATCTATTACACATAATATCCGGATTAGGCGTTCTTCCGGCTCTATACTCTTGAACCATATAGTCCACCACTTTTTCTCTATACTCCTCTCCAGCCTCAAAGGTCTTGAATGGTATACCAATATGACTGCATACGCGCATTGCATCTCTCTTATCATCAGCAGAAGTGCATTCAATAAATTCCGGTTGCCATATATCAATAAAAACCCCTACAACGTTATACCCCCGCTCCTTCAAAAGGGAAGCGGAAAGAGAACTATCTACTCCTCCCGACATACCCACATACACTGTTTTATTTTTATTTTCTACTGTTTCCAAAATTATATTTATCTATCTACTCTCTTTAAAAAAACTAAAATACTTTATTAAAAAATCAGCTTTCAACTTTCATCAATCGATATTCAGATAATCCTTAAGTTTACATTCCCTATATTCCATTGCCGTAACTCACACGCAGCGCTTTCTTTACTTTCTCAGATAGTTCTCCCTGTTATACTGATGTTCATCAAAATCACGACCATAATACATATTTCCGGAAAGATCCGATAAAAAATACCAATATGGATTATCAATGGGATCAACGGCCGCTATTATAGCATTCATTCCCGGGTTAGCTATAGGAGTCGGTGGAAGCCCGGTATTCTTGTATGTATTATAAGGGTTATCAATCTTTAAATCCTCCAAAGTAAGCTGATAGGTGTTCTTGTTGTTAACATAAGAAAAAGAAGCATCCACCTGCAAAGGCATTCCATCCTCAAGACGCCTCCATAGAATATCGGCGATCTTGCGTTTACTCTCAACTGTATTGGCCTCCTTCTCTAATATTGAAGCCATAATAATAATATCCTCTTTTTTCCTTTCTGGATTAAACTCCTCTTTAATCTCTTGCCAATTTGACTCAAAGTTACTTTTCATTCTGTCCACTAAATGCTCTGTAGAACTAAAAGAGGAAAAGAAATACGTATCAGGAGCCAGATATCCTTCCTCTGATATTTCAAAAAAGGTTTCTCTATTAAATCTGCCGAACCTTTTATCTAAATAGTCAGCCACTTCAAAAACATCCCAACCCTCCCTAATGGTAACTCTAACAGGTTCAAGGCCGTAATCCCCTTCCACTAACCTCTGTGCCAAAACATAAACAGGTTCCGGCTTACTGAAATAATAATCTCCAGCAGGAATACTGTGTTCTCCTTCCAAAATAATAACAAACGCTCTAAAAAAGAATGGAGAACGAATCAGCTCCTTTTCTTTGACCTTTTCACTTATATCTCCTAGATTATCCCCTTCCTCTATCTCCAAAATGATCGGAAAATCATCATTTTCCGGAGGAGCGACACCTAATACAAAGATGACAGCCAGAATACATACTAAAAGGGCAACGATACTTAACAGATTACTTTTATAAAAAAATCTTTTCATAAACTAAAATGTCGTATCCTAAAAAATACCCACCAAAATACCATCTATCCAGGAAGATTGGACGGCGCATCACCTTTACGTGAAGTAACTCGCGGTAACGTTGGCATAGTTGCAGATATTCCCGGAACATGGAAAAGCGTAGCCACCTCTTCAGTACTCATAACATTATGCGGAGAACGATGAGGTGGATGAAAATATGATCTCCATCTGTAAGCATCGTACAACTTCCACGAGACCTTGTTTTTTCTTATATTTTTATAATCCTGCCAAGGATAATTAAAGATCGTATGCCCTCTTTTAGGAGCGAAGCCGTTCATATGCTCGGAATTATACTGTTTAAAAACACTTACAAGACCACTTATAGTAACAGAATTAAAAGAGCCGTGTTCGGCTATATACATTGAACGGATACCCGTATCAAAAGCTCTTTTATCAAGGTTTCTCTCTATAGACTTTATCATATTGGCCTGCCAAGTGGTAAGATTAAGCGAAGGAGCCCCTTCTGATTCCCCCGCATCTTGAGCTCCGGCAACAGTTGGCTTAGAAGGGGCATTCTCTTTGATTATCTTCTGTATTACTTCTTTTCCTTCTTCCTTCCAATCTCTTTTACCAAAAAATGTACCCGGTTTTTTCTTTTCTTTCTTGTGTGCTCTTATAATTATCTGAATCCATATATATTCACCAGTATTAACGGAAGAGAGGAATTCCAGTATGGAATTTATAGGATCCACCACATACTCTTCTTTGGTTTCCTTATCAAGGCCGTAATCTACATAAGTCTTTATAGGATAAGGGTCGGCTTTAGTAAGATTATATTCACAACCCCAAAAATTATACTTCTGGGGGTCAAAGGGAATAAAGTTAACATAATCTTCAACCTCATAAACTTCGGCATCAGAATACTGCGAATATATGAAGGACTCAATATGTCTTCTCCATGTTTTCCGCATCCAAACAAAAAAATGTATCTCACCTTCTATGGAAACCATTTCCAGTGAAAACCAAGGACGAGTTTTGCCCTTTATCCACCTATCTATGAAAGTCCCCTCTCCTCCTGTCTGGTGAAATGCTTCCAACAACAGCTCCATGGCTACAAGTGGCTTGTTAACATCCTTGGGAACCTTTACTTCAAGTAAAACTGAACCCGAATCCATGAAGAAAAGTATCTTTTTATAAGTTAAAAATGTTTTTATAGAAGCAATAATGAAAATAACAGGCATTAACACCAGAAGAAAACCTAAAAAGATCTTAAAGAAAAGCTCCACCTTACCGGAGGTCATGAGTATCACAAACCACAGAAAAGCTAAAACCACCAAAGGGATAATACCCACCAATACGTAAATCAGAATACGTATGAACTTATCTGTGTTATTGCTTTTGTTTTTATTGGAAGATGAATTTTGTGGATCCGGCATAACCGGTTTTATTCTACCACATGAAAGAGTCCGTTTTCATCTTTTCTAAAGTAGCGAGGATTCTGCAAATTAACCATAACCGTGTTCTCTCTTACGAGACGTTCTTTAAGTACTCTGTTAACTATCTCTTCTGCAGATAACGGACCTTCTTCTTTCAGCGCCTTTTTAATAACATCTCTAACCACTCCCCCTGAATAACCCCATTCCTTAAGAGCATAAAGACCTCTTCCCACTAAAACAAAACGCGGGTCTTTTATTAATTCATTATGAGTAGTGGCAACATGCGCCTTCCTGTTAAAGGTCTCTTCAATAGCTTTGGCGACCTCTCTAAAGTGAACTGGCTCGCCCTTTTTTCTCAGTACCAAGAAAGCATAGTCTCTCATTCCTTTTGTGTTTATATTTGCGGAACTAGACTTCCCCCATTCTCCCAAAGGATTCTTTGATATCTTTTTGGAAATAGATAACCATCTTCTGGCTATCTCTTCACGTTTATACTCATCAGAAACATCACCAAGATGCTCCAAGAATCTTCTTATCATATCCGGCTCAGTAACCAATTCCTCGTCAGAAAGGTTTTGATAAAGCTTATGCAAAGAATCATATATCCTGGCAGAAAGATCAGAGTCAATACTCCATCTGTGCTTGAAATTACCATCTTCCTTCTCTCTATTAAAACAATCGCCTAAATGAAGTAAAAAATGGAAATGATTTTGCGTTGACCTGTCCTTGGACAGATATTCAAGCAGATCTTCCTCAGAAACAACCATCCCTAAACTTTTGATAACATCATGTAACTCATCAAAAACATGCGATGACTTTTGGTACTCTTTGGATGATTTTATGGTCGCTATGGAGTATCTCTCAATCTGACGGACCCTTTCACGAGTAATACCATGTCTTTTTCCTATAGCTTCCAAAGTCTCTTTTTCTACACTATCTCCCAAACCAAAGCGATGAACAATAACCTCCTTTCCTCTTTCGGAAAGTGGCAGCAAAAGATTTTTAACGACCTGTTTAGGTTTGAAGGTTACGATAGCAGTTTTTGGCATGTTACGACTAGTTGATTCAATTGATCATCTTTCTAATAAAATAAATTCTCACAGACCGAATTGGGGCATAAAAAAATTCGAATAGACGAAATCTCGATACTCACTTTTATACCACTCTCCACTTTTTCTATTTTGAATACATTTTCATTTATACCATACATAAATTAAATTTTCAAATCAAGAAGTAACAATGTTTATTAATCTATTGGGAACATGTATTACTCTTTTTATTTCTTTACCCTCGCACCAATTAATATATATCTTTGTTTTCTCAACCTGATCCAGGACCTCCTCTTTTGAGGAATCCCTGGGCACCTCTATATCGCCACGAGTTTTACCGTTTATCTGGATGGCGATATTAACACTATCTTCCAATAGTAACTTAGGGTCAAAAGAAGGCCACGGACTTTTATGTATGGACTTTCCGTTTCCAAGCATCTGCCACAACTCTTCTGTTATATGAGGAGCAAAAGGAGCAAGCAGTATCAGCAATGTTTTGAAATCCTTTTTAGAAACAGAAGACTCAGCCTCTAAGGTGTTAACCAATATCATTAAAGAAGAAACAGCTGTATTAAAAGAGAATGATAAAATATCTTCCTCAACTTTCTTTATCGTCTTGTTTAGAACTGTCTTTGACTTAGAGGAAGAAGTGGCTCCGGTTGAAACCTTTCCATAAAGGCGCCATACTTTCTCCAGAAACCTATGAGCACCAATAGGACCGTTAGGATTCCAGGCCACCTCTCCTTCAAAGGGACCCATGAACATGGTATATACTCTCATTGAGTCAGCACCTACATTTTCCACTACTTCATCTGGACTTACCACATTACCCCAACGCTTACTCATCTTTCTCCCGTCCGGACCCAAAACCAAACCCTGATTTCTCAAGGAAGAGAAAGGTTCTTTAGTGCTTACCAGGCCTTCTTTATAAAGAAATTTATGCCAAAAACGAGAGTATATAAGGTGCCTAGTAGCATGCTCCACGCCTCCAACATACTTGTCCACTGGCATCCAATACTTTTCCAATTTAGATGAAACTAAAGCTTTATCATTTTTAGGATCAGCATAACGAAGGTAATACCAACAGGATCCGGCCCACTGAGGCATTGTGTTCGTCTCCCTTTTCGCCTTTCCTTTACACTTAGGACATTTGGTATTCACCCAGGAGGCAATGTTTGCGAGAGGTGACTCACCTGTACCGGTTGGCTCATAAGACTTAACCTCAGGTAACTTAACCGGTAATTCTTTTTCCGGAACAGGCACAACTCCACATTTCTCACAGTGCACCAGAGGTATAGGCTCCCCCCAGTAACGCTGTCTTGAAAATACCCAGTCTTTTAGTTTGTAAGTGACCTTTTTCTTACCTCCCACATACTTTCTAATAGACTCTTTAGCTTCCTCATTATCCATTCCCGAAAATTTACCTGAGTTTTCCAAGAGACCCTCTCCGGTGTAAACCAACCTTTCACCTTCCTTTAGCCAAGAAAGCCAGATATCTAGTTCAGCACAGGTAAGAGTATTAGAAACCTCTTCAAGAAAGAGCCATTCAGTAGCATGCTTTTCTTTCTCTTCAGAGTCTATTTTTTCTTGTTTTGAACTTTTAAGCTCAAAATGAACCGCTTTTGTATAGGCCTTCCGGTTCTCGTTTTTATGCGCCGCATGATAATGAGCTTCAACATAAAAGGGAGTTACTTTTTTAAGCTCCAAATCTATATAGCCAGTCTCCTCTCTTACTTCACGCCTAGCTGCCTCTACAGCATCTTCCTCTTCATCAACCCCGCCAACCACAAATGTCCTCCAGTTGTGTTTTTTCCATTTCAAAAATAAAGTCTTACCACTTTCAGGGTCAGTCACAATAGCATGAACCGTCTTCCTCTCAACGGTCTTCTTGCCTTTAAGAGGGGGTGTATACTTATCAACCCTTTTTGGATAGACAACATAGCGAACCGGGATGCTTTTCTGTAAAGCAAAATCAAGATCACGTTCATCATGAGCAGGTACCGCCATAATTGCACCCGTACCGTAATGAGCCAAAACATAATCAGCCACCCAAACGGGTATCTTCTCTCCGTTTGCAGGGTTTACGGCACTGACACCTTTTATCAAAACACCCGTCTTTTCTTTATCTTCAGCTGTTCTTTGAAGCTCCGTTTTTTTCTTAGCTTTATCTATATAATCTTCTACCTGCTCTTTATTCTCAACAAAACCCCACAGCTCAGATATCATCTTATGCTCAGGTGCAACTACCATATATGTAGCCCCGAAAAGGGTATCAGGCCTGGTGGTGAAAACCTCAAGAGAGTAGCTCAGAAGCTCTTTAAGGGCCCCCTTAACAGGTAACAGATCTTCCGAATCTTCATGGCCACCTCCTTTAATATGTTTACCACTAGGTCTGTGCCTATAAAGCCCTCTTAAAGGAAAGTCGTGATCCACCTTACCTTTTCTCTTGGCCGTAAGTACAACCTCTCTCTTATTACTGATCTTTTTAATGTCCCCTTCGGGCGCCATAAGGACCCATGCATCCTTCCAATAAGCCTCTGCTTCCCCTCCATGCTTCTTGGCTATATCCGTATAGAAGCGGACCATTTTTCGACTTATCTGCTCTTTGGAGAGTTTTTTCTCATCTTCCTCACTAACAGCATTTCGCTTTACCTTTGTGGGATCCAGACTCTCTCCCTTGATATAAAAACCGGTATCACCGGCCAGAACAGGAAGATCTGTTTTTCCTTTGTATGCCAGTGCTTTTTTCTCGGCATTTTTATAGAGATCTTTAGCACTCTCTGGAACTTCCTCTTCCTTGATACCCAAATCTTTGGGGGTAAGGACCTCTATATCCAATCCCTCGGCGTCCAAAAGACTCTGTATACGAGAGCGCTTGCCGGGATTATTACTCGCCAATAGTACCTCTTTGTAATATGTTAAAGGAAAGACTATCTCAGCTCCTTTACTCTTACCGATCCAGTTCCTCTGAGACTCTTTAACAGAGTCCGGCCAACCAGATAGAGAGTCCAGATCCTTTAGCAAACTTTCAGCATAATCTGTTATCCTAAGCACCCACTGTCTCATCGGTTTCTGCTCAACCTCTGAATCACAACGCTCGCACCTACCTCCTTCAAGATCCTCATTGGCAAGGCCGGTCTTACAAGAGGGACACCAGTTTATTGGCTCGTAAGACTCATAAGCCAATCCCCTCTTGAACATCTGAAGAAATACCCACTGCGTCCACTTGTAATAATCGGGATCAGTAGTATCTATCTCACGACTCCAATCATAAGAAAGGCCTGGTCTAGAAAGTTGTTTTCTGTAACGATCAATATTCTTCTTTACCGCCTTCTTGGGATGTATCTTGTTCTTAATAGCATAACCTTCCGCCGGTAAACCGAAAGCATCCCATCCCATAGGATGTAATACGTTATAACCTTTCATCCTAAGATACCTAGAATAAGTATCCGTAGGAATATATCCGCGAAGATGACCGATGTGAACCCCTTCTCCGGAGGGATAGGGGAACATATCCAATATATATCTCTTTTCTTTTTTACTATTATCTTTAGCTTTGTATAGTTGGTCTTTTTGCCACCTTTTTTGCCACTTTTCTTCTATCTTTTTATGGTTGTATTTTTCCATAATTACTGCAATCGCACTGAACTTAACGTAAACACTATACCTTAAAAAGCACCCTTCGGCAAACAAAACTCAGTTGATTTTGATATATCAGAAAAAGCAAAAAAATAGACGCTCTTCCATAAATAGTCAGATATAAAAAAGGCCTCGCGCTACAGCGTAGCACGAGGCCAGAATTTGAAAGCAAAAAGCAAAGGTCTTACAGTTCTTATGCACGAGAAAAGACAACCTGAAGACCTGGACTCAGCTGGACATCAGAGTACCCAAAATAAGCATTCAAATCCAATCCGCCATCATACGGTGATCGTCCAAGAACAAAAACGACGAAATCATAACTTCCCGAGTCAGAAACTGCCGCCATTGGAAAGATGACGATCTCCCCACACTCGACTCGTTCACCCACCTGAAGTGCCGCATATAGAGCGGCATCTTCCGGGACAAGCTCAAAACCGAGAGTTCGAGCACTATCGGCAACTTCGGTCAACTTCACCAACTCACTAAATCCAAGCTGGCGCATGCTTACCTTAACAAGATCTATCTCTCGTTTGGAAGACACCGTAATCATACTCGCTACACGTCGGGCAGGAAGCAAAACATGAACTCCCTTCTCATCAAGCTCTTTGATCAGCGTGTTGCAATTTAAGTGCATCCCAAGGTAAATACGTGTCCACGTCGAGAACCCGGATGTTTCTTCTAAAAATCCTCGCCTAAGTGATCTAATAATCTCATCCTGATCACAGGCCAACTGGGCAAGATCAATACGGCCATCTTTTGCCGCCTCCCCAAGCGCCGGCCAAAGATTAGCCACCACCCTACGAGAAAACGTCGAGTACCATTCCACAACATTGCCACTACTCATAGTAATACCTCCTTTCATAAGCCCAAAGGTTAACAAAACCAGTTTCATGAATGCATAGTGTTTTTATTTCATTGCAAAGAGCTTTTAACTATAGGTCATTAAAAGATCTTCTAAGATCTCTGTCAACCCATTCTTGGCATACACTAATAACCGCAATTTTTAACAACTATTTCCAGCAGATCAGCCGGAAAGATAGGCGGATCCTCGGCCAAGGCTTGATGATAAAGAACTGTTGAAGGAGTAAGCGCAGGAAGAGTGTTGACCTCAATTATCTTCAGATCCCCACTATCTATTTGCATAAAAGCATCTACTCGGGCATAACCTTCTATACCTATATCCTCGGTCATCTCTTTAACCAAAGACTTGGCTCTCTCAACTGCAGAAGGCTTAACGATCTCTTCCGGAGGAGGAGTAAGATTAACTCCGGTCCCCCCTTGAAATTTCTCCTCCACGGTAAGAACAGCCCCCTCGGCCACTGTGATACTGGGGTTGAGAGCTTTAATTTTCCCCTCTTTCTCAAGAACACCCATGGTGATCTCTACCCAACCTCTCTTTCTTTTATGTATCAACTCATCCCCTCTTATGCGCACAGTGTCAGTATCTATAAACTCTTCAAATATTAAATAATCCACTTTACCGGCCGGCATATGAACAATATCCTCTTGTCCAAAGAATTCCTTCGGCGGAATAAACTCAACCCCTTTTATTAAATGATCTATATATTTATAAAGTTCGTCGGCGGAATTGAGTTTAACTATACCGGTTGAACAGCCGTCAGCTCTCGGTTTTACAATTAACTTATGGGCATTTAGCGATCTTTTTATCTCATTCCAGATAGACTGACACGCCCCTCTCTCACCCTCTTCTCTAAATCGCTCTTTGATACCATCAAAAGCCATCATTTCACCTGTTGTGGTACCGAGTCCCTCAATATTCATTTTCTTAATAAGCCTTCCGGTTCTCCATTTATCCATAAATATCTTTGATACATGACTACCGGAACCATTAAATCTGACTCTTTCTTTTTCCATTTTTTCTTGAAGATAACCGTTCTCGCCATCTCCTCCATGCAAACCCAAAAAGACAAAATCGGATTCAGTAATGAACTTTGACACCGACATCTTCTTCGGCAAGAAGATCTCTTCACTTTTCTCCTCTTTGGTTAAAGATAGTCTTTCGTTCACCCTTTTTTCTAATTTTAAAAGTCTTTTCTGGTCTTCTTTAGCCCTCTCACAGTTTTCCAATATCTCCTCAACCGTGTGGTTTAAAGTATAAGCATAAGGTAATTGCCAAACCTTACCCTTGGTATCAAGTAAATAAGGATGAGGATCATACTTTTTTGAATTTCTAAGTTTAAGCCATGCATTCGTTCCGCTCATGAGTGAAACTTGCCTTTCCGAGGTTTTCCCCCCGAATAAGACATTAACCCTTTTTCTGTTCTCCTTTTTTCCGCCTTCATCATCCGGCGGTGTCTTAATCCCCTGCCTCAAACAAGAGTTCTTAATGATGTATTTCAAAAAACCGCGATGACTGAAACCTATTCTTGAAGACTGCTGAAAAAGAAAACTGTTCTGTTCCATTCCGCTAACCGGATTGAAATCCGAGAACCACATTCTCCCATCAGGAAAGACCCACCCGTCAAAACGAGCAACGTCGTGAAAACCAAAAAGAGAAAAAAGTTGCTCTGCTTGCTCTTGTATACTCTCTATGATCTCTCCCGAAAAACGAGGTGGACAGTGATGTGAGACCTGCCTTGTTGGCAGGTATTTTTTACGAAAATCAAAAAGCCTATTATCCGTATACCCCGTTTCTATCTCGGTGGGTAAGATACAGACCGGAACAGAGGAATCACTCTCAACTATTATCGCGGTGAACTCCTTGCCCTCCACAAGAGGTTCAACCACCACTCTGTTGTCTATTTTATTGGAAAAAAGATACCTTGCTTTTACTTCCGCTTCTTCGGATGTATCAACGGAAAAGACCCCGATACTTGAACCTCCCTTGACAGGCTTAACAATGGCCTTTTTTATATTATACTCACTAAAGAATCTTTTTATTTTTTTCACCCTCTCTTCCTTTCCTTCCTTAACGGAAAGATCTATGGAATAAGGAGCAAAAAAACCTTCTTCTCTTATGAAATTATTGGCTCTGAATTTATCAAAGGCCAGCTTACAAGTTTTTGAAGAAGCTCCCACGAAAGGTATTCCGTTGTTCTCCAAAAATCTCTGAATACCACCATCCTCCCCAAAGGATCCATGCATAGCAGGAAAAACAATGTCCATCTTTTTTAATTCTTTTATAAGATGATCTTCAGATAAAGGGCTTGACGTTCTTTTAAGCTTAAAATCAAAATCCAAAGGAGTATTGGAATATATCCATGACTTTGATATTAGATAGGCCTGTTTTTTTAAATCGAAATATACCGGAACTACCTCAATTCCCTCTCCGTCCAAATGATCCATAACGGTCCTTGCCGAATTTAAAGATATACCTCTTTCCGCGGAAGGTCCTCCGCATAAAAGCGCCACTTTCATATTAAAATAAATTTAAAAAACCTTTAAGAAC
>JBNJGN010000019.1:0-13792 GCA_051747785.1 Patescibacteria group bacterium | reverse complement strand
TTATAACAACGTTGTCAACCGGATCAAATTGCCTAAGCGTGTTCTCTATTTGCCCTCTTATGGCCAAAACAGTTGCGGAACCGGCAACATCTTCGTTCAGTTCAGAGCTAAAGTCAACCTGAGCCGTACCCTCCTGAATGGAAAAATCCAAGATCTCCACACCCTCATTTATAGCAGTGCTGTATCCTTGATCCTCTTCTTCCTCTGTGGGTCCGGCTAAAAGCTCCTCCAGAGCAAGTACTTCGATCCTCTCTTCACCGGATACCTCCCTTTCAACCGAAACAATGTCTTCTTGACCATCTTCAACTGTCATGAAATAAACGGAGATTTCCCTGCTTTCGGAATCTCCGTCTTCGATCATTTCATCTTCCAACTCAGAGTAAACATCGTCAGTAACTGCGCTTACCACTTCACCTTCTTCAACAGTAACAACCGTAGTGTGAGGTGTTATAACTTGAGCGGTCATTTCTTCTTCTCTGTCACCGAAACCAGCAGAAGCTGATTGGAAGTTGAAAGTAAATTCAAAGGCACTTTCATTTAACCCCCTCTCTTCTTCTATCTCCAGATCCGAGCCATCAAAGGTATATGTCGGGGACTCATTCTCCATCCAATTTTTAGCTATTTCACGAGCTTCATCAACGCTGTACTCAGCACCATTATCTCCATCATTAGTTATCATCAAACCAAGGATCACCACGATCACACCTATCAATAAAATAATTAAGATATTTCTCATAAAATTAATTTAATACTTTATAATTATAATTAAGTCATCCTTACAAACAGAATAATCCCTGACTGCCGGATACCTCTGAACAAGGAAAAACAAAGAACCGATAATGTTCAATACAAATTATAAAGCACCGTTAAAAAAAAGCAAGTTTCGAGTCAAGTCTACAATCCGGGCAAAAGAAAGGAAGCTACACTAAAATAAATAAATATGGTAACTATATCTATTAATATGGTGGCAAAAGGGCCGGAACCGACAGCCGGATCCTTGTTTAAAGATTTTAAAAATATGGTCATAAGTAGAGCAACCAATACCGCCACAATTACCGAAAAGAAAAGCGCCACCCCCAAAACCAGAGAAAAAATAGGGTCATTGAACCAAGCAAAGCCAACCAAAGCCAAAAGAGAACCAACTATCAAACCAATAATAAGACCTAGACCCATTTCTCTCATAACATATTTCTTGACAGAAAATGTATGATCCAAAGCCATGGCACGTATAAAGATGGTAAGCGTCTGTCCCGCAACGGCATCGCTCATATAAACAACCAAAGGTAAAAAGAAAGCTAGTATTATATATCCTTCCAATATGCCCTCAAAACTTTTTACGGCCAAAGCGGCAAAAATCCCCCCTATTAAACCAACCAGAAGCCAGGGCAACCTGGCAAATAGAAGCACCTGAAGTCTATCCTTTAGTATAGCACTGGCCGAGTATTCTTTTTGAATACCCCCAATATGTAAAAGGTCCTCGCTGTGCTCTTCGGAGAGAATATCAAGAATAGTGTCAGAAGTAACCACTCCAATAAAAGTTCCATCTTTACCCAAAACCGGCATAGCTCTTATCTTTCTTTCCACCGCTTTTACCGCCACAGCCTCTTGATCGCTCTCCGGTGAAACCCACACCAAAGAGTCTGACATTATGTCATAGGCCTTAACATCGCCATCATAAGAAAAAAGATCACGTATGGAAACTATCCCTTTGAGCTTTTCTTTTTCATCTAAAACATATACATACTGAAGCATTTCAAACGAATCTACTTCTTTACGTATACGCTCTTCTATTTCACTCACATTTTCATCAGGTCTTGCCGTAATAACTGCGCGAGTGGACTTGGTAAACGCTGATTCATTTAAATATTCCGCCATTTTACTTTCTGATCTCTACTTTCTCACCTTTCTCTAATTTTATCACACGAGAAGGTGGAGCGCTTTTCTTCCCGCCGTCAACATAAAAATCAACCTTGTTACCAAAGTATAAGTACGCATCCGATATTGACACCGAGGGAGACATGCCCTCAATATTTGCACTGGGAGCCACTAATGGACCCGAAACCTTAAGAACCTCTTTGACTCCTTCATCCGAGGGAAGACGGAAAGCGAGGCTTTGTGTTTTACGAGTTAAATATTCAGGCGCTTTATCTGCTTTTAAGATAATACTTACAGGCCCTGGCCAAAGATCTTTAATAATATCCATTTCTTGCTTATGTGGAAATATTCCAAAATTATTGATATCTTCAATCTCCTTTATTAGAACAATACACGGCTTTTCAAGATCTCTTCTTTTTAGCTTGTAAACCCTCTCCACACCCCTAGAGTCATCAGCTCTTGAAACTAAACCATAAATGGTATCAGTGGGAATAACTCCCACTGCTCCCTCCTTAAGAAGATCAGCAGCTAAATGGGATGTAACTCTTTTCATGTTCAGTAAAGCATACAAGAACAGCTAAATTCGCGCTTATTGGATATATAAGTTTTTTATATACTATTTATTTTGATCTGAGTACATGTATACGGTACGAGTAGGATAAGCGAACTGAATACCCTCTTTTTCCATCTTCTCTTTTATTCCCAAATTAATACTCTGTTGAGTATCCATATAGTCATTGTACTCAGCAGAAAGAATGAAGTATACGACCTCAAAAGTCAGAGCAGAGTCATCAAAACGATAAAAGTGAGCCCTGTCAAAGCGCGCTAACTCCTCATTCCCCACAACGCTCTCCACCATTGCAGGTATCTTTTCTAATTTTTCTTTAGGCGCATCATAAGTAACTCCAAAATGAAAGACGATCCGTCGGTCCCATAATTTTTGGTAATTATGAACTCTTGCAGTAGTTAACTCTTGATTAGATATAACAAGTTCCTCGCCACCCAGATCTCTTATACGAGTAGTTTTAACTCCTATATACTCAACAACCCCCATGTCACTTCCCACCATAATAAAATCACCCACTTCAAAGGGCTTATCAAAATAGATAGAAAATGAACTAAAAAGATCATTAAGAATGTTTTGAATAGCCAAAGCAACAGCAAGGCCACCGATTCCGACAGCTCCTACCAGAGAAGTAACATCTACTCCCATATTAGATAGTACAAATATCGCCACAACTATCCATACCGCGCCTTTGGCTATATTACCCAGTAAACGGAAGGCAGACTGAGTATGTTCTTCCTCGGTAGCCGTCTTCTTTTTTACAAACCTATCAATTACTAATGAAATAGCCAAAATAACCTGATATCCAGCCCATATTAAAAGAAGATAGGTCAATCCCTTGGAAGCAAATGAAGGCAGATCAATGAAAAGAACAGAAATATAGAGTGCCAAAAGAACATAAAACGGAGGTTTTAGAGACTTGACTATATCTATAAGCATGTCATCAATATCGGTATCTGTGTTCTTCGTCAATTTGCCCAGTTTATACAAAACTATTTCCCTAAATATCTTAAAAACAACAAGAGAAGCACCTAAAACAGACAGTGCCAAGAGATAATCAGTTACACTATTACCCCATAAACTTTTTTCCAAAAAAGCACTGTTTAGAAAGATATCTTCAATAAAAATAGAAATACTGTCCATATCTATACTCACGCATTAAAGCATTAGTTCACTTTCATAGAGATCGTATTTTTCCTTGGTTTCTTCAATAAAACTACTCAGTTTTTCCAGCTCTTTGTTCTTTTTCTCCATCTCCTTGAGTACAGACCTGTACCTATTCTCCAATCTGAGCATACTATTTTGAATTTCTTTTAATCTGTCCTGGTTATTCCATTTATTTTTTTCAGCATCTCTCCTTCTTTCCTCGGCATTCCATCGTTTCTCCTCTATCTCGTGCAAGGTCATTGCATCATCGGTTATCTTTTCCTTATTTCCTATCTCCTCTATTTCTTCATCTATCTGATCCTCTTCTCTCCGTACAGATTCCAGATTTTCTTCCACTTTCTGCTTTTGCTCATCCTTTTGATCCCATTCTTTTTCTATCTCCTCTTGTTTTGTCTTTATTTCGTTTATGTGATCTTCTATTTTAGCCTTATCAAACTCGGCCTTTAGAGCCTTCTTCATCTCTACCAGCCTCTCTTTCTCTGCTTCCGTATTTTCTATCTCCTTCTCTATGTCTCCTTTCTTTTCGTTTATGGAATCTATGTTTTCACTAACCCCGTGGATTCTTTTATCAACCTCCCATCTTTCTTTTTCCGCTTTCTGTCTTTCATCTTCAAGACCCCAACGTTCTTCCTCCAAAGACCGTTTCTCCTCTTCACTTCCTTCAAAATGCTCCTCTCTTTGAGCGATATCTGAGAGCTTTCCCTCAAGCTCCGATTCTCGCTCAATGATAGGTGTTCTTTTGTTTTCAAGACCATTCTTTTCATTTTCTGCCTCTTGGAGATTATGATGCTCCTGGTCACTCTTCTTCTTTAATTCAGTAAGTTCTTTTTCCTTCTTTTGGATACTCCTGCCTATTTCTTTTTCCTTATCTTCAAAACGCTCTTCAAGAGACAGCTCCTCCTCTGAGACAGGAGGCTCCTCCGTTTGTGACTCTTCATAAGAAACTCCTTCAGTAGAAGGCTCATCTTGTGACCCTTGCTCTTGTTCGTTTTCTTTATCTTCTTCTTTGCTCTCTTTCTCATCTTCAATAACCATTGGCACCTCACTCTCTTCATGCTTCTCTTCCTTTTCCTGATCGTCAATGCCCTCTGATTCATCACCTTCTGCGTTTTCCTCTCCTCTTTCCTCGCTTTCAGCAACCCCTGTCTCTTCAGTTAGAAGATCTTCCGCGCCTTCTTCCGTATTATCCTTCATGGAATCATCAACATCTTCTTCTGTTTCGGAATATTCTTCAGTAAAACTATCACCCTCTCCTTCTTGAGAGCCTTCTTCATTATCAAGATCAGCAGAAGGCTTTAAAGGTGCAGTATCGGGATAAACACTTTTCTCTTCAGCCTCCTTTTCTTCCTGTTCTTCAGGATTAAAAACAACAGTCTTTGACTGCACCGGGATTGCCCCCTCTTCATGACGTTGAACTTTTTCTTTTATCTTAGGGGAAAGTTTATCTATAGTATTATCATCAAGATTGCCTTTCTGTTTAAGCTCAAAAATATCGCTAACAAGAGTCTGTATTGGTTTCAAGGTAGAAACAACTGTTTTATTACCCTGAGCTGCCGGAGTCTGTTCAAGCGAATGTGTTTTTTTCTCCATATTTAAATAAGTGAAAATTTAGTATACCTAAGACCTCTGAAACTTCTTATTATAATAACATTCTCAAAAATAAATCAAAACCTAAATGTGTGAATATTTTATACCTCTCTTCCAGCCTGAGCTTATATCCCTTCACAGCAAAATGAGGCCCTTTTGTAAAAACTCGGCAAATATTTTCCTCTTTTGTAATTAAAAACCCCCAACTTGCCACCAATTCGCCTTTAGCCAGTATATTTCTACGTAGAAGAAGTTCTTGCATAAACCAAAGAAAAGCTTCTACATCTCCCCGGTTATGCTTTTCAACTCCGTATATAAAATACTCACGCCGTCCTTCATTATTCTTTATGATATACTAAATCCAACATGAAAACTAAACAGAAAACAGCTATATTTGACATTGACGGAACTCTTTTCAGGTCCAGTTTACTAATAGAGCTTGTCGAAGGTCTTATAGAAAATAACATTTTCCCACCCGAAGTCCGTAAGAAATTTCAAGACCAAAAAAAAGACTGGATCGAGAGAAACGGGTCTTACGAAGATTACATTAACGCTGTAATAGAAGCATTCACGCAAAACATAAAAGGTGTACCGTACGCCAAATTTATGGAAATAGGCGAAGCGATAGTAGAAGAACAGCGATGGAGAACTTACACATACACACGGTCACTTTTAAAAAGTTTGAAAGAAAAAGATTACTATCTACTAGCGATCTCTCAGTCACCAAAAGGTATACTTGACAGATTCTGTTCAAATTTCGGTTTTGACAAAGTATATGGACGCATATACGAACTAGGCCCAGAAGACCGTTTTACGGGGGAAGTGGAAGAACTACACCTAATAGCAAATAAAGCCAACATAGTAAAAAGAGCTAAAGAGAAAGAGGATCTGGACCTAAAAAACTCCATAGGAGTCGGAGACACCGAGGGAGACATTTCCTTTTTAGAAATGATAGATCACCCGATATGCTTTAACCCTAACAAAAACTTATACCGCCACGCTCTAAGAAACGGATGGAATATCATAGTAGAAAGAAAAGATGTTATTTATGAGATAAAAAAAAGAAAAGCCGATCTTGATATAATTGACCCCTTTAGGTAATCACTCCTTAGCAATCACCATTAGTAATGAGCCGCATTCGGGAATGCTATCCAAAAAGTAGAACCGGCATTAGGTCCAGGTGAAGTCGCCCATATCATAGCGTTGTGACGCTCCACTATCTTCTTTGCCATAAAAACACCTATACCCATTCCATTTGGGTCTGCCAACTTAGCTCTTTTACTCCTATAAAATTTAGAGAAGAGATAATTTTGCTCTTTCGTTGTGATACCTATACCTGTATCACTAATAGAAAAGATAACCTTGTTCTTTTTCTTAGAGATCTTAACAGAAACAGATCCGCCTCTAGGAGTGTAGCTTATAGCGTTTTCAAAAAGTATCTGTAAAGCAAACTCAAGTCTCTGTTCATCTGCATACACCTTAGAAAGCCCATCATCATAGCGATACTCATATTTTATTTCTTTTTTATCCATTCTTTCCTTTACAGAACTATGAACCCTTTCAACAATATAATTGAGATTCTTTATCTTGAATTGATATTGATAGGCAGACCCCTCCATCTTTGAGGCATCCACCAACATATCGGTAAGATCAACAAGACTCTGGGCTGAACCGGCTATCTCCTCAGCTGCAATATTTTTTTCTTCATCACTTGTAGCATTTTCCAGCATCTGTACAGACCACTTTATCCTTGTAAGAGGTGTACGAAATTTATGAGTAATAACAGATATGAACTCATACTTGAGTACTTGGGTATCCATATATGTATACCAGTAATACATTATCACTCCTGTAGCACAAAAAGCAGCCAACAGAGGAAGTAGGCACCGCGGAAAACCGGGAGAGAAAGAATCAATAAGGTCGTTCATATAAAAGATACCACTAAAAGAAAGAGCGACAGACAGAGAGAAAACAACAAACAGACCTAAACGCTTCAGAACAGAAGAAACATCAGAAACCTTCCTAGAAGAGGTACCGTAAGTTAAAGGAACAACAGACAGACCAAATAAAAGAAATATACTCGGGTCTATATAAGCCCCGTACAAAGCAAACTGAAATAAGGACCCAAAACCAATAAATACCACAAAAGCTATAAAGGTATAAAGAATTTTGTTCTCGGTGATCATGTCCACCTCCTTTCTGGCCCTTATTAAAGCAGTCACCAACAAGGACGGTACAGCTATAATAATAGCCAGCCAGTAAAAAGAGGTAATGATATAGCAGTCCCCAGCGAGGAAATAGTTAGGAAAGAACATAAATCCTTCAGCCTCTTCAATAAAAAGAGAAGGAAAAATGAGATTCATTACAAATAAAGCAAGAGCGGTAGAATAAAAGAAAGCCAATACGGCTATCTTTTTAAGATCCCTAAGTACTCGAAATGCCACTATCAATAAATGGACAAAAGCGGCACCTGAGAAAAATATAACCGAAGAGAAAGAAAAAAGATCATGAGCAAAAACAGAATTCTCTACATTTAGACCTAAAACGTAAAAAATAATGAAAAAGGATAGCGAAAAAGAAAAAATTAAAGAAGACGCCTTAAGCTCACGCGAAAGATCCTTACCTAAAACCGCCATGCCGAAAATCGCGTTTATGAGAAAAACGGCAACGGCAAAAATATTGATAACCAAGAGTTGAGAGGGTATCTCTATCATTATTGATTTAAATAAAACGTTCTCACTATTTTGCTAAAATATTAAATTTCTCATTTCAATACTTCAAAAAAGAAGCATAAAATTGCTACCATACCTTAAGACAAGCTATTAAAACTGAACATTATATTCAGAATAACTAAAAAAATAAGATATAACAACTTAAATATACACAACTGTCTTTTTATTTTTGCGATTTTTATGCCTTTTTTCACTAACTGAAGCAACAATACCCCCTAAAAAAAGAACAAACGCAAAATAGTTCAGCCAAACCAATAGAGCCACAATAAAACTTGAAGCCCCGAAAATGGTCATAGTTACACTGTAAGAAAAATATACAGAAAGAAGAGTATTAAATAGTAGAAAGAGCACAGAAGAAACTATCCCACCCGTAAGCAGGGAACGAAAATGCAGAACCCCCGAAGACATAAACCAGTATATAAGAGTAAAAACCAAAACAACAGTACTAAAAGAAGTAACAAATCCAAAAAATTGCTGGAAGAAAGAAAGATTAACCTCATCTACAAGATATCCCAAAAAGCCGAAAGTAAAACTTATCAAAGGTTGCGCAAGTATTGTGACTATGATCAACACAAAAGCCATCAAGGCGTAAAGGGAAGAAAAGAAACGAGATTTAAGTGTCATTCTTATGGCACCGGATCCTCTTAACTCCAAATTAAATATCTGAAAGAACACCCTTCTTACATGATCGACGAAACTGACCGAAGCTAAAACCGAAATAACAAGAACCACTGAAGAAAAGATAAAGCCACTCATTGTATTAAAGGTAGTTTCAACCGCCCTTTCCAATATCAAGACCTCCATTCCCAAAATATTCTCAAAAAAACTCACAGTCCAATCCAAAACCCTTTCTCTTCCCAAAACTAACCCGGAAACCATTACCAAAATTGCCATAGCCGGCACTATAGCTATTAGGGCACGGAAAGAAAGTGCCGCAGCCGCATCGGAGATATTATTACCCTGAACCTCCTCAAATACCTCCTTTGAAAATTTTTTAAACTTATTTATCATTACCATACAAAATATTGGAAGACACTAACTGGCTTAAAAGAAATGCGATCATAACCAAAAGAATGTAAAGACCGGCAACCTGGTTTATATAGACACTCTTTTCCGGAATAACCAGAAACAAAAAAGTTATAAATATCCAAGATGTAACAGCTATCCCCTCAACACCAAAAGCCAGACGCTTGAGCAGTTCTTTTTCCTCTTTTTTGTCTTCACTTTTCTTTAAAGAGATAAAAACCAAGGCAGACCTGATCCGAACAGTCTTAACAAATTCACAGATAACTGCTACTAAAGTAACACCTAAAGAAAAAGAGATGAGTTGAATAACTCTCACCCCATCAGCTATGAAAACCAACGCCACCCCTAATACCAAAAGTAACAGAGCTGAAAGTAATACACCTTCGGAAAAAAGAGAAAGTTTTACAGCCTCTCTTGAAGATATACGCATATCTTCCATAAATAAAAGAAAGCTCAAAAAAGAGGCACTGGCCAGAATAAGACCAGTTACTGAAAAGATCTTTGTTAAAAGATAAATCTCTCCAGATATATTTCTTATTAGCTCGGTTACATCAACAGGAGCGAAGACAAAAAAGGCGCCTGTGAATATCAAAGAAAAGGATAACGCCGAAAGAACCGGCTTACACACTGCCTTTATGGCCAGAGTTTGCAATAGAATAAAATAAAGTGAAAACAAAGAACCACCACAGGCCAGCAAAAAAAGAAGTGCCCAAAAGATCCCCCCGTAAACCCAAACACTCACAACAGAAGCTGTTAAAAATACGTAATATATAATACCCCATACATCAATGGGTACACCCAAAAAACGAAACAGAGAGTGATCCATAACAGAAATACACGATACCCCAAAACACCTCGCAATGTCTTTACTGGAACGATTTAAGTGCATCCGAACATAAAATACCCAAATACTCAGTACCGCTCCCGCAAAAGCCAGAATAAGCAAAAGTACTAATAACAAATTATCCATACTCAATATATTTTAATTTCATCTTCAAATTATCTTTTTTTAACCCTCCAAGCAATGAACAGACTGCACTCATTGAGTTAAACCTGACACACTTTCTAGGTCAAAAAAGACATCTAAAAAAACAGGGGTTAAAAACATCTCAACCAAAGCCGCCAGAAAAAGAATTGGAATTATGATAGTGAAATAAGTGTACAAGGCTCTTTTTATCTTCTTCTTTAAAGAGTCTCTATCTTCTTCACCTTTGAATAAAAAATTAAATAAAGCTGAGCCTAGCCAGATACCTATAGCCGTAGAAAAAAGGATAGCTGGTATCTCAATAACGCCATGTGGTAAAACCCCCATCAAAAAGAACCCCGGGGACATCGCGCTTGCCGTTAGATAGTAAACAATACCCAAGGTAAATCCATTAACCAATATAATAAAGATCGGCAAAAAAGAAAAAAACACTCCGCCCAAAGAAGCCACTAAAGCGACAAAGCTATTATTAATAAAGATAAAAGCCGTCAATCCAGCAACACTCATACCCGACACCTCTTCAGCCATATCCATAAGAGCATCTATGGAACTTACCACCGAAGAAGGGTAAACACTGGCAACAACATACCCCACCAAAGCAAAAAGAAAGAAAAAGGTAGTAGAAAAGAGAAAAGGTCCCGATACTTCCCGTGGACATATTAGAAGAGAATGATCAACTGATAATTTAAAAGGTTTCATTAGTAAAATGATATCATGAGCTTTAGCTTTTTTCATTAATTATCAGAACCGCTTCTCCCTTTACCTCTGTCATTATCTTCTCTTTTATCTTTTTTTGATAAAGGATAGTAGATCTTTCCTTTCAATCTTTCTGGCAACAAGGACTCTTTCATGTACTTATCATATCCTGACCCGTAACCGAGATCCTTCATAAGAGCAGTAGATGCATTTCTTGCAACCAGAGGAACAGGTAGATCTTTATACTTTTTAATGTCAGCCTGAGCGGACCTATAAGCATCATAAGTCCTTCTATCCTTTGGTGTTTGAGATAGATAAACAGCACCATGCGCCAGATTTATTTCCGCCTCCGGAAGACCCACCTTTTCCACCGCTCTGAAAACTTCATTTGCAACAACTAATGCCGTCGGCATAGCCTGACCTATGTCCTCACTTGCAAATATGACCATCCTTCTAGCGATGAACTTAGGATCCTCTCCACCTTCTATCATTCTGGCCAAATAATAAAGCACCGCATCAACCTGTCCGGCGCGCATGGACTTAATAAAAGCGCTAACAGTACTATAATGCTCTTCCCCACCTTTATCATAACGAACACCTTCTTTCTTAACCAAATCCTCTATGTTCTCAACCGAGACCTCATCATATAGATCATTTACACTCTCCACTATAGAGATCAACTGTCTGGCATCGCCCCCCGATAGCTCTATTATTACTCTTCGTGCTTTTTTATTAGCCTTTATTCCAGTTCTATCAATTACTCTATCCAATTCCTCTCTATTTAACTTTTCAAGAGTAAAAAGCTTGCAACGAGAAAGAAGAGGTCCTATAACCTCAAAACTCGGATTCTCCGTAGTTGCCCCTATCAGGACCAATTCTCCACTCTCAACGAAAGGCAAGAGGTAGTCTTGCTGAGCTTTATTAAATCTATGAATCTCATCCAGAAAAAGGATCTTGTCATCTTCCGTTTCCTTTTCAACTATCTTTTTAATATCAGACTTACCGGCTGAAACGGCAGACAACTCAAAAAGGCTCGCTTCTATGGCCTTAGAATATATCCTGGCCAAAGTAGTCTTTCCACAACCCGGCGGACCCCAGAGCAAAAAAGAGAATTTATGTTTTTTCTCTATGGCCAATCTAAGCGGTCTTCCTTCTCCAAGTAAGTGCTCTTGACCAATAAACCCTTTCAAGTCTTGCGGCCTTGATCTTGAAGCTAACGGTTCACTTTTCATATAATAAGATTAACACTTATGCTTCCCTTAAGCACCGACATTTACGCCACCTTCCCCAGAGGCACTGTTGATAATATCTCCCAAGCACCTCTTTTTTGAACCAGTAGAGATACTTCGGAAACCTCTATTACCCACCCGCCTTCCGGAAACCTCTTTTGGATATAAGAATAGATCTCATGGAACTTGGACTTAGGAATAAAACGAACCAAAGAAGCATGGAATTTTTTATCCTTTCTGGAAATGATCTTTCTTTTGGTATCAGCCTCCGGTATTACATTTACGGCGGAAAGAACATCATCATACACAACACCCAGACCTTCACTAGCATCCGGTTGCACAAAAATAACCCTCTTTCTAAAACTCCCCAAAGATGACAGTTTCAGTAAAATAGAATCACGTCCAAAGACGGAGTCCTGAATAGCTCTGTTTATCTTGGAAACTTCACCTTCATATCTAAAAGGAGGTTTAATGGTGATATGGAAAGGTAACTTTAAGCAGAGAGGTGCAACTCCGAATTTTTGATAAACTTCACCCCCGATCTTTTTGTAAAATTCAGCTGGCTCTCCTTTTATTTCAATAGCAATAAAGTACAACATGATCAAAACCTATCACTCCAAACTCCTCCCCGCCAAAAGCACTCCACTATTTATAACTCCGATATGGCTGTATCCTTGAGGAAAATTACCTAGAAAATCTCCACTGTCAGGATCTATCTGCTCCGGCAAAAGGCCGACATGATTGCTCCTTGATATAAGGTCTCTATATATCTTCTTCGCTCTCTCTTTCTGCCCTGACAGTTGAAGCGCTTCAACCAGCCAAAAGGAAGTTATAAGAAAAGCCCCGTCTCTTCCGGGAAGGCCGTCTTCATTCTTGTACCTTAAAAGTAAACCATCATCCTCCCCCAATTCATCCTCTATAGCTTCAATTGTTGACAGCATTTTCTGATCTTTACCATCAATAAAACCGACGGACGACATCACCAAAAGCGAGGCATCAACTTCCTGGGAACCGAAAAACTGCACAAAAGAACTCTTTTCTTCACTCCAACCTCTCTTTAAAACCTCTTCTCTTATGGCCTCTCTTTCTTCCTTCCAGTATTTTATATTACCTCTATAGCCGTACCTTTCGGCTATTTTAAGCGCACGATCCAAAGTAACCCAAGACATCACCTTTGAGTGAACATAGTGCTTCGGCTCCATTCTAAACTCCCATATACTCTGATCCGGCTCGTGCCAAACAGAAGCAATGAAATCAGCAAAGGAAGAAACAAGCATCCACAGTTCACTCCTTGATATATCCTTGCTTCCCCATAAAAAATCAGCTTTCCATATAAGATCTAAAAGACTTCCGTAAATATCCTTCTGATACTGCTCACCTGCAGAATTGCCCACCCTAACGGGACTAGACCCGCAATAGCCATCCAAATGATCCAACAGCTCCTCTCCTTCGCCCGCCTCACCTGCCATATTATAAAGAACCTTAAGCTCTTTGGGATCAACGCCGTCAGGACCAACACAGACACTGAGTATCCAATTGATGTAATCTATTGCCTCTCTCTTGTAACCAAGCAAAGAGAACGAAGAAAGAGCAAAAGAAGAGTCACGCACCCAACTGAATCGGTAATCCCAGTTTCGAACTCCTCCTATATCACAGGCAAAAGAAGTAGTCGGAGCCGCCGCTATGGTACCGGTAGATTCAAAAGTTAAGAGCTTTAAAACAATAGCAGACCTCTCAACAGCCTCTCTTGCTTTATCAAAACCAAAAAGATCACACCTTCCGCGTGATGACCACTCTTCCCAAAAAGATCTCGCTGTTTCAAGTTCATTCTCACATTCATCCAATGAAATATGGAGAAAGTCTTGGTCTTTTCCTAAAGAGAAGAGAGAAATATAAAAAACTTCTCCCTCCTTTAAATAAAAACGATTCT
>JBNJGN010000018.1:0-14143 GCA_051747785.1 Patescibacteria group bacterium | reverse complement strand
AAATAATACTCATTGAGGTTAGTTTTACATTTAATATTTTTCTTCCAACATGAAAAAGATCAAAAGAAGCAAAGATGATAAAGTGTTAGCCGGAGTTTTCGGTGGAATGGGAGACTACTTTCAGGTAGACCCTGTGATGTTTAGATTACTTGCCGTTATACTTTTCTTTTTAACAGGAATCATTCCTTTTATTATTGCTTATATAATAGCCATATTTATCATACCCAAAGAAAAAACAGGCCTTGAGGAGGAGACAGAACAGCCAAACCGTCAGAAAAAATGGCTTTGGATAATAATAATTATGCTTACACTCTTACTGCTATCTCCCGTCGTCGTGTTATTAGCTTTTAGAAGTTACATCCATAATACAGACTTTGATAACATGAACCCCTTCTTCAAGGATGAATCCTCACAACATACATACCATGAAAAAACGAAAGTGGTAGAAAAAAGACTACCAGGTCCCGAAAAAGCTTTAATAAATGACCACCTGGAAGAGAGTGTTATACAAAAAAATCACAACGGAACAGTATTCGCTGAACATCACGAGTTTGGAAGAAGTGCTAATCAGATATTTATCTGGGGCTATATAGCCGAATATTACAAAGATAACGGAGAGCTTAAAATGGGCACGGCAACTTCCCTACCCTTAGCAATAACCTTCTCCAAGAATGAAACGATTAAAAATCAGGTTCCCCGCGATGGCTCTCATTACGAGGAAGATATAAGAGATATTTTCCCCACCAGATATGTTAATGATATATTAAATTTCCAATCACTACACAAAGAAACACTTACCGAGTTGAACAGAATAGTAGAAAACAAAGCAAGATCAAACCTTACGGAAAATGACGAGTAAAAATAAATTACCACCTAACCAAAAGCCTGATCCCTTTAAAAACCATCCGGGTTTTATACTTCTCATATTATTTATCATTATTTGGACAGCTTTTGTCATATTCGTACCGCCAACAGAAATAGTTGATTATATCGGAATTAAAGGGGGTTATTTAATAATCTTTCTAACCGCACTTATGGGGATATCGGGTTTTACCTCTATCCCTTTTTACACCATTCTTGTAGCTCTATCCTCCACCGGAGAATTTAATATATTTCTTCTACTACTAGTGGCAGCACCGGCGAGATCATTTGGGGATGTTATTTTCTTTCTCGTAGGCCACAAAGGCCATCACGCCATTAATGAAATGACAGGGAGTAAAAAGATAGAGAACTTCGCCAATTGGTTAAATAATAAACCTAGGTACCTAACGCCACTGGTTGCTTATTTATACACCGCAGCAGCGCCATTACCTAAAGAGCTCCTTATGATCATTCTAGGATTGGGAAAAGTTCATTTTAAATGGCTACTAATCGGTTTAATATTGGGCAATGCCACTTTTATAGCTATGGTTTACTTCCTGTCAATTCAGTCCCCTCTTGCATCTTAATATATAACTCACCTCAACATCTCAGAAACTGGTACGAAATTTACCCTCTCTTTAAGTTCTGGTATTTCTTTTTTTAGTACTGATATGGTCTTCGGGTGGCTGTGGCCTATAGCGATCGCTCTCCCCTTCTTTTCAGCCAAGCGAACAGTTTCTAGAAGCTTACCCCTTATATATTCAGAGTCTTTTGAGTTATCCAAAAAAACATCTCTTGTGGCAGTCTTTATGCCCAACTCCTTGGCAACTGAAAAACCTTTTGAAGTAGCGATCGTAAAACTGTCAACAAAGAAAAGACCTTCTCTATTGATGAACTTGAGCAAAATACGCACCGCATCCCGATCAGAAGTGAAAAGAGATCCTTTGTGATTATTAACCCCGCTTACATAAGGCCTCAACTCCTCTAAACTCTTATCCAAGAACTTCGCTATTTCATCATCTGTCATGTTAACTTTTATCATATGATCCTCAACTTCACTCTCAGACATCGGTTCCAAGGGAAGATGCAATATCATCTCCTGTTTACCCGAAAAATATTTTGCAACCTCAAGAGTGTGATCCCTGAAAGGTAAAATAGCCAACGTCATGTCAGAATCTATTTCCGCCATACTTTTATCAGTTATTAAATTATTACCTAGATCATCTATGACAATCGAAACAGAAGGAAGATCTTGAGGATCTTCTTTTATCGGCGCTTCCTTGTGCAACTCTTCTTCATGTTCCTCTCTCTCCCACGAGGAGCCAGCATTACCGCCAACCCTCTCTTCAGTCAGAGCATTTTCCTCATTAAGTTCTGCCTTATTATCTCTGTCTTGTGCAAAAAATATAATTAGAAAGATCAAGACCAAAAGTAGGATACAGATAGTGATATTTTTTAGCATTAGGATGATACTAACAGCTTCGGTTCATATACTCAAAGATCCGCAAACATTATATTTTTAATCCTATCCAATAGCTAATCTTTAAAAAACAGATTTTAAAAAGAGACAAAAGGGTGTATCATAAAATATGGTTATAATCTTTAGATATTAAATCATGCCCCCTTTAAGCAAAAAGCTGTTAAAAATCGGAAACACCGAATTTAAAAGGCCTAATGCTATCGACAGAATTTTAGACAGACTATTTCTTTGGTCTATACCGTCTTATATAAAACCTAATCACTTAACCATTTTTAGGTATTTGACCGTTCCGATAATATTCTACTTTTTACTTAATAGTTTTTATTTACCGGTACTACTCTTATTTCTTTTATCTGCTTTCACTGACGCTCTAGACGGTGCCCTGGCAAGAACAAGGGACCAGATAACCTCTTGGGGAAAGATACATGACCCATTAGCTGACAAACTCTTAATAGGAATTGTGGGGGGTTATCCTGATAACAGAATATATGGGAATTGAGATCATCGTAATCATCCTCATTCTTGAACTACTTACCATCGTAGCAGCCATATCTCTTTACAGCCCCAAGCACAACCCGGGCGCTCGGCTTCCCGGGAAGATAAAAATGTTCTGTCAATCATTCGGATTGATATCTCTTTTAATATTCGAAATAACAGAAACGGCCCCCTTTTTAATAATAGCCACCTTTTTGCTTTATGGAGCAATACTATTTAGTATTCTCAACACCCTCCTCTGTACTTTTTTTGTAAAAGCTCTTTAATCTATATACCTAAAGATAAAGAACTTGGATGTAAAATAATTCAATTAAGCTTGTTGGTCATCCTCATCACCCTGTTCTTCTTTATATTTTCTTATCTCTTCTTCCAGTTCTTTTATTTTCTCTTTAAGTTCTATCATCTTAAGCTCCCTTCCGGTAGTTAATTTATGGAATTTTTCCAATTCATCAACTCTGTCTTGAAGCTCTTTAGTACGTTCTTCAACTTTATCTTCCAAACTCTTATTAAGATCCTCTAACTCCTTTGTCCTATCTTGCACCTTCTTCTCCAGTGATCTTTTTGCTTCCTGCAATCCCGCCTCAGACTTTTTAAGCTTCTCTGTCTGATCTTTCATTCTGTCATAGTTTCCTTGAAGATCATTCGCCAGTTTATTCAAAGTACTAGCTAATGTTCCTATTTCATCATCATTAGAAACATCTATGCGATAACTTAAGTCGCCTTTACCCATTATCTCCGCACCCTCTGACACCCTTTTTAAGGGATCTAGAACTAGTAGCTTTATAATCCAGAAAGAAGCAACTATATCACCCACCAAAAGTAAAATACCTAATACCCATATTAATCTAACCTGCGTAGCCAGAAATTCATCATACATCTCGTCAGAAAGATATAATCTAACCTCCCCCAAAACTCTTTCCGGTTGATCCAAGGGGTTAAATATAACCGGTGCCTTAAAAACATTTCCACACTTTTCACATTTACCGGGATCCTCTCTTCTGCCATGTTTAACTAAATCAGATACATAATTAGCCACCTTCCTTTCATTGTGGTATACCTCTATGCCCAATATCTGAGTATCCTGTTTCCCAATGTAATTGACGGAAAGATTAAGAGCGGGATAGTTATGAGAAAGGAGGTTCTCAATAGAGAAATCAGCCAGAGCCACCGTCATTGAGTTACCATAAACATCCAATTGCTCTTTAACAATATCGCCTGTTTGCTGTATCTGGAGTGCAAGGGCTATAGCCAAGAACAAAAGAACTTCCAGCCCAACCGCTCCCAAGAGTTTTATCTTGAGTGAGAACTTTTTCTTCTTGGGAGGTTTCATATTCTACTTATAGGTTTTTAGCGCTACTCCTCAGTATCATTATTACCTTCCTCTTTCTCTTCTTCGTCGTCATTGCCCCACCTTTCAAGATCATAGAAGATCTCTCCGTGCACATTATCAATGGCTTTCTTAACAGGTAAATAATCATCAATACTAACATCAACAAATCTATTGTAATCAGCATCTATCCTTTCATAAGCCTTTGAATCCATCTCTTCATTTTCAAGAACTGCTTCATAAAACTGTTCTATCTCTTCTTCAGTAACAACGTTCTTGTTAGCAGATATAGGAAACTCAGGAACAGGATCGTGTCTCCAGATAGACCTTATCTCTGCACCATCTTCCATAAATTTATGCATTGTCTGCTCATTCACAAAGGCGCCCTCCACAAGACCAGAAAGTAGGGCATCCACTGCCTTATCATGAGATCCAAGATAAGAAAGACCGCCTTCTTTATCCTCATCAATTGAAACAAAGAAACTTTCTGCATCTATGCCTTCTTCTATTAACATTGCCGACGGCATAAGGTTGCCTGAAGTTGAAGATATACTCGTTCCGGCAACCGGTTCACCTTCAAGGTCCCGGACACTTTGATAAGGTGAATCTTCTCTAACAATAAGATCGCCCTGATAAGTTGCCGAGCCATTATAACGCTCCCCGCAAACAAGAACCTCCATCTGATCTCCTACATTACCGTAAGCCTGAATAGTAGTAACCGGTGCTAAGTAAACAAATCCGATCTCACCATCAATAAAATCTCGCACAGCCGCACTGTATCCTCCCAGTTCACCTTCTGTCGGATAGTACTTCATTTTTACTTTCAAGTCGGTACTTTCATTTATATAACTCTCAAGAGCACCAAAACGGTCAGACATCTTGGTAGGAATGTGCAAAGGTAAAAGACCGAACTTTATAACATCTTCATCTTCCTCAACTTCACTTTCTGCCGGGGCCGGCTTCTCTTCTTCGTCTTCTGATTGATTTACAATATATAAAACAAAAGCCGCAGACATAACAAAAACGGCTATAACTACTACACCAGCGACCGCCCATTTCTGTGACCTTTTTACTTCTTCAGACGGCCCGACTTCAGGCTCCTGACCTTCTGCTTGTTGAGAGCTCACATTAGAGGTCTCTTGATTATCCTCATATTCTTGTTCTTTATTTTCCTCCATATTTTTAACTTAAAAGTAATAAAAGACATTTAGCCCTAAAAGGTAAATATCGCTATTAATATATAAATTATAGCTCTTTTTTGTCTTAATCACTACAATAAAAATCCACACAAAAAAGATACCATCTACTTGCTTCTACTGTTTTATCCCTAAAATATCGCTAAAAATAAGTAAAATAATACTGTTCTCTGCCAAAAAGATATTTAGAAAAAGAATACTGTGGATAAACACACTAACTAATTACGTCAAACACTATTCAATTCAAAGAAATCTTTCACACTTCTTCTGGCTACTGTATAATTCACATAAAGTATAGAATATGAATTAGGGATAAAAATTGCATAAACTAAAAAGATCTTAACCAATTAGAAAAGCAGATCAAGATACCATTCCATAACAGCCAAATCCAACGAACTTAATTAGATATCCACAAAAATGTCAAAATATATAAATATAGCAATTATTTTAACTGTATTCCTTTCCGCATTCTTCACATCTTCACCAACGGTTACCGCCAACGAAACTCAAGATAAAAGAGACAACATCAAAGCCGAGATAGTAAATGTACTAAATGAAGAGTACCGCTTCATTCCCGGCACGGAAATAGAAGCATTCCACCAAACCTTAAAAGTAGAGATACTTGAAGGACCAGACGCAGGAGAAGTTGTAGAAGTAGAAAGCGATTTTTACGAATTCAATCGTGGAGACCGTCTTTTTCTTACCACTTTAAATAAAACAGAAAAAGGTACACAGTACACCGTAAACGAACCCGACAGACGGCTCTCGTTATTTATACTGTTCACCCTTTTCACAATAGCCGTTCTCCTACTTGGTTTAAAAAAAGGTATTCGCTCCTTATTAGGACTGGTTGCCAGTTTTGGTGTTATTATTTTTCTTTTGTTGCCAAAGCTCCTGGAGGGGGCTCCCCCTGTACCGACAGCCATAATCTTTGCTTCAGTAATCGCCGCGCTAGCAATGTATATTACCCACGGCTTTAACAGAGTAACCCACTCCGCCTTTTTGGGTACGACCATAACACTGACATTTATAGGATTGCTATCTTATGTCAGCATTTCCGCCGCCAAACTCTCTGGATTTTCTTCACATGAAGCTCTATACCTTAACCTGCAAACCGGAGGATTACTTGATATATCAGGACTGCTTCTCGGGGCTATGATAATAGGTGTTTTAGGTATACTGGATGACGTGTCAATTACTCAGTCGGCAACGGTTAGAGAGCTCTACAAAACAGACCCTAAATTATCATTTAAGAAAAACTACAATCGCGCCTTGTCCGTCGGTAAAGAGCATATGGTATCCTTGGTCAACACTCTTGCCCTGGCTTACGCCGGCGCCTCTCTACCCTTGCTTCTTCTTTTTTATCAAAGCGAAAAAGGCTTTATTGAGCTTATAAACATGGAAATATTCGCCACCGAGATCATAAGAACAATGGTGGGAAGTATCGGATTTATTATGGCAATTCCCATAACAACCCTTTTCGCTTCTTTGATGTTAAGACCCAAAAGAGATAACAAAAAAACTAATCAAAACCGAAAGGGGCCTCATTTTTAGGACAGTTAACACAGTAACCCGGGTAATCCAAGGGTCGGTCAATATGTGATCTGCATTTTCCTTTTATACAATAAAAGAAGCCACTATTAACATCAAAATCTTCCGCCCATTCATAATCAGGAAAATGACATTCATCTATTGAACCTCCGAGAGGGCAGAAACGTACAGTTATCTGAATGATCCTCTCATCAGAATCATCAGGATCCTCCCAGTTATCCCAGTCGTAAACCGACCCCGGCCAGGGAGCATCAGGCCAATCACCTGTAGGCAAGTAATACTCAAAACCTGATGGAAGACCTCGGTCAACATCGTCGGGAAAATATCCTAGATCGATCTTATATAGATGCATAGCAGACTGCAGAGAGCGTAACTCTAACTCGGTCCTTGCTTTATAGGCAGAATCTTGAGCACTTCCCAACGACACCAGAACTATAGCAACTAAAACACCAATGATAGCAATAACGAGCAAAAGCTCTATAAGAGTAAATCCAGAAATATCTCTCTTATTCTCAGACCGAATAAACATAATATTATTCTATAATAATATTTTTAAGAATGCATTAAAAAAATCTCTAAAATATTTAAGTAAAAAGTAACTTTTGTTATAATCATATAACATTCAGTAATTTAATTAAAAATAAAACATAGTAGATGTAAAATTATTATGAAAAATATAGCCATAATCATCCTTTTTGTACTCATAGGAATAGTTATATACCAAAACTTCCCAACGGAAGAAGTCAAAGAATACGAAAAGACCCCAGAAGGAGAGACACCGGAGAGTCAAAAAGATATACAACTAAAATATTCAAAAGACAACAGCAAGATAACTAAAATAGAGATCCAAAATAAAGAGGAGAAAATAGAGCACACCATAACCATTGAAGATGTTAGAAAGTGGATGAAAGATAACTGGGATATATTTAAAGAACCTCCCAAGGTGGCTACAAGGCAAGTCAAACCGGATAATTTTACCTTTTTTGATAAAACAGCCAAACTTTCACCTGATCAGGATAAAATGGCCTTCTCCGTTAATGATTATGCTGTAGCTACAACCGTATCATTCATACTGATAATGGACACCGAGTCAGGTAACTTGAGTATGGTAAAAGACCCAACCAGAGGTTCAGTGGAAGAATTCCACTGGTCAAAAGACTCGCGCTTTTTGGCCTATCCTCTAAACACCCCCCGCGCTTCGGGGGATATGCTATCTGTTGATGATACAGAAAATATGGAAAAGAAATTCACCCTGGAAGAAGAAGATCTTTTGGAGATCTTAGAACAGGAAAAAGGCACAACTTTTATGCCCGGTTTTAGAGACCTAAAGTGGAAGGATGACAGACTCCACTTCACCACCGACTCACACGAGAATGAAAATATGAATTGGTCAGTTAAATATAGCGGTGAAGATCTTAGGAAGGAAGAGATCTAAAAATGGAAAAAGCTCCTTTCTTATTTTAATTAACACGGGCGACGGAAAGAGAAACCCGGCTTAAAAAATACTGCAAGACCATCTCAGAATAAAAGACGAGATCATTGCAACAAAACCACACGAATACGCATCAGATATAACAAAAAGGCCATAAAAGGAAAGTCACTCCAATTGCAGACGGAGGAGACGGAACAATAAATAAAGTGTCCCGACAGGCGAGCGGAACCTGTTCTCCTCTCGGAATATTGCCGGCAGGATCCGGAAACAGATTAGCCAGACATTTCAAGATACCTATAATAAACGACTTTGTCCTGGGGTTTTAAGAAAAAAAAGAAGACAATAAAAGTAGGCACGTAGGAGTTAATGATGATTTTTTTGATGACCCGGGAGTGGGCTTTAACTCTCAGGTAAACAACATAGTGACTTAGAAACAAGAGAGACGTCTTAGCACTTACACAAAAATGATCTCAAGAACACGGAGTGAAAGAGAAGGTCTGAGTATTGCCTTTGATATGAATGGTAAAAGCCATAACAGCAAAGTGTTCATTTTCTCCGTATCATACACTTCTCAATACGGTAGTGGAGTATACATAGCTCCAGAGGCCAACGATAGCGATAGCTTGCTTAACATAAAGAAGTTGAAATGCCAGCCATTATTAGAGCGATCAAAGAAAACCTAAAAACTATCTCCTAAGAGCGATAAATACAACCGAGAGTCTTTAAAGATCAAAATGTATTGACATAAATAAGTTATGGGTATATACTCAAAACAGATGAATTCTCCATGATCATCGGGTCGAATAAAAACATTAAAAGTAATAATAAGATCATTATGCCAAAATTAGACGGAACAGGTCCTGAAGGGGCAGGCCCTCTAACAGGAAGAGGTGCCGGTAACTGCAAAGGATCTGTGAGAAGAAGGTTCGCCGGAATGGGCAGAGGCTTTAGGGGCAGATTCAGAAGACCTATGCTAGGCCAAAGACAGACTGAACGCGAGACTCTGGAAAGAGAAAGAGAGATTCTGAAAGAAGAGCTACAAGAAATTGAAGACCAACTCTCCAACAAAGAGGACCGATAAAAAAGCTTTCCCGCTCATTCCATATCGGAATGAGCGGGAGCTTATTTATACAGATAGACAGTAGAATACATATGGTAAGACCGAGAATAAAAAGACTAATAGACACAGACCCACACGCTACTTATTTCAAGCCCAGAGCATTACCTCTCTCGCAACTGAAAGAGGTCGAGTTAGAAACTGATGAGCTGGAAGCCATTAGATTATGCGATTTTCTCAAACTCGGACAGATTGCTTCAGCGGAAAAGATGGGAGTATCCCAAAGCACATTCCAGCGCATAATCACCTCAGCCAGAAGTAAGACAGCCGAAGCCCTTACCGAGGGAAAGGCTATAAAAGTAGTGACAGATAAAGATCATAGACATAAATAAATACAAAAATAAAAGACCGCTAATAAGCGGTCTTTTCAAAGAGGCGTCATCCCAACTAAGAATTCTCTCGAGGCCAAAGTTCCATGTACCTACCCTTTCCTGCAGCAATAAGCTTTCTGCCAACAGAAAAAGATCTAGAGCACCGTAAGGAATAAGGGATCAGGACTCTTTTGATATTTGTTGGTCCGCTTTTTATTTTAACTTTACAGATATACGGTCTATGCTCCTCCTCTATTTTTTTTGGCAATTTTTCTACCTTTACGTAACCATTACCGTTTTGATAAATCAAAACTTTATCACCTACCTCCTTGGCTAAAGCATTGGGAATTGTGAGCCTCCAACGGTCATCCACCGAAGTTCTCCATTGCCCGTCCATGACGACACCTCCTTAAAATGAACAATTATTCGGAAGATAATACCACGTAATATAAAAAAGTCCATGCCAAAAAACAGAATTCCGAGTTAGTTAAAATTTGCCTAAAAACAGCTACTTTTTAAACATATTAAACAGATATTTTGCTTACATCTTTGGTTATAAACAAGCGCAAAGATCCCCTTATTCAGATACTACAACTCCGTTTTTTATGTAATAGAATTTGCCATTTACATCTTTAGCAATATAATAAACCTCCTCTTCATAAATGGACACGTCTTCCTTATCAATTTTTTCATACTTTCTGCGTACATCTTCGGAAAGGCCGGCACTTCCCTTCTCTTCTTCAATATTCTTTAGAACTGTCATAAAAAAAGCATTAAAACATTCCTTGGCACTTTCTCTGTCTTTTACCTTACCCGAGCAGTTATATTCCACGGAATAACCCTCTTCCGGGAAAAGGACCTTTTCTTTTTGAATGAAAAGAAACTGAACATAAACAAAAACACTTGCAACTATCACAAGAAAGACAAATAACATCGTCGTTAGAATTCTTTTGGAGAAAGGAAACATATTCTCACTCTTTATTATTAACTCTAACACAAAAAGCGATCTTTTTTAGAAAGTGTTGATAATCTAAGAACCTAAACAGTATTAAAGTGCTAAAATTATTTAATATAAATTAATATTAGAAACATGAAAAAACACAATCCACCTGTTTACCAAAGGATCGTTGGATGGCTAAAGAGCCATAAAAAACTTTCAGTTTTACTCTCTGTCATCGGCGCTATTTTAATCCTAATTTTAGGATGGCTATTTTTAAATCTTCTCTCTGTACAGCTGGGAACATCAGACTCCACTCAAAGCCCAGAAACAAGCTACGACTCCCTTGGCGCATCTGAAAATGATTACTCCGAATCTTATAACAAAACACAGACATCAAGCGGAGGTGCGAGTAGCGGCGCAGAAGTTGATACGGAAGAGATTCCGGGCATAAAGATAATAGAAGCCTATGCTAACATTGAGACCAATAACGCCACTGAGAAAGAAGAGAAAATAACCAGCCTTTCCAAGAGCTACGACGGCTATTTGGAACAGAGCCAACTCTCAGAGACCAAAAGCTCTGTAAGAGTAAGAATGACTCTCAGAGTACCGGCAGATAATTTTGAAGAGTTCTTCAAGAAGCTGAGAGATTCTTCAGAAGTGGAAAATTTCAACGTTAAAGACTATCGGATAGATATAGAAAGAAGAGAAACACAACTTAGCACTACAAGAGAGACGATAAAGATGTACGATGAGATGATAGAAGAGACCCGCCAAATGGGAATGAATGATGATCGCATAAACCTTACCAAAAGATTAACAGACCAAAAGATGCAACTGGTAAAACAAGAAAATGATCTCATAGACTCCATTAGTCAGAGCAAAAGAAAAAGCAACTACTCAACCATCAGTCTAACAATAAAACAGGATATCATACCTAGAGTATGGCCGGAGGATATCACTAAAGATTTCCGTAAAAACCTGCACGACTCATTTGAAGACATAGCTGAAATGATAACTTCCGCTTTCGGCAACATGCTAGCATTATTTACCACCGTAATAATATGGATACTCTATGTCATCGTAGCTGTCCTGCCAGTATGGATTGCTTACCGGCTTCTTAGAAGATCTTATACATTCTTCTACCGAAACAAAGAAGAAAACGAGAAGTAGTAGATAGAAAATACCCGACTCCAAAACCTCCGCTTATTTAAGCGGAGGTTTTTTTATTTAAACCGACACTCTGTCTCTACGTAAAAGTGGACAAAAAGATACTTTTTTATAACTGAAAGCGTGCTAAAGTAATTTTAGGTATAGATATTATACATGTCCCTTAAAATATAAGGAGGAAGTTATGAACAAAAGAAAGAGAATGGCCTTAATGTGGTGGAGGTCCATACAAAGTTGCAAAGGCGACAAAACAAAGCTATTTCAGCATTTTGAGAACTTAAGAAACGCAATGAACAAAGAAAGTTTAACCCCCAAAGATCTGGATATAGACATCGGTGAATTTCAAGAGATTCAAAAAGAATACAACAGCATCTACAACCGAGGCAACGAACCTATTATTCTAACCCTGAACCCCAGATAACAGACACCCCTCCATTATGACAAAGATGTCGACCTGGACTATTTTTTAGCGGGAATGAAGATATTCATTCCCGCTATTTTATTGAGAATTAACTAATCTATTCTTCCACTCTTTTCTATATATAAAGCACCAACTTCTTTCAATAAAATAAAGCACGATTTGTTTTAATATTTGATAAAAAGTAAGACATATTATATTTTATACTGGAACTGCTCTTTTTAAGAAAACCAAAAAAGGAGGATTTATGAAAGTAAGTCTATGTTTGTCTATCATCACACTACTGTCCGTACTTTCAGCAAGTTCAAGTTTTTCGGCAAAGGAAAAATCCACCTTGGCCTGGATTACCGCTAAAAAAATAGAAGGCGTTGTTCTTTTTCGGGCCCACTGCAAAAACCCCGAGGATAAAATAGTAACTTATAAATACGAGTTTTCGACTACAAGAATAGACGACAGAGGCGATACAGATAATTCTACTTTAACTGGTAGCATTAAACTACAACCCAGAGAGCACCGGATCATTAGCTCTCTAATAATAAGTATCCCCATCAAAGATATCTCTCTGAGTCTCTTTAAAGACAACGAAAAGATAGCCGAAGCTAAACCTTCCTTTAAATGATAAACTCTTTCATAAGATCTTCAGTCCGGAACAAATGTTCCGGACTTTCTTATTATCTTGAAAGGTATGACTTTCTCAGACCCTGCAAAATACACTCTGCGCTAACTTTACCTTTATAGATCACTCCCCCATACTTGTGGAAGCCAGACTTCCACAAGGCCTTATTTTAAGCCATATTTTTTTGGGGATGTCTGACATCCCCAGACCCTTATTTTAAGCCATATTTTTGAGGTTAAAAAAGGGTTCCGAAAACAGGGCTTTGTTTAGCCGTTTTTTAGGTCAAAATTTTCTGTGGGGATGTCTGACATCCCCAGTTTTACTGTCCCCTTTTCTTCCACAGTTTTTCCACTTATTAAAACTTTCAAAGTTAAACGCCTTCAATATATGCTTATTAATACGAATAAAAGCGGTGCCCTTTATGTAAAACATATAAACAGGTCGATCCCCGCTTTTGTTTCGTGAAAATATTAAAAATTAAAAGAATAAATAAAAATATTATGAAAAGAATAATTTTAAGTCTTGCGGTTATAGCCGTAGTCGGCCTTGTGTCGATCGGTGGGACTCTCGCCTATCTTAGCGATACCGCAACTGTTGAAGGAAATGTACTGTCAACCGGATCGGTTGCTCTAGGAGAAGAACACAATTTACCTTTTGAAATTGAAAACCTTGCACCCGGGGAATCTTTCCAAAGAGATTTGGCTGTTCAGTATGATGGCTCACTTCCCGCAGATCTTTATATAGGAGCCAAAGAAGAAGGAGGTATGGATCTCGGTCAAGTACTCCAATACAAACTTCAAAGAATGGAGACCAGTAAATGGACTCCTGGAGATTGGATAGTGGGAGGTGAAAGCACCTGGAAAGACTTCTCAGGAAATGCAAATTTACTAGCAGCCTACATTAAGACCCACGAAGGTCTTGAAGAAGGAGACTGGGCCAGAGTTCGTCTTCACATCAGAATGAAAGACGGGGATGACAACGTTGACTTCGATGATATAGACGGAGTACATCACTGGAACGATTACCAAAATATGGAAGAGAGTATAACTCTTATAATGCACGCTGTTCAGGAAGGTGGCACACCCGATCTTGGCGTACCAAGGGATTATGATCCTCAGATTAGAATAGTTGGTGGCGACACCTACAACACTATTTCCGCTGCGGTAGACAAAGCAGATAACGATAATACCATCTTGGTCCCGCAAGGAGTGTACGAGGAAGACGTTGAACTT
>JBNJGN010000017.1:0-14288 GCA_051747785.1 Patescibacteria group bacterium | reverse complement strand
CTTGCTCTGGGGGTGGGATTCGAACCCACAACCACTCGATTAACAGTCGAGAGCTCTACCATTGAGCTACCCCAGAATTTTTCTATTAACAAGATGTATAATAACAAAAAATGCACACAAGGCAATAGTGGTTAACTCAATTTATTTGAATTATTAATATTTAAACCTAATAAATTTAATTACTCGCTCATACTTAGCTGATAAAGTACTATGACTCGCATCCTTTTTGAATTTTCTATCTCTCTCTCTTTTCCCTCTTGAGGCCTCTTTTCGATATAAAACTAAATCTATTTTCTGTTAATAACGACTAATAGATGAAACAGAAAATCGGACTTCTTAATCTATTTTTGATAAAAAGCGTTTTTTGTTATAATAGTATTATATGAAAATATCAAGTTCAGCTTTTAAAAATAGCGAATTAATACCTCAAAAGTATAGTTGTGACGGAGATAATATAAATCCTCCTTTGGAAATAACTGAAATACCGGAAAGTGTAAAAAGTCTTATTCTCATAATGGATGATCCCGATATACCTAGTTTTGTAAAAGAGTCAAAAGGAATCGATGTTTTTGATCATTGGGTGGTATTTAACATTAAACCTGACACTGAAGACTCAACATCTTTTACAGTAGAGGAAGGTGTTGAACCTAAGGGTAGTAGGGGAGTGAACTCTACAGGCAAAACCGGCTATATGGGACCTTGTCCTCCCGATGGTTCGCATAGATACTTTTTTAAGATCTATGCCCTAAATTCAGCACTTGATCTACCTGAGAGCGCTTCTAAAGCCCAAGTAGAAAAAGCTATGGACGGTTTAGTGACTGACAGCGCTGAACTTATGGGTCATTACGATAGGAAGTAGCTATTTATAAAGGCCATCCTTTATTTATGGAATTATTTCATATTAAAGTTCACCCCGGGTCCAAGCGTGAAGAGCTAAAAGAGCTAGGTGAGGGTAAATATGAATTGTGGATAAAGGATCCGGCACGTAGAGGCTCTGCTAATCGTCGTGTAAAAGAAATAGTGGCAACGTTAGCGGATGTCTCTATTGGTGATGTGAGGCTTCTTAAAGGAGGGAAGAGTCCGACAAAAACTTTTACGGTTAACGATGATAGGATATAATATAATCATATGGCAAACATAAATATAAATATCAAAAGCAGGAACATGGAGTTAACAAACGCAATGGAAAAATATGCCAGAAAGAAAGTTTCGTCATTAGAAAAGTACGTAAAACTAAATGAGGACACTGCAGTTTTTGCTCAAGTAGAACTTGGTAAAGAAGTCAGAGACCAGATGACGGGGGACATCTTTGTGGCTTCCATGGACCTAGACATCGCAGGAGAGGTTTACCATGTAGAAGCTGAGCAGAGCGATCTTTACGCAGCCATAGATGAAATGAGAGATGAAATAATACGCGTCGTGCGCAGTTCTCAGAATAAAAAGAAAGATCTTTTTAGAAGAGGGTCCCTTAAGATAAAGGAGATGATAAGGGGAATGTCCGGTAAGGAGTAAAATGGGAAGTAAAAATAAGAGATCTATACTATACAGGGAAGCTCCTCTGGGGGCGCAGATTTTGATTTACTCGGCAATACTTATTTTTCTTATTTTCGGAATATTACTTTTGGTTTCCATGGACGATATTGTTGACGGTTGGTTTGAGACTAGGATGGACAGTGGAGTTGAGTATATGGATAAGGATGATCTAGATTTACCTGAATAACAGGATTCGCATTATTATTATAATGTTATATAATTAAAAAATAGCATCTTTGGTATAAATAAACGGGTGTTTCTATTTTTTAAGGTCGGAGGAATCACTGGTTTAGAATGTAATTCAATACCGAAGATCAATTAGTAAAAATTAGAAATTAACATCAATACAATGAAAAATTCAAAAAGTTTACTTACAAGCAAACCCCCTTTTATAGCTCAAGTTATAATATATAGTGGCGCTCTGATCTTCTTGCTGACCAGCGTTATTACACTTGCTTCCATAGAGAAGATAATCCAAGTTTAGTTTATTGTTATCTGAAAAGTAATATTCCGCTTGTATATAAAGCGAGCGTTTTAGTTTTGGCTCTGTAAGAAATTTTTGTATTCCATTTCTTTTTTGCCTTCAGGGATCACTCTTTTGATATTTAATCTACCATCCTTATACTCTGCTTCGGTAACAATAATACGCATTCTGCCCTTTTTAGGAGAACTGTAAAAGAAATAAGCTTTCGGCTTTTCTTTATAGGCTTTTATTTTTCTGAATAAGACTTGCGGTGATTCATTTTCAATATCTAAAAAAGCATCTTCCTTTTTTATCATCTGAGTATAAGTTGCTTCTCTATCATCTTGCGGCTCTTCTTTTATTTCACCCTGTGTCCACTTAGGTAAAACTTCCGCTAAAACTTCGCCTCCTTTCTTGGCCAGATCTCTTTCTAAGGTAGGTGCATCAGGCGGCCAATCTTTATATTTTATCTCTTCTTGTGCAACTATGGGCCCGTGGTCCATTTGCTCATCCATTCTTATGATGGTAACTCCGGTGGTATCTTCATGAAGAATGGCAGACTGAATTGGGGAGGAACCTCTCAGACGTGGAAGAAGGGAAGGGTGTACATTAAGGCTTTTATATATAGGATCGTTTACTATATTTGCCGGGAGCATCTTTCCATAAGAGGCTACGATAAAAACATCCCACCCTCTTTTGTTATTAGGAGCCATATCCCTGATTCTTCTTAGTGTCTCTTCATTATTTAAACTCTCTGGTTGAAAAACCGGCATATCTTTCTCTTTTCCCCATTCTTTAAGAGGAGAGGAAGAGAGTTTCATGCCACGACCCGCGGGTCTGTCAGGGGTTGTTATAAGCAGGGAGGGGTAGTACCCTTGTGCAGTTAAGACATCAAGCACTTTGGTAGAAAAAGACGAGGTTCCGAAAAAAGCAAAATCTATTATTTCTTTGTTCTCCATTTTTTTATTTTTTACTATCCTCTTGTATTGATAGTTCTTTTAATTTTACAGCTTTATCAATAAAAAGGATTCCATTTAGATGATCTATTTCATGTTGAAATACCTGAGACAGAATTCCACTAGCTCCTTCCTGAAACTTTTTTCCGTCCACGGTAAAAGCGTCGATTTTAATTTTTTTATGTCTTTGCACCTCTCCATACCAACCACGAACACTCAGACACCCTTCTTCCATAAGCTCTGTATCCTTTGAACTTTTTCTTATAACCGGATTTATATAAACTCTGTCATCATGAGGATCTTCTTCTCCCTTAATGTTTTGGAAAAGCATACCTGAAACCAAAAAAACTCTTAGGGATTCACCAATTTGCGGTGCTGCTATGGCATAACCATCCTCTTCTTGACGTAGAGCTTTTCTCATATTACTTAATAGATCACCTAGAAAGACAGAAGAAAACTCTTCTTCTTTAATTTCACGGGCGGTCTTTGTCAGTACGGGATCTCCTTTTTGAATTATGTTTGTCATTTTATCTTTAGACTATTACGGGTGGGTTTACTGAAACTTTATACTCTAGAGGTAAATATTTCAAGTGATTTAATATCGTTTTTTCTGGCCAATCCTCACTTTTTATCCTTATTAGCATCTTTTTTACTACTTGGCCTCTCTTTTTCTCAGAAATAGAACGGAAAAATACAGGTTCATATGAAGCAAACTTATCGGCAAGACCGTTCTCCTTTCTTTCAAGTGTATTCTTATTACCTGAAAAGGTAACAATAACCAAAACAGAAAAGGGAGGGTAAAATAGCTTCTGTCGGATGTCCATCTCCTGTCTTAAAAAGTTTAAAACCTTTTTACTCCTAAGATCTGCAAGTATCCTATGCTGAGGAACTCTTGTCTGTATAAGTGTATCCTTTTCAGTTATTAAGGCGATTTCCAAAAGATTTCGAAAGATCTTTTCTCCGGCTGAGTAATTTGGATAAGTAAGCAGGGAATCGGCAGAGGCAACAGCTGAAGTTCCTATCTCTACATCACCGGTGCGAATCCTGTTTAGAGCCATTTCTGTCCCCACAAGTATGCTTCCTTTTGTATCCTTAAAATCTCTCCAAATAGATTCCTCTTTCTTTTTTGCTTTTGCGTTATCCGAATCTAGTCTTACAACCTTTCTCTCGGGCACGGCCTCGGATAGAAATTCTGCTACTTTTTCACTTCCCACTCCTAACTGAGTAAGTTTCCATGAGCCACATTCCGGACAGCTGTCTTTAGTTTTTTCCGACTTATTACACTGATGACATACAAACACCCTTTCTTTTTTAGTTTTGCCGTGTAAAACCAAAGGAGAAAAACACCTGGAACAAGAAAATATAGCCCCACAGTCACCACAGGTGGTTATAGGAGAAAGTCCACGTCTTGCAGTATATATAAAGGAGTGTTCTGACGGCCTCTCTCTTAATATCTCTAGAAGCTGTGAACTTAATAGGGGATAGAATTTATTATTTTTTTCCTTATCTTTCAGGGTAGCCATATCTGTTACAGAAACTCTAGAGCCGACAGTATATCTTTTCTGAAGAGGGGTAGTTTCCGTACGCTCATCTTCTTGACACTCTTTAAAGGATCGGACTGATAGAACTGTATCAGCTGATATGAATTTGGCTCCTTTTTTTCTGGCCAGCACTCTGGCAAAAAAAGTAATATCAAAATGAGGTCTTTTATTGACATAGTACGACTCTGAGGCCTCCCGTTCTAGTATAAGTGTATTAATAGCTCCACAGGGCATAGAAAGGAAGGAACCTGTGGAAATTATTAATTTGGGACTTTTGCCCGAAAGCCTCTTCCACTCTTCCTTGATCTTTTTAGGCGACATTCCTCCATGAAATGTAAAAGTTAGATGCTCAATGCCCTTTTTCAGGTGCTCCGAAATATATTCGGCATCTCGCTGAGTCGGTGTGCATATTAATATAGTGTCACCTTTGGCCAGAGATCCTCTTATATTCTGTTTATAAAAAACAAGCCTATCTTTTAAAGAGGCTTGAAGTACCGAGGACTCAGGCCTCATTTCAGATTGAGAGATCTCATCACCACACTCTTCCGATAAGGAAGGATTTTCTAATACTGTTTTTGGAGTAACAGATTTTAAAATGGCTCCAATAGGTGCATTATAAAAATTAGCGGTTTCCCGCGCTGCTTCAAGAGTGCTGTTTGAGTATAGTTTTTGGCTAAGAATGGAATTTATTTTCTTTAACCCAAAACTGCTTGTTTTTATTCTGGACTTAACATCGGAAACTGTTTCTTTTTTCAGCACTAATGCCGGAGCAGACTTACTTCTTATCTCTACAGATACAACAGAACCCACCTCTATATCCTTGTCGGTAAAATAACTGAGCTCCTCTTTTCCGGGTAAATGAACTAACGGCGCAACGGTTACTATCTCCATAATAATAGCAGTATAACACTAACAAGAAAGATATAAAGAGGTTTATGGGTTATTATTTTTAACTCAAAATAATAAAGAAAGCGCCACATAAGTGGCGTTTTGCCCAGAGTAGATGTCAAATTAATCCTCATCTCTCATAATGGCCTCCTCTTTTGGACGTTTATGATCACAACTTTTGAAGTAATAAGTTATATTGATTAGTTTGTCAATAGTTATAACATTACAGTATCTAGAATACATGTCTAGTGTTTGGCTACAAGGTTAACACTAGTTAAAGTTTTAGGTACGTACTTATTATGGGTAAAAGAACAACACTTCACTAAGTATCCAATCCAATCTGTATTCCTGATGGCTGTTGTACTGTTACAGGATACATAGTGTGAGTTCTGGTGGATATGGTCACGTTATTATGTTCGAATTCTTCGCATACTCCATTTGGTTTGGAGATCAAAAAAAATCTTTTACGATCTCGCCTATTAGAAATTCAAAAAATAGGCTCTGCTAAGTACACTTTTTCTAGATATTGGGTTGAAATTCTATTGAGGCACCTAAGCTGTTAAGCCGTTCAATGATGCTTTCGTATCCTCGGTTTATACTGTAAATGTTTCTTAGTATAGATGTTCCTTGGGCTCCAAGCATTCCTATAAGGATTATGGCGGCGGGTCTGAGGGCTGGAGGGCATATTACTTCATTTGGCTGTAATGTTGTCTTTCCTGATATATATATACGATGCGGATCAGCTAAAATAGTGTTCGCTCCAAGCCTGTCTAACTCTTTATAATAAATGGCACGCTCCTCGTAGACCCAGTCGTGGATCAAGGTTTGTCCTTCGGCTTGAGTAGCTATAATGGCAAAAAAGGGCAGATTATCTATATTAAGACCAGGATAAGGTCGAGGCTCTATCTTACTTTCTGTCGCTTTTAAGTCTGAACGAAGAGTGGTGATATCAACAAGTCTGGTCTGTCTATTGGCCGATAGATACTCTTTACTTCTTTTATACTTGAATCCCATTTTTTCTAATTTCAGAAGTTCCAGCTCCAAGAAGTCTATCGGGCATCTTTCTATGGTTATTGAAGAATCAGTAACAATAGCAGTAGCTAAAAAGAACATTGACTCTATAGGATCCTCACTTAAGCTATAAGAGATATCTTTGTTTATATCCTTAACTCCGCGAATTTTAAGAGTTGTTGTTCCTATGCCTTCTATTTCCACACCAAGTTCTTTTAAGAAAAAACACATTTCCTGAACCTGGTAGTTGGCGGAGGCAAATTTTATGGTAGTTTCTTCAGGGATACAGGCGGCGGCCATGATAGCATTTTCAGTAACCGTGTCCCCGGATTCGTAGAGCACAATGGTTCCACTCTTTAGCCCCGAGGAAAAAACTTTATACCAACCGTTATTTTCTTCTATCTTTACCCCCAGATCTTCTAGAGCAAAGATATGTGGCTCTATATTCCTTTTACCCAAGCGACAGCCACCGGCCAAAGGCAGGGAAAAAGAAGATCGATGATGGATAAGAGAACCCAAAAACATTATTATACTTCTGGTTTTTCTGGCGGCTTTTTCGTTAACGGAACTTAAAGAAAAGCGTTTTGGAGGCTCAAGTGTAAGATCGTTATTTTTCCATGCTATCTCTACTCCAATGCTCTCCAGTACTTCTATTATTCTAAAAACTTCTTCTATCCGCGGAACATCTTTAAGAGTTGTCTTTCCTTTATTTAAAAGAGAGGCACACAAAAGACCCACCGCTCCATTTTTAGATGTCCTTGTTCTAATATTACCCTTAAGCTTCTTGCCTCCTTTTATTTTTACTGTCAAAGACCCTGATTCAATCTGGAAAACATTCACGCCTAAGGTCTCATTGATCTTTGAAAGCATAGCTGCACTTACATTTTGATCTCCAGACTCTATTCTTGCTACTGCGCTTTGCGTGGTATTCAAGCGTTTTGCTAATTCCTTTTGAGTTAGATCATGCTTTTCTCTAAATCTTTGGATTATTGAACCCATTTTATTTAGATGTTCAGAAGAGTTATTTTTCATGTTATTCTTTATTTTATATGTATAGCATATATGCTATATCAATAAATAATAGAGCGCAAGAGGAAAAAGGTATTGCCACTTTCGTCTGATCTAAGGTATGATATAGTTTCTTATAAAGATTTTATATGGGGATTTTTTCTAAAAAAATAGGAATAGACCTTGGAACTGCCAATATACTGGTATACGTACCTCGAAAAGGTATAGTTTTAAATGAACCCTCTGTTGTGGCGGTTTCAGAAGAAGATAATAAAATACTGGCCATAGGCGCCGAGGCTAAAAAGATGATAGGTAAAACCCCTGAAGCCATAATAGCCTATAGGCCGATGAAAGACGGAGTAATAGCGGATTATCGTGTCACTGAGGCGATGTTAAGGTATTACTTGGATAAAGCTCTTGGAAAGCTAAGTGTACTAAAACCCGATGTGCTTGTTTCCGTGCCGGCGGGCGTCACTTCTACTGAACGTCGTGCGGTTATAGAAGCCGCCATAAAAGCCGGAGCAAAAAATGCTTACGTAGTTAAAGAGCCAATATTAGCGGCAATTGGAGCAGGGATACCCATACACGAACCCACAGGACACATGATCGTTGACATTGGCGGTGGAACAACCGATGTAGCCGTTATTTCCTTAGGAGGAATAGTTGCTTCCACCTCCGTTAAATACGGGGGAAATAAACTTGATCAGTCAATAGCTGATTATGTTAAAAAAACCTTTAATCTGGGAATAGGGGATAAAACGGCCGAGGATATAAAAATACAGGTGGTCTCCGCTATTCCCTTAGAAGAGGATCTGACGATGACCATAAAAGGAAGAGATTTTGTTTCCGGTCTTCCTCGTGCAGTAGAGATAGAGAGCAACGAAGTTCTTAAGGCTATAAATAAGGACCTCAGAGAGATGATAAGAGCCATAAAAGAGGTACTTCAGGATACGCCTCCGGAACTTTCATCCGATATTATTGATAAAGGAATAGTTATGACCGGTGGTACTTCACAACTTAGAAATCTAACAGAATTGGTACACAGGCGAACCGGTGTAAACGCCCAACTTGCCAAGGAACCTATGTACTGTGTCGCCCGTGGCACAGGTATTGCCCTAGAACATCTTGATGTCTATAAGAAAAGCATCAGCACAAAGCACTAATAACACTAAAGACAAAGTTTTTTTGTCGGCAGTAGATAAGGTTAACACTCTTATAGGGTCTTCCATGCATCATGCATACTGTTTTACTACAAGTGATCCCGCTTTTGGCGGAATGGCTATATCTCAAGCGATATTTACAAATTGGAATGTATCTTCCAAAGGCAACCCGGATTTTTTGCACTACCCTAAAGAATCTTTTGTCATTGAGGACGCCCACAAACTAAGAGATTGGAGTTCTACAAACCCTGTTCGTGAGGACCTGAAGATATGTTGCGTTGAAACCCAATCTTTAACCGAAGAATCCCAAAATGCCCTGTTAAAGCTATTTGAGAGTACTCCTAACAAAACTTTCTTTTTCTTAATCGTGCCTTCCAAAGAAGTCTTTTTACCTACACTGTACTCAAGATTAGTGGTTTCTTCTTTAGATTCAGAAAATGAAGAAGGAGAGATAGACGTAAAAAAATTTCTGACCTCTTCTATTGCGGAGAGAACAGATCATCTAAAGGGAATAATTGAGGAAAGAGATAAAGCAAAAGCGCGAGTCTTTTTGGATCTACTGGAAGAGGAGCTATACAATTACAAAAAAGGAGTTAGTGCTTCTCAATCTGATATAAGTGAATTCAATGCTTTCATTTACTCGCTTCCTAAAATAAAGAAAGCTAACTTGGATCAGAGGGGGTCTGTAAAGTTACTTATGGAGCATGTTATCTATTTCGCTCCCTATATTAAGGATAAAAAATAGAAAAAATGTTCACAGCTTCATTTTTCTTTATGCGTTATAATGAACAGATTGATTTTAATATAAATCTTATATGGGAAAAATAAAAATGGAAGAAGCAATAGCCAGCTTACCGGATCAATTTAACTTTAATCCGGAGATAGAACAGAAAGAGAATATTTTCAGAGACTACGATGCAGTTGTGGTTGCTGGAATGGGTGGATCTCATCTCTGCGCAGGAGTTCTAAAGGCTCTAAATCCTTCGTTGCCCATATTCATTCACAACAGTTATGGTTTGCCGGAATTTCCTGAAAAGATAATGAAAAGGGTGCTTTTTGTTTTTGTCTCTTATTCCGGAGGAACGGAAGAGGTCCTAGATTCAATAGATGAAGCTCTTTTAAAAAATTTAAATTCAGCAGTTATAACAACTGGTGGCTCTTTGGGCAAAAAGGCAAAAGAAGCAAATATGCCACGAATATTTATGCCTGATACCGGTATTCAACCCAGAAACGCCATTGGTTACTCAACTGTTTCTTTAGCCACCATGCTTGAAGATGAAAGATCGCTAAGAAACCTAAAAGAACTTTCCTCAAAAATTGAACCGGAAAGAGAGAAAGGGGAAGGCGTAAAAATAGCAAAAGATCTTTTGGGTTACATTCCTCTCATTTACTCTTCAGGCGAAAATTCTACAGTGGCATACAACTGGAAGGTTAAGTTCAATGAGACAGCCAAAATTCCTTCTTTTTACAATGTTTTCCCGGAAGCCAATCATAATGAAATGGAAGGTTTTGGGGTTGTTGAGAGCACAAAGGATCTAAGTTCCTCCATAGCTCCTTACTTTTTAATTGACGAAGATGACCACCCTCGTATTCAGAGAAGAATGGATGTTACTTATTCAATTTATGAAGATAGAGGTATTAACGTGCGACGGTTTGAATTACAAGGAGACAGTAGGGCAGAAAAAATATTCAGAGGTATAATGGTTGCTGACTGGGCTTCACTAGAGCTCTCGAGAAACCATTACAACACTGATGCTGATAATGTTCCCATGGTAGAGAAGTTTAAAAACATAATAAAAGAATAATATGAAATTTCTGTTTGACATAGGAGGCAGTAAGACAAGAGTAAGTGCTACAGAGGATGGGCTATCTTTCGTTGATCCCATTAAATATAAAACACCGGAGAGTGCCGAGGAAGGAGCGAAGATGCTAAAAGAAGCCGTGGATAAGATATCTGCCGGGGGGAAAAACATAGAAGGTTTATGGGGTGGGATAACCGGAGTATGGGATAAAGAAAGAAATACTTTAGTTTACTCTCCTAATATGAAAGGATGGGTCAACAAACCCATAAGAGAGCTTTTTGAAGAAAAGTTATCGGTTCCTTTAGTGGCAGAAAATGACGCTGACGTCGTTGGTTTAGGTGAATTTCACCATGGAGCCGGTAGAGGTAGTCAGATATGTGCCTATATCACTATAAGTACAGGAGTTGGAGGGACCAGGATAGTTAACGGAGAAATAGACAGGGCAACCGCCGGCTTTGAGCCAGGGCATCATATTATTAATAGCAACTTATTAACTAAAGAGTTTTTAAGTTACGAGGACACCTTTGAAGGAACTGTATCAGGTACGGCTGTTAAAAAACAGTTCGGCATAGACCCCATAGAAATAGAGGATTCCAATATTTGGGAGGAATTGGCATTTAAAAGTGCCGTTGGTATATATAACTCCATTCTCTTCTGGTCACCCGATACGGTAGTGGTGGGTGGCTCAATGGTTGTGGGAGATCCTGACATTCCCATTGATAGAATAAGACATCATGTAGAGATTCTGGCGAAATTCTTACCGGAAATTCCAGAAATTAAGAGAGCAGAGTTGGCTGATGTGGGGGGATTATACGGAGCTATGGCTCTTTCCAAGAATGGCATCTAATAAACTACTTTACACTAAAGATCTTATTAGTTCCGTAGTATTTATGCCAATTTTTATTATAATACTCAAACATTCTCTCAAGCCTATCTTGAGGTAGCTCATCAAGGCCCAATTCATCCATTATTCGTTTTATCTCAGATTTAACATCAGAGATTTTTTCTTCTTCATCAATAACCTTCTCAAACTCAACCAAATATCCGTAACCGGCATTTCTATCTATGCAGACATTACAGTCTTTATACACATACTCTGAACGGTCTCTTGACCACTTTGCCTGGTAATCGTAACCCGAATCTAGTACCAAACTATCTATCTCATCTAACGAAAGTTCTAACTCCTTTTCAAACTCAAGTCTTGATATAGTATTTTCACTTGTACCTTCATCAACTGAGGCTTTTATAACTAGATAAACACTTGAGTCTTTTTTTCTCGTTCTAACTGAAAAACTCTCTCCTTTTTCTACTATCTCTCTCAATTCTTGTTTTTTTTCTTCCGTAAGATAACTATTTACTTTTTTGAAAAGCTCATAAACATCACCTCCGAAGAAATAGTGATTAAGTTGACTGTTTTGAGACGTCATTCTTAGTTCAGGATCGTTTTTTTCCATCTGTGATATAAGATCTTTCACAGATCTTTTCTTATCAAGTAAGCTTTTTACCTCTACTTCATACTGTGACATTTTATTTTATTATCTATCAAACTTATTAAGTTTAACATAATTTAAAATCTTTCTTAAAGATTATTACTTTTTATGTCATATGTTATAATACTATCTGTTTAATTAATAAATTAATATCAATTTATGGGAGTAAAGAACTATATCCTAAAAAAGTATTTAAAAAGCAAAATGAAGGATGTGCCTGAAGAGCAACAGGAGATGATAATGAAGCTTGTTGAAAAAAATCCTAAACTCTTTGAGAAGATCGGCAACGAAGTAAAACAGAAAACGAAAGAAGGGAAAACTGAGATGGCCGCTACAATGGAAGTTATGCGTAAATACCAAAGCGAAATACAGAAACTGATGCAAGAAAACTGATTTTGCTAACCCTTATCAAAATGATCTTTTGACCCATTGTTTTCTTTGTTATAAACTAGCTCAAGATTAGCTATTAGCATTAAAGTTCTTTTAACAAGAAATACAAGGGGGTTCAAGATGAATAAACAGAAAAACCTTGCTCATCGTGTTAATGGAGTTGATCAAGACCATAAAACCAAGAAGTGGGATTTTTGTTATTACAAATATCCACACCAACAGATCCTATTAGATATTCTAAGAGAAAACGATGCTTTATGGTTCCATAGCGGAGGAGTGAAAGCTCCCCATGCCGAAGTAGAAGGAGTCTTTTGTACTTCAGGTTATGTTAACTGCTCTCTATTTTTGAACAAACCGACCATCACCGATTTCTTAGCTACAAAACTAATCTTAAGCATAGAAAAGTCAATCGGAGTTCGTAAGATAGACTGGGTAGTAGGACCATCCGGTAACGGGTATGTACTAGCCCATAACATTGCCAGGACACTGGGTGCTAAATCAGCATTTTGCGAAAATGATGAAGGATCAAAAACGAGACTAAAATGGAAGAATTGGCAGATAAGATCAAACGAAACAGTGTTGCAAGTTACAGATAAAGCCTCTTCTCTGGAGGAGATCACCAATATTAGAAAAACAATAGAACGCGATAATCCTTCAAAAAAGTTCAAGTGGCACCCCTTTCTGGCAACTGTAATAGATCAGCTTTTAAAAACTGATATCTATACTTTTCATTCTTGTGACGGCAGATTAGTTGTTTCGCTTTTAAGAATAGAGATCTTAAAATGGCTATCCAGTACTTGCCCACTTTGTGCCTTAGGTTCTCCCAGGATAAAACCCGAAGAGAACTGGAAAGTGCTAAAAGGTAATACCAGTTATGGTGTTGCCTAAATAACAGGCGGGAAGGATATGATCCTTCCCGCTTCTCTATACTATACTATGCTATTCAGGTATTTCTTTAGATGTTCATAATCTTTTATTGAAGGATATTCAGGAAAATCTGCCGCTGTTTTTTCTGAGGCGTTAAAAAAGAAGCCGATATCAGCCTCTGATATCATCTTAACATCATTATATGAATCTCCCATGGCAATCGTTTTCATATCAAGACCCTGGAAGGATCTAACAGTTCTCTTTTTCCCATCTTCTCTTATGTTATAGCCGGAAATAAGACCGTCATTATTAACTTTCAAAGAGTTGCATATAATAGTAGGATACTTAAGTTTTTCAACTAGGGGCTGAACAAGTTCCCAAAAAGCATCTGAGAGAATGATCACCGGCAGTCTTTCTCTTAACCAGTTTAAGGTCTCTACTGCACCTTCTAGAGGCTCACTTTTGCTCATTATATCTTTTATCTCATCTATACCAATATTATTTTCTTTTAAGGCCTCTAGTCTTTTTTTCATTAGATCATCAAGATCGGGTACATCTCTAGTTGTTGTTTTAAGTTCTTCTATTCCTGTTATCTGAGCTACCTCTATCCATAACTCAGGAAGAAAAACGCTTTCTAAGTCAGAGCATAGTATATACATATATTAAACATTAATTATATCTTTATATTTTAGCAGATAGTAAAATAATTATACTAACCATTTTGACTAAAAATAGTTTTTATTGTAATCTATGTCATAGTTACAAAAGAACTAGTGTCTGTTCTTTAAAAAGGAGGTATACTAGGATGGAAGAAGAAAGAAATCTCACTTGCCAAATTCAAAGATTCATAGAAGAGTACAAGGTGGACTGTCAAGAAATATTCCAAAACCATGAGCTTCCTGATCAGTCTATTTTTATTGATATTTTGAAAGAAAACGGAGCTTACTGGATGCATAACGGCGACCTGTCGGATGCACACCCAGGAGTCTCTGGAGGGCACTGCAGTGAGGGAGAAATAGACTGTTCTTTAGTGCTTAATAAACCGCTTCTATCCGAATTCTTGGCCATGCAATTAAAACTAAAATTGACAGAGGTCACAAAAGCAAAAACCGGCAAGGAACTAAGGGTAGATCGCGTTGTTACGTCCGGTTATGAGGGCATAACATTCGCTCATGATGT
>JBNJGN010000016.1:0-16009 GCA_051747785.1 Patescibacteria group bacterium | reverse complement strand
CAATACTTTGGTGAACTGACTCGCCAAGCAGTGATGAAGTATCAAAGAGAGAAGGGGGTATCTCCGGCTTCCGGATATTTCGGACCCAAAACCAGAGCGGTTTTGAATGCTGAGCAAAAGAGAAGAACACAGACTAAGTCAGTTACATCTTACAGAGATGATGCTGATTTTAGGGAGTATACCAAAGATATCTTTTCTCCGGATTTTCTTATGAGAGATGAGGAATTTCAGGGATATTTAAGATCAAAGTTTTCTTTTGTTGATGTAGAGTATCAAAAGGAGGCAATTAATAAGGCTATGTCAGAATGTTTAGTTGAGTCTATTGACGGATCAGTTTCGGAAAAAGCTGGAGCTTCTATTATAGAGAAAACGGAAAAAGAAGATTATAGAGAAAAACAGTCAAAGGTTGGCGATTTTGTTGATAATATTCTTGAAATCTCTGATTTAGATCGCGATGGCTTCACGTTTATGTTGGATGAGTGTGTTGTTTTAAGTTTTGAAGAGGCAACGGATTACTCTTTTAGGGAGTATAATGATCTTGATTTCAAAAAAGAGGCTTATGAGATCGTTTACAAAGAAGTAAAGGATAATTTTGGAACATATTTTCAGCGTGAATTAGGTTCTCTGTCTCCCTCTTCTGAGGAAGAGGTGGCCGGAGAATTTAGCAAATGTATAGTATCAGAAGTGAATGAGAATACGCCTGAGAAACTGAAAGTTTATCTGATGGAGGCGATGGAAGAAAAAGAGTTTGAAAACGACGGAGAAAAAATATTTTTCTTAATCCAATACAATGAATCTTTCCACCATCGGTGTTTTAATGAGGTGGTAGAGGGAAGATCAGAAAGAGAAGAAGATGAGGATGACTTTAGTGATAAAGAGAAAGAAGAGATGAGCTGGGATGAACGGTACGATCCTGAGCTATTCGGGGGAGATCGTGATATGAAAATAATAGATGAAGAGCCTTTTGTGGGAACTGAGGCGGATGAAGTTCTTATTGGTGATATAGATAAAGCAAATACTCTTGATGCCAGCGCCGGAGGGGATAACATTCTCTGGGCCAGAGGCAGGGGGAAAGAGGATACGATGATAGGAGGTCCCGGTGATGATGATTTTGTGATAGTGGGGGATTTAACTCCTTATAATAAACCTGATTCTCCGGAGATGACTGCGCTGTTAGGGAGACCCATATCTGATATTAACGGATATGATTTTAATGAAGATGCGGATGGTGGTGAAATTGTGATAGACGGAGGCGGAGGTAATGACACTCTGTATATTACAGGTGATGCTGATATCTCTAATTTTAAGATCTCTAACGTTGAAGAGTTGGAAATATATTAGTAGATATCACCAAAACCACACTAAGAGACCTTTTGTAGATCTAATGGGTTAGCTGGTCTGGCCATCTTTATTTATAAATATAGGTGGGGTAGATTTGCTTATAAAAAATAACCCCTGTTAAAGAGCAAGATGAAAAGGTTTATTTATAAAGTGAACAGTCTATATTATGTCCCATATACTTGACGGTTTAAAATTACAAAAAGAGATATCTGAAGATATATTACGAAGAGTAAAAGATCTTGGCCGGAAACCTAAGCTGGTCATTTTCTCATCCGGACCTTCTCCCGAGTCCAGGGTTTATATTGAAAAGAAGAAGAGTTTTGGTGAAAGGTTGGGGTGCTCAGTTGAGCATGTTGAGTTGCCGGCAGAGATCTCTTTGGAGGAAAAGAGGGCGGAGATAGAAAGAGTGAATAAGGATACCTCTGTTGATGGTTTAATGGTTCAACTTCCATTTACTCCAAGTACTGAAACTTTTGATATCCTGAGCTGTGTTGATCCGAAAAAAGATGCTGATGGTCTTTCTTCTTCTAATATGAATGCTTTATTTAAGGGGGAAGAGCGAGTATTGCCGGCTACTACCAGGGGTGTTTTAGAAATGCTCTCTTCTTACGGTTTCTCTGTAGGGGGAAGGAAGGCGGTTGTGGTGGGTAGATCTTTTTTGGTGGGACGCCCTACAGCCATGGCGCTCATTAATCGGAATGCCACAGTTACTATATGTCACAGTAACACTGAGGACCTAGCTTCTGAAGTAAGGTCTGCGGAGCTGGTCATCACTGCCACCGGAGTGCCGGGGCTGGTTACATCAGAGATGCTTCATTCTGAGCATGTTCTTATAGACGTAGGAACCTCACTCGGAGAAGATGGGCGTCTTAGAGGGGATGTTGATCGATCTGTTGCTTCAGAAATAGTTGGAGCTTTTTCACCGGTCCCCGGAGGGGTGGGTCCTTTGACTGTTGCCTCTCTTTTTCTGAACTTAATGGATCTGGCGGAGGCAGAAGATATACCGAATAAGTTGACTTAGTTTATTTTTATGAGATTATGTAAGGTATATAATGTTATTTTATTAATATGGAAAAACTATTTACTACTTACCAGAAAAAGATAGGTCTTATTTTGACTCTTACAGGGGTTCTTCTTATTGCTCTGATTGTTTTCTTAGCTTCTTTGACTCTTAATACTCTTGAAGAGAGAAAGTATATAAGCGAACCTAGAGCAAGTATTACAGCTTCCGGGGAGGGGTCTGCTGTTGCCGTTCCGGACATAGCTGAATTTAATTTTTCTGTTAAATATGAAGCAGATACTGTACCTGAGGCCCAGGAAGAGGTTTCGGAGAAGATGGAGGAGATAACGTCTTTCCTTAAAGACGAGGGGGTAGAGGATCGTTACATTAAAACTTCTGGGTATTCCGCTCAACCTCGTTATGAGTGGAGGTCTGGTTCTGAGCTTTCTTCTGTAAATGACCGAAAAAGAGTGCTTGTCGGATATGAGGTCGTTCATAAAACAGAAGTTAAAGTGAAAGAGATGGACAAGGCGGGAAGTCTTGTTGGTGGCGTTGGTGATCGTGGTGCTACCGATATAAGTGGTATAAGATTTTCCGTTGAAGACGAAGAAGAGCTAAAGAGGGAGGCTAGAAAAGAAGCTATAGAAGAAGCTAAACTTGAAGCCGAAAGACTTTCTGAGGATTTGGGTGTTGAACTTGTTCGCATAGTTAGCTTTAACGAATCTCGTTATTCACCACCTTATCCCGAAAGAGGTCTTATGATGGAAGAATCCGCTCAGGATGATGCTGGTGCAGAGCCGTCATTTGAACCAGGAGAGGAAGAGGTGAAGTCAAATGTTAATATAAAGTATGAGATACGATAAATTTTACTTGACTTTGTCTGTCTAAATTAGTATGCTTTAAAAACGTCCGAAGGGGCGTTTTTTAATAATAAACAGTATGAACAGATTAATTCAGTACATAAATGATACCAAAGCAGAAATGCGTCACGTAAGCTGGCCAACGCGCAGGCATGCCGTTGTGCTCACGGTGCTTATAGTATTGGTTTCTATTACCGTCGCAATATTTTTAGGATTTTTTGATTTTATATTTTCCGAAGTTATTGTTGATAGGTTCTTTCTTAGATAAATAAAAATATGTCCGTACAGAAACAAAAAATTCAAGAAGGCAGGAATTGGTATGTTATTCATACCTATGCCGGCTACGAGAATACGGTTAAACGTAACCTGAAGCAGAGAATAGAGTCTTTAGGTATGCAAGATAAGATATTTGAGGTGGTTGTGCCTACTGAAAAAAAGATAAAAATAAAAGGAGGCAAAAGGGTTGAAGAAGAAGAGAAAATATACCCGGGCTACATTCTTGTTGATATGATAGTTGATGATGATTCTTGGTACATAGTAAGGAATACACCTCGTGTTACAGGATTTGTAGGATCGGGGGTTTATCCGGTTCCGGCTAAAAAAGAAGAAGTGGAAGGGCTTTTCAAGAGAATGAGTGCAGATACAGCGGTGCATCAGATAGATCTTTCCATTGATGATTCTGTTACCATTGTTGATGGACCTTTTAAAGATCTTGACGGAAAAGTTAGCGAGGTAGATGAAGAGAGTGGTAAGGTTAGGGTGCTTGTGCCGATGTTCGGTCGTGAGACACCTGTGGAGCTGGATTTCCTTCAGGTGAAGAAAATATAGTCCTCCTGTACCGTTGTTTGCAATAAGCTCTATTTTGTTGTAGGTTATAGTTTGTTAATTAAGATTTTCATGGCAAAAAAGGTAATTCAAAAACTTAAGATCCAGATTCCTGCAGGTAAGGCTAATCCGGCACCTCCGGTGGGTCCCGCGCTTGGTCAAGCCGGAATAAATATTGGTGATTTTGTTAATAAATTCAACGAAGCAACTCAGGAAATGCAAGGTGATATCATTCCTGTGGAGATATCTGTTTATGAGGACAGGAGTTTTGATTTTGTCTTAAAGACCCCTCCGGCCGCTAGCCTTATCCTTAAGACTATCGGGGTGGAAAAAGGTTCCGGTAAAAATACAGCTAAGAAGGCTGGAAAGATAACGGAAGATCAGGTGCGCCAGGTGGCGGAAAAGAAACTTCCTGATCTTAATACTGATGATGTAGAGGCCGCAATGAGAACCGTAAAGGGAACTGCTCGTTCTTTGGGGGTTGAAGTAAAGGGCTAACAAAAGACGGTGATAATTAAAAAGGCGGTATAATACCGCCTTTTTTGATATGCTTAAAATCCAAAGGCAGTGTGCTTTTTCTGTCTTTTTGTTATAATTTCATTGTAATGAAGGATAAAAAAATAGAAAAATTAATAGAAAAAGAGAAGCAAAGACAAAAGCGATCAATAAATCTGATCGCTTCGGAGAATTATGTGTCTGAAGATGTTTTGGAAGCGTTAGGTTCTGATCTGACCAATAAATACGCCGAAGGAAGGCCAAATGCTCGCTATTATGGAGGTAATGATATTATAGATGAAATAGAGACACTGGCTCAAGAAAGAGCGCTTAAGACATTCGGGTTATCCGATAGAACATGGCACGCCAACGTCCAGCCTTTATCGGGGACTCCTGCCAATATGGCCGTTTATCTGGCTCTCTTAAAACCGGGAGACAGAATAATGGGAATGTCCTTAGAGCAAGGAGGGCATCTTTCCCACGGTTTTAGAGCATCGGCAACGGGAGTTTTCTGGAAGCAGGTGGCTTACGGTGTTGATCATCAAACGGAGCGTATTGACTATGAAGCTGTTGCCGATCTTGCTAAAAAAGAGAAGCCGAATATTATAGTCGCAGGCTTTACCGCTTATCCAAGAAAGATAAACTGGAAAAGATTCCGTGAAATAGCTGATTCTTGCGGAGCCTATCTTCATATTGACATGTCTCATATTGCCGGTCTGGTGGCCGGAGGGGAGCATCCTTCTCCTTTTCGTTATGCTGATACGGTCATGACCACGGTTCACAAAACTTTACGTGGACCCCGTTCGGGTATTGTCTGGGCGCGTAAAAAAGCAGGGCTTGATGAGAAACTGAACAGAGCGGTCTTCCCGGGCCTTCAGGGTGGTCCTCATATGAATCAGATCGCCGCTGTTGCTGTTGCCCTAAAAGAGGCTAGTGATGAGGGTTTCAAGAATTACGCCAAACAGACCATAAAGAATACAAAAGCTCTTTCCGATTCTCTTAAGAGTAAGGGGTGGAGGATTGTCTCCGGAGGGACTGATACGCACTTACTTCTGGTTGATACTTGGATGAACGGCTCGGGTGTTTCGGGAAAAGAGGCCGGAGAGAGATTAGAAAAAGAGGGGATCATAGTAAATAAAAACACCATTCCCGGAGAGACTCGAAAGGCTTCTGACCCTTCCGGTATACGATTGGGGGCGGCCGCCGAGACCACTAAAGGAAAGAAAGAGAAAGATTTCTTAGAGATAGCAGAGAAAATAGACAGTATTCTCAAGTAGATCCCATTTATGGATGCAAAGAATATAATGAAGCGCAAAGGCAAACTTATTGTTATTGATGGCATAGATGGGTCAGGCAAGGCTACTCAGACTGATCTTTTAAAGAAAAGACTGACCAAAGAAGGTTTTAAAGTTAAAAGTATTGATTTTCCTCGGTATTACGAGAATTTTTTCGGCGCTTTTATAGGAGAGTGTCTAAGTGGAGAGCACGGAGATTTTATAAAAACTAATCCTCGGGTCGTATCTGTTCTTTATGCAGCTGATAGGTTTGAGTCCTTAAAGGATATAAATAAATGGCTCCATAAGGGTTTTTGGGTAATAGCTGACAGGTATGTAAGTGCTAACCAAATACACCAAGGGGGTAAAATAAAAGATCCTCGAAAAAGAAAAGAGTTTCTTGATTGGCTGGAGAAGATGGAACACCAGGTATTCGGCCTTCCTTATCCTGATGTAGTTTTTTACCTTGATGTTCCACTTGAGGTAAGTCGGTCTTGGCTAAAAAATAAGGAAACGCAAAAAAGCAAAAGATATCTTAAAGGGAAAAAAGATATGGCTGAGAATGATTTTGATTATCTTAAAAATTCCAGAAATACAGCTCTGAGTTTAGAGAGAAGAAATGATAACTGGATAAAAATATCTTGCTGTCCCAAAGGAGTGGCATTAAGCCCTGAAGAGGTACATGATAAGGTTTTCAGGGTGGTTGAAAATAAAAGAGGAGATTCATGGAGACAGAGGTAAAAGACCCTTACAGCCCATCAAAGGAGTGGGGTTTTGGTGTTATCGAAAAAAGTGGTAAACATTTCTTTCCGTTTTTTTGTTTTTCTTATAATATACTCATATGGATATAAAGGAGAGGATAAAAGAAAAAGTATCAATTGCTTTGGAGAAAGTGGGTGTTGAGGAGTCTGAAGTGACGGTTGAACACCCTACTGATATATCTTTTGGTGATTATTCCGTTAACTCCGCTATGGTTTACGCTAAAAAACTAGGCAAAAATCCCGGAGAACTTGCTAAAGAGATGATCTCGGAAATAGCGAAAGACCCTGATGAAGAGATAGAAAGAGTGGAGGTTGCCGGAGCAGGGTTTATTAATTTTTATTTATCTTCTCGTTTTTTTGCTGATTCTTTAAGAAAAATACACAAAGAAACCGAAGGATTTGGTTCAAATAAAAGCCGTAAAGGAGAGAGGGTGATGATAGAGTACACCAATCCCAACCCTTTCAAGGATCTCCATGTAGGGCATCTTATGACCAATACTATTGGAGAGTCTTTGGCGCGTTTACTTGAGTACACCGGTGCAGAGGTTATAAGAGCGAATTATCAAGGAGATGTGGGTCCTCATGTCGCCAAGGCTATATGGGGTATGAAAAAAGAAATAGATAAACGACCAAATGAAGATGCTCCTCTTATTGATAAAGTAAAGTTTATCGGTACCGGTTATGTCGTAGCCAACGAGGCTTATGAAAAGAATGGAAAAGAGAGAGAAGAAATAGAAGAGATAAACAAAGCGGTTTATAAAGGTGAAGATCCGGACGTGATGGATCTCTATAAATGGGGTCGCCAGATCAGTCTGGAATATTTTGAAGGAATATATCGTAAACTAGGTACATCTTTTGACCATTATTTTTTTGAAAGTCAGACGTTTTCTATAGGAATGGAAATGGTAAAAGAGGGTCTTGAAAGAGGGGTTTTTGAGAGATCTGACGGGGCGGTTATCTTTAGAGGGAGTGAAGAGGAGGGACTGCATACTCGTGTTTTTGTTAATTCCTTGGGTTTGCCTACTTATGAGACCAAGGATCTGGGGTTGGCGGTCTTGAAGTTTCAAAAGGAGAAGGATCTTGATCGGTCTGTAGTTATAACCTCAAATGAACAGAAGGATTATTTTGCTGTAATGTTAAAGGCGCTATCTTATTTTGATACTAAAGTTGCCAATAAGACGGCTCATATGTACCACGGAACACTTACCACTCCGGAAGGAAAAATGTCCTCACGAAAAGGCAACGTTATTGGTGGAGGAACTTTACTTGAAGATATAGAAGAAGCAGCTCTAGAGAAGATAAGCGAAGGGGGGAGAGTGATCTCTGAAAAGGACAGAAAAAAGGTCGCTGAGAGCGTAGCTCTCGCCGCTTTCCGCTACTCTGTTCTTAAACAGGCGATCGGCCGTGATGTGGTCTTTGAGCTCTCTCGTGCACTTTCTTTTGAAGGGGATTCCGGGCCGTATTTGCAATATGCTCTAACCAGAGCCTCTTCAGTGTCCAGTCGTGCTCATGAGGTGGGGGTAGAGTTAACCTATCTTGAAAAGAGTCCCTTTAACTCTGAATTGGAAAAACTCCTTTACAGATTTCCTGAAGCGGTTTCTCGTGCTCAGAGGGAATATGCGCCTCATTATGTAACCAATTATCTTATTTCCGTAGCCTCCGCTTTTAATGCTTTTTATAATGAAGAGAAAATAGCGGATCCCGCCGATCCCTATGCGGGGTATAAACTTCTTATAACTGAAAGTTTTAGACACGTTATGAAAAACGGTCTTTATCTTTTAGGTATAGGCGCTCCTGAGAGTATGTAGTAGGAGCGATGTGTCTTTATGCTTTGTTTTTTATAAGTTTTTGCTGTGGTATTATTAAACATTATGGCGGATGAAAGTGAAGATAAAAAAAGCGAAATAGCCCTTGAAGAAGAAAGGGTTCTGAATTTTTGGGAAGAAAAAGAGATATTCAAAAGATCTCTTGAAAAAGCGTCGCCCAAGGGAAGTTTTGTTTTCTATGACGGACCTCCTTTTGCTACGGGGCTTCCTCATTATGGGCATATTTTAGCCGGTACTATAAAGGATGTTATACCTCGTTTTAGAACTATGCAGGGATACTTTGTCCGCCGTGTTTGGGGGTGGGACTGTCATGGATTGCCTATTGAAAATCTTGTAGAAAAAGAGTTGGGTCTCAATAATAAAAAAGAAATAGAAGATTATGGTATTGAGGAATTTAACAGGGCCGCGCGAGAGAGTGTTCTTCTTTATGATAGAGAATGGAAAAGAGTTGTTCCTCGCTTGGGAAGATGGATAGATATGGAGAATGCGTATAAATCAATGAATCCTTCTTTTAGTGAATCGGTTTTCTGGTCTTTAAAAGAGCTTCATAAAAAAGGACTTTTATACAAAGGATTCAAGTCAATGCATATATGTCCTCGTTGCGAGACCACTCTTTCCAATTTTGAGGTTAATCAGGGATATAAGGATATAAAAGATAATACTGTTACGGTTAAATTCAAAATAAAAGATCTAAAACCTGATAACCTGGACTTAAAAGAAAAAGGGGATATTTACATTTTAAGCTGGACTACTACTCCTTGGACTCTTCCGGGAAATTCCGCTTTGGCGGTCAATCCGGAAGTGGATTATGTTGTAGCTAAAAAAGAAGAAGATCTCTATATACTTGCCCGCTCTCTTTCAGAGAGGGTTATGGGAGATGGGTTTGATATACTAAAGACCCTTAAAGGAAAAGAGCTTGTGGGTTACTCTTACGAGCCTGTTTTTGATCATTTTTTAAATAGCGATCTTCATGGAGATAAGGAGAAGGGGTGGAAAATATATCCGGCCGAATTTGTCACAACCGAGGAAGGTACCGGTGTTGTTCATATAGCTCCGGCTTTCGGTTCGGACGATTACGAGCTTTCTCTGGAGTATAATATTCCCTTTATACAGCACGTTAAAATGACAGGCGTATTTTCTGATGAGTTGGGTGAGCTTGCCGGAAAAACGGTTAAACCCAAAGATGATCATATGGCAACGGATGTGGAGATAATAAAGATCCTTGCCGGTGAGGGAAGGCTTTTCTCCAAGGAAAAGATAACCCATTCCTATCCGCACTGCTGGCGTTGTGATACACCTCTTTTAAACTACGCTACCGATTCCTGGTTCGTGAAGGTTACGGATATAAGAAAAAGACTCATGGAAGAGAACAAAAAAGTTCAATGGATACCGGATCACATCGGGAAAAATCGTTTTGGTGAATGGTTGGAAGAGGCTAGAGATTGGTCTATATCAAGAGCCAGATTTTGGGGAACCCCTGTACCTATCTGGGAGTGTGCTGAATGTGGTGAGTACTCCGTGATTGGTTCTTTTGATGAGATCGCTAAGGATACCAATAACAGTTACATTCTAATGCGTCACGGGGAGGCCGATAATAATACGGAACACGTACTTAGTTCTTTTCCTGATAATGAGCATTATTTAACGGAAAAAGGAAAAGAGCAGGTAAGAAAGTCTGCTAAAGAGATATTGAAAAACCCACCTGATATTATAATTACTTCCGATCTTTTACGAACCAAAGAAACGGCTAGGATGGTGGCTGATTCATGTGGACTACAGAAGGAGCATATCATAGAGGACGAAAGGCTTCGTGAAGTTGATTTTGGCGACCTCAATCTTCATTCCGTAGATGAATACAGGGCTCTTTTTGATGACTGGACCGAAATGTTTGAAAGGAGTATCCCGGGTGGGGAGAGTTTTTTGGATATCAAAAAAAGACTGGGTTCTTTTTTGGATGAGCTGGAAATGAAATACGCCGGCAAACGGATAATGATAGTTTCTCACAATGCTGTTCTCTGGCTTTTGAACTGCGTTGCTACTTCTGCGGACAGAAAAACTTCCGTTCAGATGAGAGGTGATAAAAGCCAAGATTTTATGGAAAACGCCGAAGTATATGAGCTTTCTGCAAAGATACTACCTCGTAACGAAAACTATGAGATTGATGTGCACAGACCTTACATAGATGATGTAGAGCTGGTCTGTTCTTGTGGTGGAAAGATGAAAAGAGTGCCGGATGTTTTTGACACCTGGTATGATTCCGGTTCAGTTCCTTATGCTCAGGTTCACTACCCCTTTGAAGCAAAAGAGCAATTTGAAAAAAAGGACAGTCCTTACTTTCCGGCTGATTTTATCGCCGAAGGCCAAGATCAGACTCGTGGATGGTTCTATACTCTCTTGGTTTTATCTACCGCTATTTTTGACAGAAGTGCCTTTAAAACGGTTGTGGTCAACGGAACGGTTTTGGCTGAGGATGGTAAGAAAATGTCCAAAAGGCTAAAAAATTATCCGGATCCTATGGATGTAGTTGACAGATATGGAGCGGATGCTATGAGATACGCCCTACTTTCATCTCCGGTGGTAAAGGCCGAGGACTTGGCTTTTTCCGAGAGCAGAGTGGATGAGATATCAAAGAAACTTACTAACCGTCTTATGAATGTGGTTAATCTCTATGAGACTTATGCCAAAGAAAGAGAGAAGGAAGGTGATAAAGCGGGAAAAAAGAAAGAGATAGATAGATGGATAGAATCTCGCCTCTCTGAGACGGTTGAACTGGTTACTCAAGGATTGGAAAGATATGAAATAAACATTGCCGCCAGGCCTCTGATGGACTTTGTTGACGATCTTTCTACCTGGTATACCAGACGATCACGTGACAGGTTCAAGAGCGAAGGACCTGACCTTGAGAGGTGTCTTCAAACAACTCGTGAAGTTCTAAGAGGATACTCTCTACTTTTGGCTCCTTTTATGCCGTTTACTGCCGAGAGAGTTTTTGAGGTTGTGAGATCAAAAGATGATCCTGAGAGCGTCCATCTATCTTCCTGGCCCGAGGGATCTGAGGTTGATAGAGAAGTATTGGAACATTTCAAGGAAATAAGAGAGATAGTCTCACAGGCTCTGGAAAGGCGTTCTGAGGCGGGTATAAGGGTAAGACAGCCCTTATCTAAGCTGTTTTTGAAAGATGTCTCAGAAAAGATACTGGAAAAAGAAGATCTACTCGAACATATTCTCTCTGAGGTTAACGTAAAGGACGTTTTACATGACCCTGAAATGGATACACAGGTAAAATTGGATACGAATCTGAACCAGGAATTGATAAAAGAGGGAGAGATAAGAGACCTGGTGAGATCACTTCAGAGTTTGCGAAAAAAGGAAGGTCTTACTTCTCAGCAATCTGTAGACATTATAGTTGAAACGGATGATGAAGGCGAAGCTCTTTTGGCTGAGGCTTCAGAGTATCTTTACGAAAAAGTTAAGGTATCATCTATTAAATATGCCAAAATTTCTGATCCTTATTCTTTTTCTATAAACGATAAAGAGTTTGCCGTTGAACTAAAGTGCCTTTAGTATTACAAGCTGATGAAATACGATATTCATGATACTGAAGCTTTGGTGATGAGAAGTTTTCCTCAGGGGGAGGATAACCTCTCTGTTCATCTTTTTACACGGGAGTTTGGCTGTCTTTACGGTAGAGCTCAAGGAGTAAGAAAAAGTACGTCCAGGCTCAAATTTGGTTTAACGAATATGAGTTATATCTCTGCCGGTCTTTTGATTGGAAAGAGTGGCTGGAGGATGACTTATCTGACTCCTCATACTAATTTATATTTTTCTTTAAGGGATAACATTTCGGCGCAAAAGGTAACCGCTGATATAGTTTCAGTCTGCGCTCGTTTAATAGGGGAAAGTGAAGGGTGTCAGGAGGTTTTTGACACTGTTCAGAGAGGTCTTATGGACATATCCTCTTCTAACTGTGAGGGTGAGGAGTTACGTGAAAAAGAACGTGCTCTGATGTTAAAAATACTTTATTCTTTAGGGTATGTTGAATCGGCCATTTATTTTGGTCTTCTGGAAAATGAAGGAGATAAGGAAAGCGGTTTTGCCAAAAAGGACCCCGTACTGCAAAAGAAGATGGCAAGAGAGATAAATAGGGCTCTTAAGGCGGCATGGTAGAACCCTGTCTTTTATTAGTTGCTGTCTTTCTGATCTAATGTCGTATGGTGAGCTGAATGCAGTTTTAAAATATAAACGTAATTTGTTTTTACATATATACTGTAATAATCTGTATACAGGGCATTATCTATGATAAGTAGATTTTTATCACTATTATCTTTCTCGGTTCGTGACGCTGCTAAAAGTTGGGTGGTTTTAATATTGATCATCGCAAGTCTCAGCGTGGCGTTTACTGCTATTTTTATATCTAACAGTATTCTAAGCGGGTTTCAGTATATGTTCGCCAATGGTGAGATCGGTTGGATCGGGCACATTGTTATTCACCCGGAAGAAGGATCTTCATCTCTGGATGATGTTAAAGAGGTAACAGGCGCTTTAGATGAAATAGAGGAAATAGAATCTTACGCCGTTAGAAGTAGTGGTAATTTTGGTATCCTGTATAAGGATAAGATATCAAATCCTTATATCTCTATTGGTATAGATATTGACCAAGAAAAAGACACAACACATTTATCTGAAAATATTATAGAGGGCAAATTCATCAAATCCTCTGATTCAGGCAAGGTGGTTATCGGGAAAATGTTAGCTGATGATCTGCGTAAGAATACATACGATGGTGAACTGATAGAGGTAGGAGAGGAGATAACTGTTTCTACTATCTCCGGAAAACAAAAAAATTACACGATCGCTGGCATTATAGATGCTAAAACATTTATACCCAACTGGTTGCTCATAATGAGTGGGAAAGAACTGGAGCAGTTGGATTATGTGCATAAAAATAGTGAAATTGTTGTAAAGATAAAGGACTATAAAAAAAACTTTGCTACACAGATAAGAGAAAAGATACAAGACCGTGATTTTTCTTTTAATTTCACAACCCCACAAGAAAGAGCGGTAACGGTGAAGGAAAAAATAGAGGCGAAAGGCCTGAATGTAGAGGTGTATACATGGAGGGAGATATCGGGATATGTCGATGATATCATGGCGACGATCTCGTTTATTACTGGATTGATCATCAACTTATTAATTGTTTCTGTGTTTGTTATTGTTGGCACGATGATATTTATTAATGTCTTTCAAAAGAAACGGCAGATCGGTATTCTTAAATCAATGGGTGCAAGTAATTCATTTGTGATCTGTGTGTATATTTTGGAAGCATTTCTGTATTTTCTATTTTCGTTTGTTATAGGTCTTTTTATCTCTTTTCTTATTCATCAGTACTCTATCGGGCACCCTATCTCTTTACTTATTGGAGATTTTCATACGGTATTTAATTGGAGTATAGTTATTGATTCTTTTATACTGTTATTTATTGCGGCAGTTGGTGGTAGTTTTATACCGGCTTTTCTGGCGTCGCGCATAAAGATAGTTGATGTAATAAGAAGTAACGGATAATGATATATGGATTATAAACAGGATCTCATTACTTATATAAAAGAAGCCAGGGATTATGGGTTATCCGATGAGAATATAGCGTTTAACTTGCGTAAGGTTGGATGGTCTGAGCGAGTGATCAAAAAAATATTCAGAGATAAAGCGATCGCTGTTGAACGAGAGCCTATCATCCGTGTAAGAGGTCTTTCCAAGGCGTATGATCTTGGCGAAGAGGTGGCGATATCTGCACTTTGTGGTGTAGATCTAGATATATATCAATCGGAGTTTGTTTCCCTAACGGGGCATTCCGGTTCAGGTAAGACTACACTGTTGAACATGATCGGTTTGATTGATTCACCGACGGAAGGTGAAGTAATTGTGCAAGGTCAAAATATTGCTCAACTGAAAGAAAAACAAAAAAAACAGTACCATCTCAATAAAATAAGCTATGTTTTCCAGTTTTATAATCTCATTTATAACTATACTGCACGAGAGAATATTATGTTTCAGCTAAGATTGCAGGGTTATAGTAAAAATAAGTCAAGAAAGAAAGCTGACGAAGCTGTTGATTTCTTGGGACTTCGTGACCGTGCTGATTTTTATCCTCAAAAATTATCCGGAGGAGAACAGCAGCGAGTTGCTGTGGGGAGGGCGTTGGCAAAAGACTCAGAGATCATTCTGGCGGATGAACCGACGGCTCATCTTGATACAAAAAACGGCCAAGCAATAATATCTCTTTTGCAAGATGTAAATATAGATTTTGGAAAAACTATTGTTTTGATAAGCCATGAGGCAGAATACGCTGAGCAGGCTGATAGGGTGGTGACGTTCCAAGATGGACAGATCAAAGAGACAAAAGAGTTTTAGAGAAAATATGTTTGGAAGATATGTATATACTAAAAACTCTTATACACCTGTTTAGTGGCGATAAAGATATTGCCTATGTATCACAAAACTTTGTTTAAGTTATAGGTATTTGCGTATATTGACTTTAATTATTGGTAATAACTTTATTAGGTTTGGTGATATTACATAATATAGATTTTGTGCTTCCCAAGATTAATATGGATTACATGTTGTATAAACTTAAAAAATAACCGCTGGTACCGTATCAATGTATCTTCGTTTGCCGGGGGGGGCGAGAGCAAAACTTTTTTGTAAAGTTTCTATTTATAATATATAATTTTTGCAATGAGACCTCGTAAAAATTACAGAAGTAAGCCCAAAAGTATCAGGAGCATAAAAGAAAGCTTGTATTACAATAAAGGTAAAGGGAAAGATAGCTCTTCCGACAGTGATGAGGATATATGGGATAATTACCAAAAAAAATTCAAAAAAAAGGATACCACTATCTCTAAGAAAAAGAAGAGATCTAAAAAAGAAGAAAATTCAAAGAAAAAAAAATCTCCTGAAAAGGTTCCTTATTTAAAGATAACAGCCACAGTTCTTCTTGTGGGGGCGATTATCTTCTTTCTGGTTTCGGTGATCGTGGCTGTTTATGTTTTTTTAAGCGGCAGCTTCTTTGTTTCCGGTGATAACATAATTGTTAACATAGAAGGTCCTCAAACAGTTTCTTCCGGGGAAGAGGTAAACTATGATATTACCGTCAAAAACAGAAATGACGTAAGTCTTTATGATACTAAAATGATCATACGTTATCCCGAAACGGCAAGAGATACGGAGGGTGTATCTTCTCGTATGCCCACCGAGCGGATAGACCTCGGTGACCTAAGAGCCGATGGCGTTAGTCGTCGAAAGGTTGCTTTTGATATGTTTGGCAAAAAAGGCGAGGTAAATAATTTGGTTGTAGAACTTAAGTACAATATAGAAGGATCCGGCGCCCTTTTTGAAAAGAAAAAGGAATTTCCTATAAAGGTGACTGATAGTCCGGTGGCTTTGAGTTTTAACGGTCCTCAAAAGACCTATCTAAACAGTGCTAACGAGTATAGTGTTATTTTACGTTCAACCTCTAAGGAGGTTTTGGAGGACGTAAGAGTGAGGGTAGAGTATCCCGTGAATTTCAGAATAATTGATTCTGAGGAAGATATGGATAGAGGAGTATGGAAGGTGGATTTTCTTGAACCGG
>JBNJGN010000015.1:0-16588 GCA_051747785.1 Patescibacteria group bacterium | reverse complement strand
TCCAAAGCTACTTTCAAACTTTCTCTTAATTCCTCTTGACTACTGAATATTTGGGATAACATTTCTTCTCCCTTTGATCTTTTCTCAAAATTTTCCATATATATTATAGATTAACATAAAATCATTTACAAAAACTATTCTTCAAAATATCTTTCCTTCAAAAACTGAGTAAAGTCCTTCATTTCTTTTAAGTATAAATCTCTTTTTTGACGCCGTTCTTCGGGAGAAAGAATCTCCATAACATCCCCACCCAAACTTTGCACCCTAAATTCTCCAAATCTACCTATATTGCTAAAAGATAAACCTGCATCAATCGGTATCTCTCTGTTTTTATAAAACTCTTCCAGGTAAGAAATCAGTTTCGCTTTCTGTTTTAAATTCTCAATCCTCCATTCCTTTTCCAGTCGCTCTCTTTCTTCCCCTTCAGTTTCTTCCAGTTCTTTCGGCTCCGGGGTAGATATATGTATCCAAGGATAGTGAAACCCCGGCTCATCTTCTTCCAGATGCCCCTCGCAAGAACCGGTTGTTTCTAAACCATGCATGTTAAAAGCGACCACTGTTTCTTTAACCTCGCCATCTATTCCAAGACCTCTCTCATCAACTACTTCATCCATCATTGAAAGCTCATTTTTCCATCTTTCTTCCTTTTCCACCCGTACGGGATCAATATTTTCAAAACTTGATCCTTCCGAACACATAAATTTTAAAATGATCTTCTAATGAATTTAATTATACCGCAACAACGTGACCAAGCACTAGCGCTCATCACCAGCTCAGTTGTCGGTATGATATTACCGCTCTTCACCTTATACTTATCATCATACCGCACCTTGCCGGTCTCTCTAAAGCCTATCTTTTTAAAAAATTGATCGCTTCGGTATTATAAGAAGCAACCTCTACTAAAGTTATCTTTTCGGGATCCATGCTCTTCTTGGCTTCCTTCCACAGTCTTGAATTCTAATTTGAAAGTAAACCAATAGAAAACCGCTGAAAACAAAAAGATCATAAGAATAGCAAAATACATTCTCTTGATCCGAAAGCGTGTAGGAAGCTTCTTTTTTTCTTGCTCTTCCATATCCTTATTTTAACGCATCTAATAAAAAAATACCCCTAAACATCCCCAGCTTTTAAGATAAGATAAAAGCGGTAAACTAATACATTAGTTTGACTATTGTAGTATTTTATTGTAATCTCCTCTTAGATAAGAACATTTAACTTATAAGGAGATGTGCCATGGCAGACATATCTAAGTACTTAGTTTTCCGTTTCATTCCCTGTACTGCATTTAGTTTAAAAACAACAAATGGACGCACAGGACCGGCTGCTGAGTTTCTAAAAAATGATGTTCTTGATGAATACTTAAAACACGGCTGGCAGGTTGTAAAGTTCATACAAAGAGATGGCGAAGAATATACAGGAATACTGGCCATTATAGGTCATGAAGACATAAACCCGAAAGCACCTTAAACAGTTGCCTCCGTTCACTGCGTGGACGGAAGGCTCTTTTTTTAGGTCACACTGTAATCTATGTTAATCTACAATTCTTACCAGAAATAACACTTTCGCTTAAGCAATCTAAGCCTTCATGAATAAAAGGAATTAACTATTCCCTTGTCATGTTCTTATAACTTGATATAACTTCTTCTAAAAAAGAAAGAAATCCTTCCCTGATTTCCTTTGCCTCTGTGGAATTATAAAATTCTTCATATTCTTTTTCTTCTATTGCGTTCGGCAACACATCGGCGATTGGCTTAAGAACCAAACTATTTGCCGGCATCTCCATAAATACTGCCTGCGGATTTCTTTTTATGTACTTCTTTTGTTCCGCTTCAAGTTTTTCACGAAAATCCCAACCAGACATTTCTTGATCCATCTCTATTCCAAAATTTTTCCTTAAGCCCTTTCACAGGATAACCGGCTTTTATCCACTGCACCAAAGCTCGATGAAGATCATCCTCTAAGTGTAAGTCGCCCATTTTATCAACAACAGAAAGAGTGTTGCGTATTCCCTTCTCTTCCATTACATCTAAAAGTTCTTTTACTTTTTCGTCATGGCGCTCCAGAGCGAGATCCGCCATTATACTCTCTTTCTCTTTTCCGAGATCTGAGCTTTTTCTTCAAGCACTTCGGACGAAGGTGTTTGCCGATACTCTTCCACCGGCTCCTTAATAAGCTCTTCTTTTTCTTCTTTGCCAGGTTCTTTTTCAAGCTCCTCTTCCCGCCTGGCTACTTCTTGGCGCAAAAAATCAAGCTCCTCTTGCAGGCTCTCAAAATGCTGATTATTTTGATTTGATTTAAAAGTTTCTTTGTCCATAAATAACCGAGAAGAAAAAGATAAAGCCATTTTGGTTTAATCTTCTCTTCGTTCTACTTTTTTCTTGTATCCGCTAAAAGAGAACGCGCCGTTACCGGTGGTACCGATATCGTCATACACCCTGTCATCATCAAGCGCTCTAAGGGCTTGCACTTTCTCGTTTTTTGCCTCTTCATATTCGCTCGGCGCCTGTGGCAGGGTTCCACCATGCTTGGAAGCAAGCATTACCCGTCCGGCTCCGATCTTTTTAGCAAATTTCTGTTCAATGCGAGTAAGAATATTGTCGGTCAATCCGGGTGATTTGTGTTGGCAGTAGATGCCGTTTAGCATCACTATCGGCTCTCCGTTTTCAGGATCCAATCCCATCCTTCCAAAAACAAATCCCGATATCTCGCGCGAATCATGCTCTTTGATATCAGTGATGAAGGAAAGCGGATCTTTGTTCAGCCGAGCGATCCAGTCAGAAGCATTCTCTCCGCCCTGGGTGTAGTTACTGCTATTAAAGCAGCACCTCTGGCTATCGGCAAAGCGCACCGCCCGGATAAAGTCTCGGCCCTTGTCGAGAAACGTAAGATCGAACTGTTTGTTTTGTTCTTTTTGAGGCGCCTCCTCTTTGGAAGCTTCCAACTCGGCAAGAGTTGCTTGAAGATGGCTTTTCCATTCGTTGTTATAAAAACCGATACTTTTAACACTCGGAGTAAAGGTTTCCAAATATTCAGTAATACACCGAGAGGTGGGTAGATCCTGGATACGATCACGCTCCCCTTTGTCCTTTTTCCGCCGGGCGCGGTTTAGGAGTTCTTTCCGCATTAACTCGGCGTGGCGTAATATATCCTCATAACGCTGTTTTTCTCCGAACTTAAACTCTTTCAGCATGCGGTTAATACGCTTTGCCTCTTTATTGCGCGCTTCTTCCAACGCGCTTCGATCCGTCTCGGCCTGTTCCAATTCATGGGCGTTGGCGGCATCCTCTCCTTTTGCCGCAAGTAGAAGAGTTTTCTCCAGTTCGGTGTTCCACACTTCCTGCAAGCGGTTCAACGCCTCCGAGTAACGCGAGCCCTCTACGGCCGAGGTGTCAAAAGTAGTTGTGCGATCTTCCGGCCTCATAAGCGAAAATCTCCCGGATCGCATATCCTCGGCCGCGCGCTCCGCCTCTTCATGCGAGAGACCAGCTTTCTCCATCGCCGAACTGAATTGCTCCAGTTTCTTCTCGTCTATCTCCAGCCGGTTAATCTTTTCTATGATCACCTTGAACTTTTCAAAGCTATAGTCATTAATAAGAGAATATTGGTATTCACCGCCATAGAGAAGATAGTATATTTTCATTGCTTGTTCGTCTTCACGAAAAGTATCAAGTAATTCCTCACGACTCAAATTCTCAAATCGCTCTTTATGCTCTTTAAGTTCGTTAATGCGCCCTTCTAGAGTTTCAACGCTCAATAATCCCGGCTCTTCCAGCGCCTGATATACTGTGGCGTCCGGAGTGAGCCCTAATTGATTAATAATGCCGGATAAAACCTTGTCCATCTCTTCTTTGGAGATTCCTGCTTCCAGACGCTCGCTTAAAATCTTCCCCAGCTCTTTATCCCAATGCCCTTCATCAATTAGTTTGCGGGCAAGATATTCCTTATGAGCTGGAGCGAGATCCGGATCGGCATACATATTGGTGGCCACGGTTCTGCCCTTGGGGTTCTCCATCTCAATTAAGCTTTTGAGATATCGCAGTTTGGCTTTTTCCCCTTCTTCCTCGCCGAGCTTCTGTAGCAGAACATTGGAAGCGGTGTCATAATTTAGCCGTGCCACAGAACGGCTCAAGGCGCGCTTGAGAGAGTGAGAGCTATCCGGAGAAACCTTCCCGCTTTCCTTGTGCACGCGTTCGTAAGATATTTCTCGTTGAGATTTTTTGTTTCGAACATCCGCCTCCTCGCGCTCAATAGTGCCGAGAATGTAGGAGCGGGAGCTTGCTTCATGCTCGTCCATAAGTTCTTCGGCCTTAGCTATCTGATCGGGGCGTAGAAAACCCAGTGCGTGGGATATCCGGTCGCGATCAAGAGAGATGATCTTTTGGAGTTGCTCCTCAGAGAGTTCGGCTATCTCGGAGGAGGTAATATTGGCTTGTTCAAATTCTATTTGGGCTATAGAGGCAAGCGCTTGGGCGCGATAAGAAGGATCCTCAACACCCTCAGCGGTGATACCCCCAGCGGTGATGCGGGCGGACTCCAGGATATCACTCGGATCTTCTCCTGCCTTTGCTTTGGCTTCTGCTACTGAGATAAGTGCTTGGGCGCGATTAAAAGAATCCCCAATACCCTCAGCGGTGGTGCGGGCAGACTCCAGGATATCACTCGGATCTTCTCCTGCCTTTGCTTTGGCTTCCGCTACTGAGATAAGTGCTTGGACGCGAGCACCAGGAGGACGCTCAATACTCTCAACGGTGGCGCGAGCGGAATCCAGTTCCCCCGCCTTTGCCTGAGCCTCCGCCACTGAAGCAAGCGCCAGAGCGCGATTAAAAGGACGCCCAATACCCCCAGCGGTGGTGCGAGCGGACTCCAGGATATCACTCGGATCTTCTCCTGCCTTTGCTTTGGCTTCCGCTACTGAGATAAGTGCTTGGGCGCGATTAAAAGAATCCCCAATACCCTCAGCGGTGGTGCGGGCAGACTCCAGTTCTCCCCTCTTTGCATAAGCCTCCGCCACTGAAGCAAGCACCTTGGCACAATTAATAAAAGGACGCTGCTCAATACCCTCAGCGGTGGCAAGGGCGGAATCCAGTTCTCCTGCCTTTGCATAAGCCTCCGCCACTAATCTAAGTGCTTGGGCACGATCAAGAGGATTCTCAATACCCTCAGCGGCGGTGCGAGCGGGCTCCAGGATATCACTCGGATCTTCCCCTACCTTTGCTTTGGCTTCCACTACTGAGATGAGTGCTTGGATGCGAGCACCAGGAGGACGCTCAATACTCTCAGCGGTGGCGCGAGCGGACTCCAGTTCTCCTGCCTTTGCATAAGCCTCCGCCACTAATCTAAGTGCTTGGGCGCGAGACCTATGACCCTTACTACCCTCAGCGGTGGTACGGGCGGACTCCAGGATATCACTCGGATCTTCTCCTGCCTTTGCTTTGGCTTCCGCTACTGAGATAAGTGCTTGGACGCGAGCACCAGGAGGACGCTCAGTACCCTCAGCGATGGTGCGGACGGACTCCAGGATATCACTCGGATCTTCTCCTGCCTTTGCTTTGGCTTCCGCTACTGAGACAAGCGCTTGGACGCGAAGATTAAAATCATGTTCGCCCTCAGCGGTGGTACGGGCGGACTCCAGATCACGCTCCGCTTCGGCTCGCCTCAAGATCTTTTTTCCGGTTTCAATCGCATTGAATTCTTCTTTGTGTTCATATCTACTTTCCTCCGGCGGTTTTTGCTTTTCTTGTTGCTCCATTGATTTTTCAATTTCCCTTTTCGGCTTTTTGCCTTCTTCTTCCAATTTTTCATCCCCGGAATTTATCATTCTCTCGGCGTGTTCCAGCGGATCCACCACCCCGGCCATGCGCTTGACTTCTTGTTCTTCCTCCGGTGTCATTTCTGAACGATCCTCCTTTGGTTCTTGTTCCTTTTTTTGTTGATCGAACGGATTAAATTTTTCTTGATTTGGCATAGTTTTACTCATTTTCCTTAATAATAAATAAACCCGGGGCGCCGTCATCGGCATCCAACAGTGGTGTTTGCCAACACAACGCTTGCATCGTCAAATTCTAAATTTTTATTTCCTTCTGTTTCTGTTAAAATTGTAAACCTATAAACGTTTGCTCCCGCCATTTACCGAAAATCCAAATTAACTGTTTTTTATACTGCTCTTATAACTTGATATAACTTCTTCTAAAAAAGAAAGAAATCCTTCCCTGATTTCCTTTGCCTCTGTGGAATTATAAAATTCTTCATATTCTTTTTCTTCTATTGCGTTCGGCAACACATCGGCGATTGGCTTAAGAACCAAACTATTTGCCGGCATCTCCATAAATACTGCCTGCGGATTTCTTTTTATGTACTTCTTTTGTTCCGCTTCAAGTTTTTCACGAAAATCCCAACCAGACATTTCTTGATCCATCTCTATTCCAAAATTTTTCCTTAATGCCCTCTCAGATGTTCGGTTTATCTCGGAAATGGTGGGTTTATCGTTCTCTTTTATCCAGGACTTAGGCGGATATAATATAAAATGCAGGCTTACATGGCCATTTTTTGTATTTATTTGAGCTAGATCTCGAAAATAACTATTCTCTATTTTGTCCTTTAAAAAAATTGGCAAATATTTATCTTCCGATTCAAAGCTTATATTTATACTTGCATCAAATTTATTATTGCCTGAACCACTTAGATGACCAGCACAAGAAAAGTTAGTCTGTACACCATCAATCGAATTCAATACCGCCGTCGTGTTTTCAATTTTATCATCTATTGAGGCAAAAACTTCGGGCAGAAGTTTATCTGCCACTTTCTCTATGTCATTTTTATCCAAAACCAATGAGTCCAATTTCTCTGAAAGGTATTTTTGATATTCGCTTTGATCTATTTCATTGTTAATATGTCCATGCTTTTCCAAAATCAAATTCTGCATCTTATCCCTTAAGCCGGATATATCTGGAACAAGAGCAGGATTTTTCAAGCGGTCGGCAAGTTCTATCCTTTTCATTAAATGCTCGGGGCTATCAATTCCCGCCTGCTCGTTTTTTAAACGAATATCAGTCGCTTCTATTTTTTTAACTAGGTCATTCACATCAGTCGAATTATCTACGGCACTCTTTAATTTTTCCGCCTCTCTTTGTTTCTTTTCATATTGATCAACAATAAATTTGGACTTTGCATATCTTACGCCAATCTTCTCCTCCGCCAACTTCACAAGCTTCTCTTCCCCGTTTTCCTTTACAGTATCAGCAAGTCTATTTTCAAAATCATTTAAATAATCAACGGCTTCGTGGTATTTTTCTTCCTTTTCTTTTGCAGCGATATCTTCCAGATTTTCCGGTTCTTCAATTTTGTTTTCTGAGACGGTTTTTTTATAAAGCTCCCCACCCTCTTCCCACTCCACAGAATAAAGAACGGCATCATTCTTAACTCTTACCCCCGTTATTCTCGCCTCAACCTTCTCAGAATTATTAGTTGAGATTAAGACACCATCCCCTAATTCAAATTTTCTGTTTTCAAGCAACTTGACTTTATCCAGGAATCTTAATAGCTCTTTCTCTCGCTCCTTTGTTTCTGCAGTATTTTTTACTTCTTCTAATTTATTTTTCAATGCTGTCAGATCGATCCCCTCTTCTTCTAAATTATTCATTACCACAAAAATGTGACCTTCAATCTGTCTTAAGAATTTTTCCTTTTCAAAGTCCGAGGCTTCCTTGCCTTCCTCTTTTTTATCACCGTATTCCATTCGATTCAACCTTTTCATTATGTCTACAAGAGCCGTCATTGAATTTTGAGGATTCCTTATGTTATTAGCCTTTTCTCTTTCTGTCTTTATATCATCAAGATTAAGGCCTTGTTCTTCCAGGTTATTTATAGCTGTTGAGATATGAGCATTTATAAGACGAAACTCTTTGTTCGGATCTTCTCTTTCAGTTTCATAATCACCCTTATTCACCGTACGATAATTTCGTTCAAATGACGTTTCTTTGTAATCCTTCTTAGTTTTTGCTCTGTCTTCTTGTTCCCATTTTTTTTGAGATCCCAAGATATATTGGCGTACTTTTCTCATAGTATTCATACCTTCTTTTATGCCCATTTGACCGTTATCAACAAGACGGTAAACATTATCTATCATTTCCGTTCTTACATCAGTTTGCTCAGCACTATTAAGATCCTGATTCTCGTTCCAGGCCTTTTCATACTCTTCAAAATTATAATTTAATAAAAGATTATCGAGTTTTTCTCTGTAATTAGCTATTTTCTCTTCTTTTTCTTTTTGCTCTTGGAAATACTTTTCCCGCCTTTCATCGTTTTTGACATTCTCGGTATCAAAAACGGTTTGATAAAACTCAGGGCCTGGTTGATAAAAATACTGCTCTTGATAAAAATTTTCTTCTTGTTCTTTATGAAATGAATCTTCAACAGTTCCAGACCCTCCCATGGGATAGGTTTCTGTTTCTTTTAATGATTCCCTGCTTTGATCTTCTTGCCCTCCTTCATAATAAGCAATTCTTTCTCGTAATTTTTCTGCCTGCTTAGAATCAGGATATGCTTTTTCTAAAAGCTTTTTTGCAATTTCCAACTCATTCAAACTCCCAGGATCAATATCCTCTTTTTTATCGTTTTCAGGAGGCCCTTCTAAAGACATAAACTACTAATTAAACCTTAAACACTATATTCTTCTTATGGTTTCATTCTAACAAAAAACGCAAGATATACCTACAATAACTCTCTTCTGACTCAAGATAACGGCTGAACCATCATCACTCTAAATGAAAAAAGTTAAAACTGGATTTTCTCATTTAGAAAACTGATTAATCTGCAGTATTATTCAAAAAACTAAGTAAATAAATTCACTCTCAAATGGTAATCCTTGCTTAAGAAAAGCCAGATCGCCAGTTCAAAAGTTTCAAGCTAAAAAGTTCCTTTGGGTGATAAATATGAAAAAGACAATTTAGTAAAAAAGTAAGATAATTTTAAATACGGCAAAAAATTGACATACAGACACCGAATCTAGATTCGAAAGAGTAAACGGAGTGCGGTAGAAAGATATGTTTGGATTTCTCGCACGGTATGTGGACACTAATAAGCTGGGAAAATTACAACACCCACTAGGAGGACCACAAAAAATATTCTTGAATTTCCGGTATAACCTCTTAATGCTCTCCTCAATAAATGCAATCGTAACGACATTGATTGTTCCAAGGTAGGGCAGGAATATCTATCAGTGAAATATCTGACAAACTTAGTACTTCTCTATCCGATCTCAGCTTTGATAGATTCCGCAAACTCTCTCGCTTTCTCCAGATCCCTTTGATCAGGTCTTCCTTTATGGATACCGCCTGCCAGTTTAAGTACACTGTAAGTATCATAACCGGGACAGTTAAAATCTCCCCCTACTTCAAAACCCCTCTCTTTCAAGGTTCTTCTAAACTTATCATGAGATCTGTTTAAAAGGCCGTTACCCTTCATTCCGCTAGTAGAAAAAAAGAATGCACTTTTACCCTCCATGTCCGGCAAACCTTTAGTTAAACTGGTCAAAGCTTTATGGAACTTAGCAAAATATATTCCGGAGCCAAACCCTACCAAATCAGCCTTTTCTATATCTTCTTGACTTACTTCAGAAAATTTCAAAACCTCGGCGCCTAAAACGGACCCGATCTCTTTTGCGATCTTTTCGGTGTTACCGTGATGAATGGAAGCATAAATAATAATAGTTTTCATATGGACTAGTTTACTTTTATTCATTTTACCTTATTGAAAATATCAAAACCAACAGTTACTTCATAATCCATCGCAGACCCTTACAGACAGATCTTTCCACCTCTTCTTTTTTTAGCTTATCCAGGTTAGTGGCTTTATACATCTGAAAAGTTTTTGATCTAGCACCCATAAAACCGAAAATAAAGAACCTGTTTATTATTTTCACCGGATGTAAAAGGAGAAAGTATAAAACCCGCGGACCACCGGAGGTGACAAAGCAAACCGCCTTTTTATCCTTAAGGTACCCCTCCGGTATGAAATTTATCAGTTTGTCCCTCTTATACTGAAAAGCAAACCCAGGAGTAAACACTCTATCCATAAAACCTTTCAAAATAGCAGGCATTCCTCCCCACCATATGGGGTAGATAAATATTAATTCTGAAGCATTTTGGATCTTTTTTTGAATTCCTTTATTCTCTTTCGAAACCTCTTTATTTCCGGCGGTATATAATTCTCCCGCTTTTAGTACGGGATCATAATCCATTTCGTAAAGATCCAAAACCTCGTAACTCTCTCCATTTAGTTCAAGGACCCTCTTTACCTCTTTTAAGATACGTGGATTAAATCCGTCGGTGTCCGGATGGGCATAAATAATAAGTATCATACGTTTATTTTAATATATTTTTTTAAAATGTGCGTTCCAAAATTCAAAATAGCTCATAAAAGGCATACCTATTATTTTCCAATAACTTTTAATAAAGTTTATATAACGAAAAATAGACAGACATGCATAAGTTCAGAAAGATTTAGCACCCATAATTTGAAAAGTACCAAGGAACACAAAAGTGTTAAACTAATACAAAATTTTGACTAATATAATAATATAGTGTAGTATTTCCAAAGCTTCTGAAACTCCATAAACAAGGAAACTTTAGCAGCGAGGTACAGGTTATGGCCACATATTAATGAAGGCTCCTCTTCGATTTCCTGTTTCTAAAATTACAAATATAGATAAATAAAAAGATGAATACAGAAACAAGCTCTCGGCAACCTCAAAAATCAGGAGCCGGCAAAAATTCTCGGCTTAAAAACCAGTATAAACAAAAAAATAATAGAAAATTTAACGGAAAGGGCCACATGAGGAAGCCTGCAGCAAAAAAGGGAAAGAAGTTTGGTCAAGCCAAATTCAATCCCTCTCATTTTATAAACAGATCATCCTCAACGGCTGATGTCGCAGAAGATCTGTTCGTACCCAAGCACACCTTTGAACAGTTCAATATTTCACCATTACTTACAACGACGCTTAACAGATTACACATAAAGACACCCACCCCTATACAGGACAAGATCATTCCGGAAATGCTAAAGGGTAATGACGTCGTCGGTCTGGCCGAAACCGGTACAGGAAAAACCGCCGCATTTCTTTTACCTCTTTTAGAAAAAAGTATCAATGACAGAAAAAAGCAGACCCTCATAATCACACCGACACGAGAGTTAGCTGCTCAGATAGAAGCCGAGTTCAAGTCATTGGGCCAAGGGTCCAAACTTAGCTCCGTACTTTGCGTAGGCGGAACATCTATCGGTTTACAGATATCCAAACTTCAACAGAGGCCGAACTTCATAATAGGTACCCCCGGACGTCTGCTAGACCTTATAAACAGATCCAAGCTAAAACCTGAATATATATCAACCGTTATACTGGATGAGGCGGACAGAATGCTTGATATGGGATTTATAAACGACATTAGGGCTATACTAACAAAAACCCCGGACTCAAGAGAGACTCATCTCTTCTCGGCCACCATGGCCAAAGCGGCACAAGATCTTGTTCGAGATTTCTTAAAGGATCCGGTGGAAATATCAGTGAAGAAAAAAGATACTATGGAGAGCATAGACCAAGACATAGTCATATTCTCTCCGGAGGATAAGTTTGAAAAACTCGTAGAAACTCTTAAAGGTATAGAAAAAGGCAGGATCATAATATTCGGTGCCATGAAGCACAGCGTAGAGAAGATGACCAAACAGCTGAAAGCTACCGGTTATTCGGCCGAGTCAATACACGGCAATAAAACCCACAACCAAAGAAAAAGATCCCTGGATAAATTCAAAAACGGGCAAGTATCAATTCTGGTAGCAACGGACGTCGCCGCTAGAGGGATACACATAGACAGTGTCTCCCATGTTATTAACTACGACCTTCCTAACACCTTTGAAGATTATATACACCGCATCGGCAGAACCGGTAGAGCCCAGAAAGAAGGTAAAGCCCTTACATTCATATCTAAAAATGATATGAAAAAGAGTCGCTGATCAAAGGATCATAAGAGCAAAACAAAAACCCTCTTTGAGGGTTTTTGTTTTGTCTTATCTTCTCTTGAGAGAATACTAGATCTGATGCAGTACCTCCACTTCCACTCCATCATCAACTTTAAAACCTTCAACCTCCACTCTCATACCACTCTCTAGCATATCCGTATCACAAACCTCTTCTTCACTTTCAGAAACGCACAGACTACCTTCAGTGAAGATCAATGCTTCGTTCAAACCAGCCTCTCCGGGTTTTTCGTAAACCAAATACCAAACGTCCTCCGGATAACCGGGATTGTTAATGACAAGATTGCCGGTTTCCTTAAAGTTACTCTCCCTTTGCTCTTCTTCACTTTCATTTACATCACTAACCGAATCAACCTTCCACACGTCATCTTCCTCCACCATCTCTATACGCTTTAAAACCGGGCCTCCGGAGTAATTGAACCTTACTTTCATGTATGCATCACTTTCATTTTCAGCATCATCTAAAACCTCGTAACCTTCATCGGGAATATCCTGAACCCCTACAAAAAGGGCTACATCACGACTAAAATTATCCTCGTCTATTTCGGCCAAAGCTGAGCTTGAAAGAACACTCTCCAGTTTCCCTTGAGCATCACTATCTTCAGCCGGAGGGGCAATGGCGAGAAAGTTATCAAGGAAAATAGCACCGACTTCTTTATGGTCCTTTCTCTCGGCAGGTGTCTCTTCAGTGGGGGCTTCAGCTATACCCTTTCCAAAAACAGAAACCAGAACTCCCAATACAACCACCGCTAATGCCACTAATAAAATTGATCTTTTATTCATATGACTAAAATTAAGTTAATAACATTAAAAATAATGAACATTTAACGCCTCTATTGGCATAAAAGCTCGACCCGCAAAAGTTGCCGACTATATTTATTAAATACTAAAAACCGAAAAAATCAAGTACAGTAGCTCTCAAGAGTTTTTAATGGTTTTAACCCGATCAAAAGATCATTTCTTAGGTGGGAGAGGAAGAAAAATACTAACTCTCTTTTTATATTCCGCAAAGTCCGGATGCTCAGACATCTTTTCTTCCAGCATCGGAACACCTGAAACCTTTAGTATCAAAAAAGTGATGGTTAAAGGTCCAATGATACTCCAAAAACCATAAGAAAAAGGAGTGGCCATAACCCAGATCCCCCACCACTGTAGCACCTCTCCGAAATAGTTGGGATGTCTTGTGTATTTCCAAAGACCACTCATCATTAATTTCCCTCCGTTTTTAGGATCGTTGATGAATCTTGAAAGCTGCGCATCCCCCACCGATTCAAAGAAAAACCCAATCAACCATATTAGTATACCCAAAAAAACCAAAAGGCTAACTGATTCACCGGAATATCTGTTTATTATCAAAACCGGTGAGGCAACAACAAAAAGAAGAAAACCTTGAAGAATATATATCTGTAGATAAGAACGGATATAAAACCACTTTCCCCAGTTATTTCTATATTTTAAGTAACGATGATCTTCGGTACTCTTTCTGTAACGCCTGTATATATGGTAAGAAAGTCTCAGCCCCCAGATAGTAACCAAAATGCTCACTAAAAAACTAGCAGTACCAAAATTTTGAGATATAAAAATTGAGACCCATGCCAGAAAAACAAACCCCAACCCCCAAGCCACATCAGCTATATCGTTTCTTTTCCTTAACAAAGAAACGATATAAAAAATGGTCATGTAAATAACCAAAACCAAACCTAATGTTAAAAAGTAACTCATACCAAGAACTTAGTAGCAATGTAGTAAGTCACCACCGAAACCGATGAAGCCAAAACTGTTCCCCAGATAATATCAATCACAGTTATCTTCAAGGGCCAATCTTTTAAAACCGAGAGGTTAGTAAGATCATATGTTGAGTATGTTACTAATCCAAAAACAGCTCCAAAGATCAAGGCGTTCAAAAAGGACGCACTGGTAACCGCCGGGTTAATAACAAATAAAACCAAACCGGCGACAAATATGACATAGAAAATCAAAGCTGCCTGCCAGTTTACATCTTTTTTCATTAGAAAACCTATTTCTTCAGCATAAACACCCCTAGCTATAACACCTAACCAAATAAGATCAATTATCAGAAAGACCACAAACGCAATTAAAAAAAGCTTTATGAACATTAAACATATTTTACACTAAATTGGAAAAAGTGAATATTAGTAAAGTTAACCTATACCTATTTAAAAACCTGCTTACGCAATCTGACTGAGAGTGGGGTTATCTCCAGGTATTCATCGTCACTCATCACTTCCAATCCTCTTTCAATGGTCAGTTCGTAAGGTGTTACCAAACTAATGGCATCATCTGAACCACTAGAGCGAACATTGGAGAGTTGCTTGCCTTTGGTTGGATTAACATACATATCCTCGCCTTTGGAAGTATTGCCAACAACCATACCTTCATAAACCACTGTTCCCGGAGCAACATACAAAACCCCTCTTTCTTGTAAATTCCAAAGCGCAAAACCTAACGCCTTACCCGATGCCATAGAGACCATGGAGCCAACTGAGCGCTTTTTTATCTCCCCAACATGGGGACGGAATTCAAGAAAACGCGAGGAGAAAATACCTTCTCCTTTAGTATCTAGTACAAACTGACTACGATAACCAAGTATTCCCCTGGTTGGACCCTCCAAGGTCAAACGAACGGAACTGTTATGATTTACAATATCTTTAAGAATAATTGAACGTTTACCTAAACGCTCAATAACGGCACCCTGATACTCTGCCGGAATATCTATTGTTATCTCTTCAAAAGGCTCCATTAGAACTCCGCTGTCATCGTGATACAAAATTACCTGAGGTTGAGAAACTTGGCATTCATAACCCTCGCGTCTCATCTGTTCTAAAAGAATGGAAATATGAAGCTCTCCTCTCCCGTGAACCTTAAATGCTTCACCTTGTGAAAAATCAACATGTAAACCGACATTAACTTCCAGTTCCCGCTCTAATCTGGCCTTTATCTGTCGAGCGGTTAAAAGACTCCCCTCCTTACCGGCCAAGGGAGAGGTATTTATCATAATATTCATGGCTATAGTTGGTTCATCAACAGCGATCATTGATAAAGGTTCAATTCCGGGGTTATCCGAGACAGTCTCACCGATGTTAATATCACCCAAACCGGCTACCATAACAATATCCCCCGCTCCGGCCTTAGATATCTCTGACCTTTTTAACCCATCAAAAGAGAACATTTTTACAATTTTACCCCTGCGAACACCTTGGCTGGGATTAGCGATTGAAACCTCCTGACCAACTGTTAACGACCCGCTATATATACGTATTACAGCCAATCTGCCTAAGTAGTTATCGTAGCCCAGATTGAAAGGTTGAGCTTTTAGAACCCCGGAATTCAAACTTTCACCGGAAGCCGAGGGGACCTTTTCCAAAACAGTGTCCAGAAGTGGTGTCAGATCATCTGAATTATCAACCATCTCCCTCTTGGCTATGCCATCTCTTCCGTTAGCATAAATAACGGAAAAGTTAGACTGCTCTTCCGTAGCACCCAACTCCCAGAAAAGCTCTAAAACCTTATCTACACATTCCTCCGGATCGGCAGCGGGTTTATCTATCTTGTTTACAAGAACTATCGGCTTTAAGCCCAGCTCCAGCGACTTCTTCAATACAAACCTTGTCTGGGGCATAGGACCTTCGGCCGCATCCACCACTAAAAGTACCGCATCAATGGAACGTAAAACACGCTCCACTTCGGAACCGAAATCCGCGTGTCCGGGAGTATCCAGAATATTTATCTTGGTACCTTTATATATAACTGCCGCGTTTTTGGAGTAAATGGTTATACCTCTTTCATGTTCAAGATCAACAGAATCCATTGATGCCCCCTCTTCACCGGCTCCGGTTTGACGGAGAATAGCATCGGTCAGAGTCGTCTTTCCGTGATCCACGTGAGCGATAATACCTATATTTCTTATATCCATAACACTATAAAACAAAAGGCCGGCTTCAAGCCGGCCGCCACCCGAAATGAGGGTTTACTTTACCTTAAAATCACTCAAAAAGAAAGCTCTTTTTAAGAAAAATAACTTTCCAAATACCCATCCGCTCCGTAAAAAAGAAAAAACTCATTATTTATACACATACTCAAATTCGATCTTGAACATCATCGTCGCACCCGGATTAGTTACTTCAAAAACATCACTGCCTTTGATACCATTCTCGGTTATCTGATCCGGTTTTAGGGTATAGTCGGCCGGCCAAATACCCCCGGCACAGGTGGTATTCTCTGTTGTAGAAGGTGAACCGGTGGTTGTAGTTGTTTCTTTAACCCATCCCTTGTCTTTTGTCTCGGGAGCAATGTTCAAAGTATCTTCTCTACCACCTCTCATATATATCCGCCAAGGTCTGTCTTCCGTATCTTGGTATGACTCACTTAAACTACCACTACCAGTTGTCTCCACTCGGTACGCCGGAGCGCCATACATTGCCAGCTGCTCGCCCACGGAGTTTGTTTCGCATGTCACAGTTCTTTCGACAATGTCATAAGCATCTTCTTCCTCATCATATTCCAAGACCTCTTCTGAATGCATAACGATGGATGATCCCCC
>JBNJGN010000014.1:1483-18424 GCA_051747785.1 Patescibacteria group bacterium | reverse complement strand
CATATTCCTAATACCACCAACTCCATTGACGGCTCCTTTGCTTCGATCAAAAAGAAAGTTGGAGCTCATCATGGTTTACGCAAAGATAGACGATTTAAAATTATCTCAGAACTCTTGAATAATAACGGGCAAGAGTAATTTTAGGCCCCGAAAAGTTTCTTTACTCCTTTATTTTAGGTGGTATACTAAGGTTACTTAATTAAAGATTAATTTTTATATATGAGAAAGCTTATAGTTATTTTCGCTATTTTACTTGTAATATTATTCCTATCTTTTTATTTAATTGAAGAACCTGAAGAAGAACTACCTGAGGTTTCGCCAGACGAGCTAAAAGGGCTTTCTTCTTCAGCTAAGGATTTTTCTTTTGATATGTTCCCGAGGTTGGCTAAAGATGATGAGAATGTATTTGTTTCTCCTTATAGTATTCATACAGCTCTTTTGATGGCTTACAGAGGAGCGGGAGGAGATTCTGCTGATGAGATGGCCGAGGTTTTAGGGCTTACCGATATGGAGCTTCAGGCTATAATGGAGGACTCTTTGGGATTAAAAAATTATTTGGAACATTCATCCGAGGAGAACGAAGTGTCAATAGCTAACGCCTTTTTCCTTAAAGAGGGTATACCTTTTCTTGATTCCTACAGATCAGACGGGGAGAGGTACTTTGAAGCTGAAATAGGGCCTTTGCCATCTACAGGTGATCCGATAAATGACTGGGTTTACCAGAATACTAATGGAAAGATAGAGGAGATCATTGAGCCGGGGGCTATAGACCCTGCTGTAATTGCATACCTTGTAAATGCCGTCTACTTTAAAGGTAATTGGGCGGAGGAGTTTGATAAAGGTAAAACGAAAGACAGAACATTTTATGGAACAGACGGTGAAGCTGATGTTGAAATGATGGAAAATAAATCGGAGTATCTGTATTATATGTCAGAAGATATGCAGGCTGTTACTATAGAGTACAAAGACGGAGACTATCTGTTCCATGCCTTTATGCCGACTGACGACAGAAGTCTTTCTGAGTTCTATGATGATTTTGACAGCAGTGCGTTTGAAGAGTATAAACCTGATGAAAAAAAAGAGACTATTCTAAGGTTGCCCAAATTCACCTTAGAAGATGAGCTTGGTCTGGTAGATATTCTAAGAGGTATGGGCATAAATGAGGTATTTGGTATCGGTTCAGCGGATTTTTCTGATATGGTAGATCTTGAGGCTGTGGCAGGAAATGTGTTTATATCCGACGTTCTCCACGCCTCTTTTATAGAAGTAGACGAGGAAGGAGTCGAAGCTGCAGCCTCTACGGCGGTAGAGATAAAAATGGAGTCCGCACGACAGACACCCACAATAGAGTTCAATAGGCCTTTCCTGTTCTTAATAGAAGAGCCTGAGACGGAAACTGTTCTTTTTATGGGGCATCTGACTAACCTTAAATAGCAAACACCACCTTATTCCGGATCTCTTCTGAGTGTTAGAAAAAAATCTTAATGAATTCTTAGCTATATCACTTTAGTGGAGTGGGGTGTATGGTGTTGACAATTTAGCGCTTTGTATTATATTGCTGGTGTGAATGAATATGTATTTATATCTCTCTGTTTAACTTTTCTGTTGCTATTGATAGCACCTTTTCCTGTTTTTGCAGATGTGTGGATTGATGGCTACTACAGAGACAGTGGCAGTTGGGTTGAAAGTCACTATAGGAGCGAGCCGGACGGAAATCCTTTCAATAACTGGAGTTATCCCGGTAATACTAACCCTTACACAGGGGAAACTGCTGATGGAAATGCAGAGACTTATCTAGAAAACCACTACAACAGCGATAGTGGTTATAGTAATTATAACCAAAATTATAATTCATATGATCGTAGTCGGAGATACGATAGATATAATTCATATGATTATAACTACGATCATGATTATGGTTATGATGTTCATGATAGAGCTAGTTCTGATTCTAATGAATATGGCAATTATTCATATGGTGCTTATGAATATAATTCTGCCACCCATAATTCTACATCCAAGTGTCCGAATAACTCTTATTATAGTAGTGTCTATGAAGAGTGTAGGTGTTATTCTGGTTATGTGGCACAAAATGGTTCTTGCGTGAGAGCGGGATCGATCTGTCTGTAAGGATGAGTATGGTTATAACGCCAGATATAACTCCTTAAGTAACTCGTGTGAGTGTAGTTATGGTTATATTTTAAGTGAAGGAGAGTGTGTAAGTAAAAGCCAAGCCTGTGAAGATAAGTTTGGACACGGTTATAATTACGATCCAATTAACGGAAACTGTAAAAAGTGGTGATATAATAAAAGCATGAAATTATCTTGAAAATCACTCTTAACTTTATTTTTTCTAAAAGGTGAATATTATAACAAAAAAACGGACGCGGAAGCGTCCGTTTTTTGGCTACTGATCTTTTATATCTTCAAGGGAGATATCAATAACTGATCCCGGTTCTGGGTTTTCCTCTATTATCTTCTCGGCGATTGCTTTCTCTAGGTGCTCTTGGATCATTCTGTTTAGTTCTCGGGCTCCGAATTTGTTGTCCGTGTTCTTCTCTATCAGATATTTTGTGATCTGGTCTGATATATCTATCTCTACCCCTTTGCTCTTTGTTCTTTCTTTAAGATCATTTATTTTAATCTTTGCTATTTTCTTCAGGTGTTCACTATTGAGAGAGTGAAACAGTACCACACCATCAAATCTGTTTAAAAGTTCCGGACTTAAGACACCTCTTTCTATTACGGAATCAATTATCTCGCCGGTGTTATCTTTCAGTTTTTTACCTTTACTCTCGTACTCCCATATCAGATCACTGCCGGCATTTGAGGTGGCAACGATTATGGAGTTTCTGGCGCTTACTTCTTTTCCGGATGGGTCGGAGAACTTGCCTTCATCTAGGGTTTGGAGAAAGAGGTTGTGTATCTCCTTATCTGCTTTTTCAAACTCATCAAGAAGCAGAACGGAATAGGGTTTTTCTCTTAAAACTCTGGTCAGAGATCCGATCTTGCCTGTTTCAAATGAACCGACAAGGTGAGCTATGGCATCCTGGCCTTGGTACTCGGACATATCAAGGCGGGACATATTTTCAGAGCTTTCAAAGAATATCTCTGCCAGAGCTTTGGCGGTTTCAGTCTTTCCTACGCCGGTAGGGCCAAGGAAGAGAAAGGATCCGATAGGACGGTCTGGGTCTGATACACCGGAGCGTGCTCTTCTTAGGGCGTTACTTACCATCTCAACCGCCTCGTCTTGGCCTATGACTTTCTTGTGAAGGATCTCTTCTAAGTTAGACAGGGTATTTTTTTCTTCTTCGGAAACGGCACCTACAGGAATTCCCGTTTTCTTTCTTATAAAGCCTTCAACTTCTTTTTTGGTAATGATGTCAAGGTTTCGGCTTTTAACGAAAGGTGTTATTTCCACCAAGAGATCTATGGCTTTATCGGGCATAACTCCGCTTGGGAAGTACCGATTAGCCGATCTCACCATTTCCATAACGGCAGGGAAGGTGAACATAACATCATTTTCATACTCCAGAGAAAGAAGCCGGTTCTCTAGGGAGGTTAAAACTGATGCTTCGTTCATCTCTTCAAGGAGTACGTATTCAAATCTGCTCATAAATGCAGTGTTAGGTTCAATGGTGTTGTGGAAGTTTGTTTTGTCAGAAAGAGCGATTATATTTATATTCGGTGAACCGAGGTAAGCGTCTATTAGTTCCACTATTTCTACTCCCAAAGATCGGGCTCCTTGTATTAAGTAGGGCAGGTTGTCTATGACAAGGATAAGATTTCCCGCTTTGGCTGTCTGTTCCATTATGGTTATTATCTCTGATTCAAATTCAGCTTTGTTATTGGTGGAAGAAACAAGGGCGCCGGTGTTCATTACCATTATCTTCTTGTGAGAGAGGATGTCTGTTGTTTTCTCGTTGACTACTTTTGATGCTAACCCTCCAACGACGGATATTTTGCCTGTTCCGGCTTCACCGACCAAAATAGCGTTAGCGCCCTCCGATCTTGAAAGAATGATCTCAAGATCTTCTATCTCTTTTTTGTGGTAATTTTCCAATGACTCGGATATATACATTGTCTCTTCTATCGGCCTGGAGAACTTTTTGAGTTCATAGGCCACTCCGTAGGCCCAGTCTTCTCCGATCGGTCTTATTTTAGAGATGTTCTCTTTGCTCCAGCTTCTCTGTGATCTTCTGATCTTGGTGTGGAGATCGTTTAACCAACGGGTGGCTCCAAACAGCTCTTCCTCTTGCACTCCGCTTCTAAATACGAGGTCTGCGAACTCTTTATCATTTTGGTAGAGTGTTTTTACATATTCATAAGGGGTCAGGAAGCTCTTTTCTATATAAGGAAAAGTTTCTGCATTAAGTGGCGATTTTCTATTTTTGATAAAAGAAGAGACATCTTCAATAGGTATTCCGCATCTTACTAAAACGCTTCCTCCAAAATCTGATAGCATCAATCCTGTTGCCAGATCATTTACATCGGTGGAATAAAGGATCTCCGCCAATTCAAAAGATATATTTATATTATTCTCTTCTCTTTCTTTTTCTGTTAAGGCTATGTCTCTAAAGCGAAAGTAATTGGAAAAAGAATAGAAAGCCAGAGGAATGGACCATAAAGCAAAAAGTACGGCAGATCCTCCGTATGCTTTATACTCAAATGCCTTTATATTTTCCGGTAAATAAGATCCTAAAAATATAAAGACCGCAGAAGCGACGGCGAAGATGAGGAAGAAAAATAAAAATAATTTTTGGATCTTACCGGCAGTGGATACTTTCAAGATGTTTTCTGCCCAAAGGGCAGGTTCAAAATTGCGAGATGAGCTTTTTATTTGCCAAAAATCCATATTCTTAATAAACGAAAATTATAATAGACCCCCAGGTTAGAAGAAAAACTAAGGCAACTGGCATTAAAAGCCAGTATACAAAGAAAAGAATGCCCATAATGAAAGACAGCAATGTAAAGAAGAGTCCTGTAATGATAGTTATCGTTCTCATTACTGCCCCGACTACTCTCATCAAGGAGTTAACTACCAGAGAAGTAGCTATTTCTCCAAAGTTAAAATTCTCCGGGTAATCTTCGGACAGTCTTCTCCAAGGGGAGAAAAGGGTTTTTAAAAGAAGGGTTATGGAGAAAAAGTATAATATTCCGCCGGCGAAATTAAGAGTGAGCGCGATTATGCAGTAAGGGGCTCTTACATAGTGCCACCAAATATAAGTGGGAAGTATGAGTGCCGTTTTCATTTTAATTTAGTAAATAGTTAATGCTTACTCAATAAAGAACTCAGTTATCTTTCTGAGTATCAGTTCTTTTTCATTGGGATGGAACCAGTATATGCGATCGTCTTTTTTAAACCATGTTCTCTGTCTTTTAACATACTGCCAGCTGGCGTTCTTTATTTTCTCTACCATTTCCGCTCTGTCTGTCTCTCCTTTTAAGTATTGGGCCAGGTAGCGATATTCAAGACCTAGCTCCTCCATACGCTCAAAAGTCAGCCCTTGTTCATTGAGTTTTTTGGCTTCTTCTACCATTCCCTCCTCAAGGCGCTTTAGCAGTCTTTTCTCTATTCGTTCTTTCAGTTCTTCGGACTCCCTGTCTATACCTATTATCAGCTTGTTATATATAGAGCCTCTCTTCTTTACCTCGGGTACGGACCCGAAATATTTGACTATCTCAAGTGCTCGAATAACACGGTTTTTATTGGAAGGGTCTATCTCCTCAGCTCTCTTGGGGTCTTGGTCTTTGAGCTCTTCAAAAAGAACTGTGGGATCTTTTTTCTCGCACTCCTTTCTGAACTCACTGTCTGGCGATACTTTGGGAAACTCAATATTGTCAAGAAGAGCCGAGATATAAAAACCGGTGCCTCCGCATACAATGGGAAGATTACCTCTGTTGTGTATCTCTTCTACGGCTCTCTCTGCTTCCTTTTTATACTCTTGTACGGTAAAACGCCTGTAAGGTGAGGCAACATCAAGCATATGGTGAGGGACTCCTCTCATTTCTTCTTCCGTTATCTTTCCGGTCCCTATATCAAGACCTTGATAAACCTGTCTGGAATCGGCAGAAACAACCTCTCCCGAGAATTCAAGTGCAATATCTACCGCCAAGTCACTCTTGCCGGTAGAGGTCGGACCGACCACGGCGATCAAAGGTTTTTCCATATGTAAATCAGTATAACATTTTTAAAGATCTAAAAAACTTTTAGTGATGACCACATTTACAGCCTTGAGGTTTAATGATGCTCTCAAAGTATTCTTTTCCGTAATGACAGGTTATCTCTTCTTCGGCTTCTATCTTCCTTTTAGAATATACCATCACTCTTTTCCCTTCACTGTATGCTTTGGAATTGGGTTTGCATGAATGATTGATGTAGCGAGCTAGATTCTCCCGAGAACTTCCGTCTATTACTACTCCATCTTGAGCTTCAAAAAGATACTTTCCACCTCTCTCGTTTGCCTGTTTATTGGAAAGACGAGGGCCGAAATACTCTATTATAAATTCACCGCGGGGAATGGACTCTTCAGTGAAAAGACCCAGTCCGGCGTTACTCTTTTTTACTTTGAGTTGGAATTTTGTTTTTTTAGGTATTTTTGAGGGCATGGTAATGAGAAAGCGGCCACCTTACTAATGGCCGCTTGATAGGGTTTTTAAAAGGGCAGGCGGAAGCACTCTTTTTCAAAGCAGAATATCCTTATAAGCTGGTTTCCTTGAAAAAAGTGGATCTCACCGTACTGGTGCTCAATAATAACTCCGCTGTTTTTCTGCCGGTTGCGATAAAAAGGCAGAATAATTTTTTCTGACCTTCTGGGTTTCATTATGATGTACTTGCGGTGTTTTCTGCTTTTTACGAAGGTTGGTAAAATATCACCACCCGTTGTCTGACAGTAGAAAAAAGCGATCATTCCGGATTTAACACTGATACAGTTTGTGTCAAGGCCGTTAACTTCATACACTTTTTTCGGGTCAATGGGGATGTCCTCTGTCAATCTCTTAAACTGTACATTTTTGACCATTTCGTACCTCCCTTTTACTAAATATGGTTTAGACCATTTTTTTCAAAAAACCTAAAGGTGGTGCTTCTAAAGAACTTTCTTCAATTTACTTGTATTTTTAGTTATGTCAAGAAAATGCACATGCGCCCTGTATTTATGTATGCTACAATCATCATTATAGCGGTTAATGTAGCTTTATATAGAAATGTCATACTTTCATCAAGACTCGGTCTTTTGGGTTGAAGTAGATAAAATAGAACCGAATCCCTACCAACCAAGAAGAGAATTTAATGAAGAAGAACTTCAGAGTCTGGCTAACTCTATTCGCCAGTACGGGGTTCTTCAGGCTTTGGTGGTAACTCGTCAAGAGCTACCCAAGGAAGACGGTGGGCTTTCTGTTAAGTATGAGCTTATATCCGGAGAGAGAAGGCTTAGAGCCGCCAAGCTTGCCGGTGTTAAACAGGTGCCTGTCCTTATAAGGAGTGGGGAAGAGAATGACCTAATGAAGCTGGAGCTTGCTATTATTGAGAATCTTCAAAGAGAAGATCTTAATGTGGTTGAGCGGGCAAGAGCTTTTGATAAACTGGCCAAAAAGTTCTCTTTCAATAAAACACAGATAGCCAAAAAGGTAGGAAAGAGCAGGGAGTATGTAAGTAATACTATGAGGATCTTGACCTTGCCTGATGAGATACTAAATGCTCTAAGTTCCGGGCGTCTCTCAGAGGGACACGCCCGACCTCTTTTGATGCTCTCACATAGACCTGAAGAACAGAAGACTCTTTTTAAGGAGGTAATGTATAAGAAGTCTTCGGTAAGAGAGACCGAGAGAATAGCCAAGAAGATAGCCAAGGAGAAGGTTAGAAAACCTTCCAAGGTTGATCCTGAATTGGAAACACTGGAGAAAGAGTTTACCGAATCTCTTGGAACAAGGGTCAATATAGAAAGCAAAGAGGTGGGAGGTAAGATATCAATAGACTATTTCTCTCAAGAAGATCTCCATGCTCTTTTAGATATACTGAAACTTTATAAGAAGCAAGGAAATGCTCCTATGTTGGAGAATTTTTTGGCCCAAGCCACTAAAGATGAGGGTGCAAAGAAAGAGGAAAGCGCATCGGTATCTGATAGCGACGCCGTAGAGCGTGATGCGAAGCAGGGCACATATTCTGCAGGTGAGGTTAAAGGTGCCGATATGGCTGATGTCTATGAAGAGAAAGATACTCATCCTAAGGATCCAAAAATGAATGAAGGGCAAATTTCTGAACAAGATACCACTGAGGCTGTTTCTGAAGAGGTTCCTCAAGAAGGGCCAGCACCTGAAAAGACCGGAATATGGGAGAGAATATCCGCCTCCTTTTATTCTCGCGCTGAAGATGATGATGCAAAGATCTATCGTGGAGAAAAAGTAGAAAGGGAGGATATTAATGATCAGAATATTTCTCAAGATAAAGATGTTTACCAAAAAGAAAAGTCTCTGGAAGAGGATATAGAAGAGTTAACAGAAGAGAGGATTAAAGAAACTCCTTATGAAAAGCCTCAAGAAGAAAGGCCACCTCAGACGGAGAGTGTCTACAAAGAAGACCAGCGGGAGTTTTCTTCTGTTAGGCCTTATGAAGAAGGCGGTCTGTACCAAAAAGAAAAGTCTCTGGAAGAGGATATAGAAGAGTTAACAGAAGAGAGGATTAAAGAAACTCCTTATGAAGAGCCTCAAGAAGAAAGGCCACTTCAGACGGAGAGTGTCTACAGAGAAGACCAGCAAGAGAGCTCTTCCGGTCTTTATGGCGAAGATACTGGATCGGGGTCTTTGGTAGAAGAGATAAAACAGGAGTCTGAAGACAAATCTCAAAATAATAATGAAACACAAGAAGAATCTGTGTCTGAAAGAGAAGAAAGTGGTAGCTCTTATGAAGAAAATGGAGAAGGTACCACTCTAAGCGAACCTCCCAGTGGCCAGGGGCATGATGACGAAGATCTCTACTCTGTTCGTAATTTCAGTATATAAAGATCTTTTGGTTTTTATTAAAAGTCTTAGTTTTCCGGATACATGTAGGACTCTTTTTTGTTTTTGGAGAGAGCCGTTCTTATACGTCTTTGAGCCAGTGTAGTTTTAGCGTGTCTTAGCCATTTCTCGGTAGGTTTACTTGAAGATTTTGTCTGTATTTCTACCGTGTCGCCATTTTGTAGAGGTTTATCCAAAGAGGCCATCTTGTCGTTGACTTTTGCGCCGAACGTTTTGTCACCAATATCGGAATGAACGGCGTAAGCGAAATCTATGGGCGATGCATTTAGGGGTAGATCTATAACGTCACCCTTAGGAGTGAAAACAAATATTCTCTGTTCAAAAAGATCGCTTCTCAAGGAGTCAACGAAGTCTGAGCTGTCTTTCTCGGAGTTGTCTCCATATAGGAGTTCTTTTATCCAGTAAGGTATGTCTTTATTTGAGGACATCATTGTCGGATCTTTATCTTTTCCGAAGGGCATCAATTTTGATATCCAGTTTTTTCCGTTATTTGCCGAGGATCCTTCTTTATAAGCGATATGAGAAGCAATTCCGTACTCAGCCTCTATGTGCATCTCTTCGGTTTTTATTTGCACTTCAGCTAGAGTGCCGTCTCCGGTGAAAACGGTGGTATGTAAACTTTGGTAGCCGTTGGGCTTTTGGAAAGAGATATAGTCTTTTATGCGATTGGGCATTAATCTCCAGTTGCCGTGTATTATTCCTAGCACATTGTAGCAATCAGCTACCGTCGGAACTATGATCCTTACCGCTAATATGTCATATATGTTATTCATATCTTTACCTTTGCGAAGATATTTGAGATATAAGCTGTACAGACCTTTTACGCGGTAATCTGTTTTGAAATTCTTAATGCCTTGCTTGGTCATCTCTTTAATTATTGATCTGCGAAACTTATCCAGATCATTGTGGCGTTTTCTTTTTTGCTTGTTTAGAAGTTCTTTTACCTCTTTATATGCTTGGGGGTATACGTAAGGAAAAGCGTTATCTTCCAATTCCCTGTGAATACGCTGTATTCCCAGTCGGTATGCTATTGGAGCATAAACATCAAGAGTCTCTTTAGCGATCCTTCTCTGTTTTCTTTCCGGTACGTGCTCTAGTGTTCTTATGTTGTGTAGCCGGTCGGCTAGGCGTATGATTATAACTCTGATATCTTGAGCTGTTGCCATAAAGAGCTTTCTTAAGCTCTCGTTGTGCCTGTCCATTCCTTGGTAACGGACCTTTCCGAGTTTTGTTACACCTTCTACCAAGAAGAAGATCTCCTCTCCGAACTCTTCTTTTAGTTCTTCGGGGGCTATATCCGTATCTTCTATGGTGTCATGCAGTAACCCCGCCGCAACGGTTTTTCCGCGCATACCGAATTCTGCCAGTATTCTTGCAGTTTCAAAGACGTGAATAAAGTACGGCTCTCCAGAGTATCTTTTATGTTCTCTGTGGGCTTCTTCAGCAAAAGAGTAAGCACGTTTAATAACATCAACATCTTCTGCAGACGGTTCGTTGATCAGATTGAGTATTTCCTCCACCTTAGGCATATTGGCATTATATATATACACCTATAGCTTGACAAGCCCTTAGAATTATTTTTTTGGCTTAAATTTGCTAAAATGGAGTTATAGAAGGGTAGCTAGTATTTATAGTAAGCAGGGCGATCTTTACTTATTCTTATTACCTTTTTTGTTTTTAGCTTTCTGTCGCTCTTCTTTTTCTCTAAGCAGTTCGAGCGCTCTTTCCAGTTTTACGGTATAGACATCATCGTCTTTCCTTAAAGAGGCATAAACTCCATTGTGAAAAACATAAGGTCCAAAAGGGCCGGCTCCGGCTTTCACGGGTTCACCGCTCTCGGGGTGTTCACCTAAAACCTTAGGAAGTGATAAGTAAGTTTCGGCATCTTCTATGGTAACTTTTTCTGGATCTTTGTCTTTTGGAATACCGGCTCTTTTAGGTTTTTTCTTATCTTTTGAACTCTCTCCCAGTTGAACGTAAGGGCCGTATCTTCCTGTTAGCAGGTATACATTGTCGCCGGTCTCCGAGTGCTGTCCTATGGGTTTGTCTCCGCTTATCTCCTTACCTTCGGAGGTCAAGGCGCCGTCACAGTCCGGGAACTTTGAACAGGAGAGGAACTTTCCGCCTCTGCCTAGTTTGATTATCATCCTGCCACCGCATTTGGGGCATTTATGCTCTTCTCCGGCTTCTCCGAGATTGGTTATTTTTTCCATAGACTCTTTTGATGCTATATCTTTGCTAAAGGGGAAGTAGAACTCTTCCAGTATCTCTTTATATTTCTTTTTACCTTCGGCTATTTCATCAAGATCGTCTTCCATTTTGGCGGTGAAGGAGTCGGATATATAGGAGTTGAAGTGTTCTTCCAGAAAAGAGCTAACCACCATACCGGTATCTGTTGGCTTAAGAGAGCGATTTATCTTCTCAACGTACTCTCTGTCTTGGAGGGTCTTGATAATGGAAGCGTAAGTTGAAGGTCTCCCTATTCCTCTCTTTTCCATTTCCTTAACCAGCCCTGCTTCCGAGTAGCGATTGGGGGGCTGGGTTTCCTTTTCTTCGGTTCTTATCTCTTTTAGTTTTAGAGGGTCATTAGTTTTTAGTTTGGGTACCTCTGTGTCTTCTTTGCGGGAGTCGGGATCAGCTTTTAGCCAACCTTCGGATATGACACGGTTTCCATTGAGACTGAAGTCGGGTATGGTTTCTTCTTTGATCTGTGCTGTTATCTTTGTCTGTTTTATCTGTGCTTCCTTCATCTGAGAGGCTACGGCCCTCTGCCATATTAAGCGGTAGAGTCTCTTCTGTTCCTGATTAGCCCCCGCCGTTTCTTTGTAACAGTCTGTAGGACGTATGGCCTCGTGAGCCTCTTGGGCGTTCTTGCTCTTTTTGCTGAAGTTCTTGGGTGAGTATTCTTTTTCTCCGAACTTTTTAAGAATAACTCCTTTTATCTGGTTTTGGGCTTGTGATGACAGGGTGGTGCTATCAGTTCTCATGTATGTTATCAGTCCGGCTTCATAAAGGCGTTGAGCTACGGACATTGTCTTGGCCGGACTGAAGCCAAGACGAGAGCTAGCGGTTCTCTGTAGGGTTGAGGTTATGAAGGGTGGATTAGGTTTTCGGTGTACGGTCTTTTCTTTTATGTCCTTAACAGACCAGTCTCCTTTCTCACCGGTGCTTTTAATGCGTTCAACCTCCTTCTCTTCGGTGGGGTCTTCAGAACACTTGAAGGTGCAAAGCTCGCCTTCCTCTGTTTCTGTGTCCGCTCTGATCTCCCAATACTTCTGGGGTATAAAGGCGATTATCTCTCTTTCTCTCTCAGCCAATATTCTAAGAGCCGGTGATTGCACTCTTCCGGCAGATAGGCCGTATCTGACCTTTTTCCAGATAAAGGAAGAGAGGTCATATCCAAACAGACGGTCCAGCACTCTTCTGGCTTCTTGGGCTTCCTTCAAATCTTCGTCTATTCCTCTGGGGCTTTCCAGTGCCTCTCTTACAGCTTCTTTAGTTATTTCATGGAAGACGATCCTTTTAGTGTTCTTAAGGTCAGCAGCTTCTTTCAGATGCCAGGCGATAGCCTCTCCCTCTCTATCGGGGTCCATGGCAAGAAGTACCTCGTTTACTTTTTTGGCACTTTTTTGTATATCGTCAACCACCTTTTTTTTGGCGGGAAGTATTTCATAGTACGGGATAAATCCTGAATCAATATCTACCGCGTTTTTGTTGCTCTTGGGTAGGTCACGGACGTGCCCGACTGAAGACTTCACGATGTAATCATCTCCCAAGTATTTGGAAATGGTCTTTTCCTTAGCGGGTGACTCTACAATAACTAGTTTCTTTTTGGTTGTTGGCATTTTATTAATTACTACTATAGTATTTAGGATCTTGCAAACTCCAAAAGACTATCCCGATAAAGCCATAAGGTCAAGTTAAGGTAAGTGGAAAACCTTAAAGTTTAAGTTATACTTTTAAAATATGGTTCAATCTGAAGCAATTAACAAAGAGAAAATAGGCAGAAAAGAGATCTTTAGAGGGTCTCGTGTTCTTTTGAGAATGTTCGGCAAATACAGAAAAGAGGTCTATGTTTTTATAGTACTCGGAGTGCTATCTTCTTTGGGTAATGCCTCAGTTCCTTATCTTTTAGGTGCTTTTGTTGACGCTTTGAGCGATCCGTCCACTGTGAGAGTTGTTTTTGGTTTTGTTTTGCCTCTCTATGTTGTGATCTTGATCATCTGGGCTTGTGTTCAGATCGCTCTGACTTTTATAGATAGACATATATCCCGTGAGAGTGACGGTTTGGCACTGCGGATATGGGCTGATTATATAATTCTTGGTTTGAAGCATCTGATATATCTACCTCTCTCTTTTCATAAGCAAAAAAAGATCGGTGATGTCTTTAATAAGATCATTATGACCGCTGACAACATTGAAAGAATCACATCTAGCATTGTTATTCAGCTTTCGCCTCAGATACTTAGTATATTCATAGCTATCGGTATCACTTTTTACATAAATCCCACGTTGGGATTGATACTGGTCTTTTCTTTGTTCGCTTTTATTCTTGTATATATAAAAAACGCTTCGTCTCTGGCTGATATGCAAAAGGATATGTACAAAAGAACCTCTCGTGCTTGGGGTGATTCCTACGATTTCGTTATAAATACTCGCCGTATTAAAGAGGCGGTAGCCGAGGATTTGGTAATTGAAAAGATGGATAACTCTTTTAAAGATTCGGTGGCCGGAGGATGGTCTGAGGTGATCCGTATTTGGGGTAATTTACACTTTTATCAAAAGGGTATCATATTCTTGGCCCAGCTTACTGTTTTTATTTACTCAATATACGCCATTTTAGGAGGTTGGATGAGTATAGGTGAGCTACTAGCGGTTAACGGTTACGTCGCCATGGTCTTTGGTCCTTTTACTGTTATTGGTCACACCTGGCAAGATGTACAAAATGGCATCGTTAATATAAACGAAACGGAAAAGATACTGGACATGCCCAAAGAGGACTATTTTCCCAAAGAAGCTCTTAGTCAAGATGAGATAAAAGGTGAGGTTACTTTTGAAAATGTGTATTTCAATTATGAGAATAATACGGACAGACCGGTCCTTAAAGACGTCTCCTTTAAGGTGAATCCCGGCGAGACAGTTGCTATCGTGGGAGAGAGCGGTGTTGGAAAAACAACTTTGGTAGATCTTCTTTTAGGATTTCATTTTGCCACTTCGGGTCGGGTCCTAATAGACGGTTGTGATATCAGAAGATTCAACCTTGAATTCTTAAGACGCAATATTGCCATAGTGTCTCAAGACATAGTTCTTTTTAATGACACTATTAAGGAGAATATCTCTTTCGGTAGAAGCGATACTGAATTTAACGATGAAAAACTGGAAGAAGCTGTTCGCTTGGCCGATGCCGATAAGTTCATTGAGGAATTTCCGGATAAGTGGGAGCAGCTGGTGGGTGAGAGGGGGATAAAGTTATCCGGAGGACAGAAACAGAAAGTGGCTATAGCCAGAGCGGTTCTGGCTGATCCTAAGATACTTATTCTAGATGAGCCGACATCCGCTCTTGATGCTCGTTCGGAGTATAAGATGCAAAGGTCTCTGGAGCAGATCATGAAGGATAAAACTACTTTTATTATTGCGCATCGATTTTCAACTGTAAGGAATGCTGATAAAATTATTGTTTTAAAAGAAGGGACCATCGTCCAGATCGGGCATCATAATGATCTTATATCACAAGAAGGTGAGTATAAGCATCTATATGATCTGCAGATAGGTCTTAATGATCAATAAATTATATGAAAGAGCCGTTTGAAGAGATAATTCTATTCCTTGATTCAAAGGAGGTTGAGTATAAAGTGATCAAGCACGAACCGGTCATAACCAGTGAAGAGGCAAAGAAGATTAAGCAGACCGACTCTCTGGGGTTGAAATCACTCTTTTTCCGTACCGAGAAAGGTTCGGTGCTTTTGGTTTTATCTGGAGATAGTAAGGTATCTTCCGCTAAAGTTCGTGCTTTTTTGGGTGTCCAAGATCTAAGAATGGTCTCTCCCGAGGAAGTTCTATCTGTTATGGGTTGCGAGGTGGGGGGATGTTACCCTTTAGGTAATATCTGCGGTTTAAAGACCGTAGTTGATGAAAAGGTTTTAAGTTCAAAGGAGGTTATCTTTAACGCCGGAAGAAGAGATCGGTCCGTAGAAATAAAGTGGAGCGATTTTGAAAAGGTTATTCCTTTTGAGGTGGCTGATATTTCTAAGGAATGATCTAAAACCCTATTTCTTAACAGGATAGAGGATGCCGTCGGACTCTTTGATATAACCTTTTATCTCCAAAGAAGAGATCAGTATATTGGCTTTGGCTGTAGGGAGTTTACTTGAAGCAATAAGGTCATTCTTTCTCATTGGTTCTTTTAGTTTATTTATCAGAGATATTTCATCTTTTGGTAGGCTGTTATCTATCTCTCCTTCGGTCTCTTTTTTTGAAAGAGAGAAGAAGTCTATTATGTCTTTGGCGGAAGTTATCGGATAAGCTCCCTGTTTTATGAGATGATTAGTTCCTTCTGATGTGGAAGAGAAGATAGATCCGGGGACGGCGAATATCTCTCTGTTGTACTCAAGCCCTGCTCGGGCGGTTATTAAGGTGCCGGAGCGTTTTTCTGCCTCAATGACTAGAATGGCGTGCGACATTCCTGCCATTATTCTATTTCTTTTGGGAAAACTCCAGTTGGTTGCTTCAAAGTCCGGTTCAAATTCGGAAAAGAGTCCTCCTCCGGAGTTTAATATCTCCTTTGCCAAGGAAAGGTGGCTTTTGGGGTAAATGACACTGTCATTTAAGCCCGATCCCGGTATGGCCACTGTCTTGAGGTGAGCCTCCATTGCTCTCTTGTGTGCCTCGGCATCAATCCCAAGTGCTAAACCGGAAACGATGACAACAGAGTATCCGGCCAAACCTTTTATTATCTTTGAGCATGTTTCTTTTCCGTAACTACTGATCTTTCTTGATCCTACCACGCAAAGAAAAGTATTCTCTTTATGAGGCATTGTTCCCCTTATGTAAGCTGATTTTGGCGGGTCTTCCATTTCTTTCATAAGATCGGGCAGATCTTCAGTGGGTAGTTTTTCTATGGGATGTTCCATATGAACATTTTACCCCATCTGTCTTTTATGTGGAATTTTTCTTCCCATTTTTATTTAAAGAGGTTACTATTATTAGAAGTCGTAATAATTCATAACAGTTTAACTCCAATAAAATATGCTGGATATCAATTTCATAAAAGAGAACAAAGAACTTATAAAAGACGGTGCTCGCAAGAAGAGTATTGATTTCGATGTTGAAAAACTCTTGGAAGTTGATGATAAAAGAAGATCTTTGATCAAGGAAGTGGAACAGTTAAGAGAGAAACAGAACAGAGCCAGCGAAGGTATTTCTCAGTCTACCGGAGCGGAAAAGGAAGAGGCTATTAAGGAGATGCAAAAGTTAAAAGAGGAGCTTAAGGCCAAAGAGGATAAATTGCAAGAAGTTATGGGTGAGTGGAGAAAGCTTATGTTGCATGTGCCCAATATACCGGATGTAACCGTACCGGAGGGAAAGAGTGATGAAGAAAACAGAGAGATAAAGAGCTGGGGTGATAAAACGAAGTTCTCTTTTACTCCCAAGGACCACATAGACGCAATGAAGGAGCTTGATATGGTGGATACGGAAAGAGGGTCCAAGGTTTCCGGTTTTAGGGGTTACTTTCTTAAGAATGATGCTTTACTGTTGAGTTTTGCCATCTGGCAACATACAATTGACTTTTTTATGGAGAGAGGAGGATTTACTCCCGTTATGGCGCCTTCCATTATAAACAGGGAGGTCTTTATGGGTACGGGATACATCCCGCAAGGAGAGGAGGATCTATATAAAACTCAAGATGAACAGTATCTCTCCGGT
>JBNJGN010000014.1:0-1383 GCA_051747785.1 Patescibacteria group bacterium | reverse complement strand
CCTTCCATTATAAACAGGGAGGTCTTTATGGGTACGGGATACATCCCGCAAGGAGAGGAGGATCTATATAAAACTCAAGATGAACAGTATCTCTCCGGTACCGCCGAAGTTCCTCTTATGGGTTATCATATGGACGAAGTATTGGATAAAAAGGACTTACCCATAAAGATGCTCGGTTTTTCTCCCTGTTATCGCAGAGAGGCCGGTTCTTACGGTAAGGATACCAAGGGGTTAATAAGAGTTCATGAGTTCTATAAATTTGAACAGCTTATCTTATGCGAAGCCAATCACGAAGAGTCCGTAAGCTGGCATGAGTGGATAAATGAGAACACTGAAGCTTTTATAGAGAGTTTGGATATACCTTACCGGGTAGTGGTTAACTGCGGAGGGGATCTCGGTCTGGGGCAGGTTAAAAAGTATGATGTTGAACTGTGGGTTCCTTCCGAAGAGAAGTATCGCGAGATAAGCTCCGCCTCTTACTTCCATGATTTCCAGTCCAGGCGTCTTAACATTCGCTACAGGGACACTGATGGCAAAATGTATTTTGTTCATTCCCTAAACTCAACCGCCGCACCCACACCAAGGCTTTTGGTCTCTCTGATAGAGAACAATCAACAGGCTGACGGCTCTATTGCTATTCCCAAGATCCTCCAGCCATATATGGGAGGTCGTGAAAAGATGGAATACGACTCCTAGTCAGTGTTATACTGGGTAAATGCCGACGCCGAAGGTTAAGCATAAAAAAAGGATAGCTAAACTGAAAGCGCTGGCTGAGCGCCTGGGTATTATTACTGCCGGAGTAGTGGTTGTTTTGGCCGGTATAACATATATTGCCAGGCTTGATGCTCTAACTATCAACTCCGTTTCAGTGGAAGGGGGCAAGATAGTAAAAGAAGAGAGTCTGGTTGAGCATACGGCAGAGATTATTTCCGGTTCCTATCTTTTCTTGCCAAAGAGGAATATTTTGATATATCCCAAAGACAGTATTCAGAATTCCCTAAAGACCGTATTTCCTCGCTTGAAGGAGGTGGATGTAGGAAGAAGGGATCTAAATACTCTGGATATTGTTATTGAAGAGAGAGAACCTGAAGCTCTCTGGTGCGGAGGAGAGCCGGATAAGTATAAAGGCTGTTTTTACATTGACGAGGACGGTTTTGTTTATGCCAGAGCCCCCTTTTTCTCCGGAGATGTTTTCTTTCGGTACTTTGGAGGAGATGTTAACCCTGATGATCCTATAGGTGATCACATTGATTCTCCCGAATGGATAAAAAAATTGACCAGATTGAATGACCGAATAGAGAGTCTTGGACTTAAGCCGATATCAGTACATATAAAAGAAGAGGAGTTTGATATATTACTGGAAGGGGGCAGTACTTTACTTTT
>JBNJGN010000013.1:0-19959 GCA_051747785.1 Patescibacteria group bacterium | reverse complement strand
GGATCCGGTGATGATGATGGCACGAATTCAGATATCGACAAAGGGGAATGATCTGCTTGGATCAGATACTGTATCAATTCATCAAACCTCGTTTACCGATACAGTCATTGAGTTCATTCAATGTCAGCGACAACAGCAGCATGATCACTCACGCCGAACTCCAACCTTACATTTTTAGCCTTAAACGGCTCTTTTAGTAATAGATGATCAACCATAAATCTATCAAAAAGCTTACTCAATTCTGGGTCACCTCCAGATCGATGCAATCTTCTATCTAAACTGCTCTCGTATTCTGCCGGAATAGCATCGGTATAGCGAGGCACTAGCTCCTCTCTGTAAAGTCGGTTTATGTTCCGAGTAATATTTAGATCACCACAAAGTATATGAGGTGGTTTTTTATCTAAAAATTCAAACATACTTTTCATGTCCTCCACCTGCTCTTTGCTTGCCACCTCTCCTTTAGGAGCCCAGGTAAAGTGGGTAGTTGCCACCGAAACTCCCTTAGTATTTGCAAAAATAACAGCTTGGGACATAGTTTCTCTTTTCCTTTCGGGGTCAAAAACAGCTATACCCTCAGAAGGCTTGTAATAATGATAAATATCTATATTAGAAGAACCCTTAAAGGCCATGAGATTACCCTTAGGAAAAGGCAGTCCGTTGGAAGCAGGCATGAGAATTAAAGGTAAGAAGGTTACTCTGTAACCTTCTTTTTTTAGCATTGAAGAGATATCAATAGGAGCCTCCTGCAAACAGATCAAATCCGGATCTTCTTTTTTAAGAAAACCCACTACTTTATCAAGATGATGCCGACCCTCAACGTTAAGCGAGACGAGTTTCATTATGAGACCTTAACATATTTAAAACAACTCTCAGAAATAAACTCTCAGAGAAAAGTGATATTTAGATATTATCTTGCATTAACTTTTTTATCTCTTCCGGTTCAGGTATTTTACCCGAAAGAACCACCTTACCGTTTAGAGCCAATGCCGGTGTTTCCGTTATTCCGACTTCTGCGATCTTTTCCGGATCACATACTTTTTCAACTTTTATATCCTCTATCTCCAGATCTTCCACCGCTTTTCTTATACTCTCCCCCATTCCTCCACACATCACACACCCGGAACCATATACTGTTATATTCATATTTTTTTATTAGTTAAAAATTATAATCCTATAAGATAGTGCAAGGAAAGATAGCTTAAAACCAGCGCACCAACAAAAGTCACCCACGTTATCATCCTTGAGCCCGCAAACCATATCTGTTTGGTCATTACCGCCCCCGTAAATATAATAAGCTCCATTAACATATAGAAAACCAGGTAAAGAAGAATGTATCCAGTGTAAACTCCCAGAGAAACACCTCTTTCTATCAAGATACCTGTAAAGGCAACAGGTATACCAATAGAACACGGAAGTTCCACTATGGTTATAACTGAAGCAAAGAAAACGATACCTCCTACAAGGACCATAAACTTGCTAGATGGATCATTGAAAACCTTCTGAAGTCTATTGGTCGCCCTCTTGGCAAGAGCGGAATCCGAAGATTCACAAGTAGGACCAAATCGATAGAATCTCCAAAACTCCTTGAAAAAGTAGACAGCCCCTGCACCAGCGGCTATCCCAACTATATACTGAAACACGGGCAGATGACCTAAAAGAGCTTCAAATACTTGACCCCATACAAAGACCAATACTCCATAAATGGTTACAGCCGTTAGCAAAAATATTCCACCGTAGATAAATATCCATTTACGGGAATCTAAAACCATAACAAGAGAAAGTATCAGTATAAGAGCACCTAGAGAACATACATTAAAACCATCAAGAGAACCCAAAACGACAGTTATGGCCGGCAAGGACCAGCCCTTAACCATTATCTCCTTATCGGTAAAGGGGAGCGGATACGTGTAAATATCTTCCTCTACCCTTTCACCCTCAAACGCATTTCGTATCACTTCTTCCTGTCTTGACCCGAAGGAATTGAACTGCAAAAGCTGATCATTCACAAATATCATCGGGGCCATCATTCTGTAATCCTCAATGCCAGCATCAGAAGCAACCCTCTCTACAAGATCAGTATTGGTTATGCTTTCTCTTTTAAGTTCTAAATGAGGATACTCGTCAATCACCGACTCAACGAACTCTCCGGCATCCTGACAGACAGGGCAGAACCTATCATCAAAAAAGTAAACAGTCGCTTTCTCTTTGCTCTCAGATATCTCCTTATCACTGCTTTCATCCTCTCCATTATTTATATCCGCCTGCACAGAAAATGGACTGATCAAAAAGAACGAAAGAAACCCCGTAAATAAAGTAAAAGAAATAACTCTTCTTAACATACTCATTATTTTAACGAACGATCTCACAATTTACTGCATTACCAATATCTTCCGGATCACGAGAACCTTTGTACATCTCTCCTTCTATCTGAATTTCCGGCACGCCCCGACCAATTAACTCATCTCTACAACGCTCCGTTTCCTCGGAACACTCAACATATATAGGTTCTACAGCATCATGTCCTCCTAAAGACTGAACAAGCTGATTACAGTAAGGGCAAGTTTTTGAACCGTAAATCACAACATTAGCACTGTTCAAACATGACACCAAACTCTCTAACTGAGACGCCGTAAGATCTTCTGGCTCTACCTCTGTCTCTCCGTTCTCATCTTGGGTGTCAGTAGCGTTTTCGTCTTCTCCCTCCAAGGGGAGATCACCCGATTCAGAGTTATAAACCACAAATGAAGCAACGCCAAAACCCAAAGCCACCAAAAGCAATAAGACCATTATCTTTTTCTCACTCATAATAAATTAATGTATTAGTCTAATAATTTTTTAAAGATACGAATTTGCATAAACATTCTCAATCCACACCATAAAAGATCGATCATCTTACTCACGAATGAAAAGAGATGGAAATTTGTAAACAGCTTTCATTATAACAGACATCAGGTATTAAGTAATTGATAATAATCATTTAATTCGTATTAAGATACTTCAAAGCTTCTTCATTCTCCATTAGAGCCTCTATCCCTCCCTTAAGGTCTATGACATGGCTAAAACCTTTCTCTTCCATCAGACGAAGAACCTCCTTGCTTCTTTGTCCACTACGGCAATAGAGTGCATAAAAAGAGTCTACGTCAAGCTCGGAAATTGCCTCTTTTAGGTTCGATGAACCGTGATTAATGTTCACCGCCCCGGAGAGATGTCCCTTTTTGAACTCTTGAGGTGTCCTTACGTCTATCAAAACAGTATCACTGTTCTCGGTAACCTCTTTTGCAAACTCAACAGAAGAAATCGAAGCAAGTTTATTTTGAGGCGAAGTCATATCCAAAGAAGTCATTACCCCGGCAACAGAAAGGAAAGATAACACGATCAACGGAGCAACGGTTACATTTTTATTTTTCTTAAATTTAGAATAACTTTCTTTTAAAGAGAACATGCTTTCAAACCTTAAAATCCTCAGAAGTGATTATACAAAATACTTAAGAGATGTAAACACTGACCTAAAAATAATTAGGGCAGAGAATACATGGGAGTATTATCGCCTCTTTTCTTTTTATATATCCACTTCATAAGAGGGACGAATTTAAAGACCCTGTCCCTCTTCTTTCTGATGGATCTTATCTTATGGTTGTAATCCGCCTTTAACCTTTCTAACCTTATTTTTTTAACATCGCCAGAAACATCATCTTTAGCTATCTCATACTCCTCCTTTTCCCACAGCTCCATAACACAGGCATCCATAAGCCGAGAATAATGATCTAATCTCTTCCACGCAAAAAAATAGAAGACGAGGAGCAGAATCAGAAAAAAGAAAGGGTACAGAATATAATTGAAATTTATCTCCAATATGAACCCCAGACCTATTCCCTCCAGTATGTTAAAAAGTATTTCCCCTAACATAATTTTATCTATAGGGATAATGCACCGCTACCCCTCAGTGAATTTTCTTACTTTTTCAGTTATTTCCTGGGGAGTGAATTTGGCTTTGACCAGGAAATCATTGGCTCCAAGCTCATAGCCTTTTTCTATATCATCTTCATTTCCCAAATTGGAAAGAATTATTACAGGAGTATCCGAGGTATCCCCGCTTTTTTCTCTTAACCATGTCAATACTTCAAAACCGTGCATTGAAGGCAAAAGAAGGTCAAGTAAGATCAAACCGGGTTTGTATTCCGGAATAAGCTCAACTCCCCTTTCTCCGGTTTCCGCTTGCTCCACTTCATGACCATCTTCGGACAGCTTTTTGGCAAGAAGTCCTCGCAAAAATTCATCATCTTCTATTATTAAAATTTTCGCCATTTTCAAAATTAAATATGACTTTTAACCATACATTTAGAATAACATAGATCGTATGTAAATATGCATCTTTTATACCCAACAACCAAACATAACAAATATATGGATCAAGTTGCCATAATACCTACTTTGGTATAAAATTAAATTTAATGAGGAATTTATACATTTTTATTACCTTTCTTGCTTTAGTGGCATTCTCATCATTAACTTTTATTTCACCCGTTCTGGCGGAAGAAGAAGTTGGCTTTTATAAAGAAATAATAAAGAAACTGGAAAGAGAGGTATCAGAAATGGAAACGAAGTTAAGTGAAAATGGGGTTGATATAGACAGAACCTTAAATATAGAGCCGGAAAAGAGACAGGAAAAGGAAAGCGAGGAGGATAAAGAGAAAGAAAATGATAATAATATAATAACCACAAAAGCCACGCGCAGTTCTTCGACACAAAAGGAAAACGAAGCGGAAATATTGGAATGTGTGAATCTAAAAAGAACGTTTCGTTTTGGTGACTACAACGAAGAGGTTATTAAATTACAAAAATTCTTAGAGGAAAAGGGGCACTTCCATCATCCTCATATAACAAAATATTTTGGTCCCGTAACGGAAAAAGCCGTTCAAGATTTTCAAGCAGAAGAAGGCATAGTATCTCAAGGTACACCGACAACAACCGGTTTCGGGCAGGTGGGACCTAAAACCAGAAAAGCTATAGAACAGATGAGTTGCGCTTCGTCCGGTTTAGGATCCGATAGATAGCATCTACAAATGTTCTTATTCAATACCCGTATATATAAAAACAAAATACGGGCACCTTTTAAAACCTTTCCTGAGAAAGATCACTGCAGAATATTTAGAAATTAAAGATGATCTCTTAAATAACACTGTTAAAAGCTTTACTGTAAGAAATCAGACCAACTGGGATGATTTGGTGAATTAATACATCACCGAGATCAATAATAATATAGATGTAGAAAGTAAAGATTTATCTCTTATAACATTTTACTCTGATATAAACTTCAGGGCTATTTTACAGAAAGACAGACAGTTATATAAAAAATTCATTTCCATAACTTGAATAAAAAGCCATCAATGGATAAACTTAGACAATGCTTTTAAAAACGAACCTTCACTTCCACGCTAACACAGACCCTGAACATCAAAATATAGAGTACGACGTCTTTGAGGGCATAGAAAAGGCGGCCGATCTAGGCTTCCATGTTCTGGCACTAACCTGTCACGGCAAGTATGCTCTTAATGGAGATCACATAGAATACGCCGAATCCAAGGGTGTTCTTATGTTGTCAGGAATAGAGGCCAATATCGGAGAAAAAGAAAATGAAAACCGTCATCTAATAATACTTAATTGCGACAAAGACGCCGAAAGAATAAGAACATTCAAAGATCTGGAGAAATACAAAAAAAACAATCCGCACATTTTTGTTCTTGCCCCTCATCCTTTCTTTCCTTATTTTCCAAAGCAACAGAGTTTAATGAAATATACCTATAAATACTCACACCTTTTTGACGCAGTAGAGCACTCCTGGTTCTACAGTAAAATCATTAACAAGAACCTACCGGCACAGCAGTTCGCTAAAGAGAAAAATTTACCTTTAGTAGCTACTTCAGATACGCACTTTTTTGATTTCCTGGATACCGATTACTGCCTTATTGAAGCTAAAAACAAAACACCGGAAGATGTATTCAACGCCATACGCAAAAGATCATTCAAGAACGTCACCAGACCCAAGAAATTATTAAAGGAAATGATTTTCACTTACGGTTCATTTCACTTTAAAAAAGGAAAACGCTCAAATTCTTATACCGAAAGAGTTAAAAATAATTGACTTATAAGAAAAAGATAGTATACTTTAATTAATCAAATAGCTATCGAAAGGGAGAAAAGGTCAATTCTTTGCTTCGATGACAGTCATTATTTGATAATTTATAAGAGTAGTAGAAAAAATAATGGAACAAGGTGTTATCGCTCGCTTGATGGACAAAGGCTACGGCTTCATCAAACGCGAAGGTGAGAACAAAGACATATTTTTCCATTCCAATAACCTTGACGAAAGTGTTGACTTCAATAGCCTAAAAGAAGGCCAAGAAGTAACTTTTGAATTAGGTGAAGGAATGAAAGGACCGGAAGCGGTCAATATAAGTCTTTCGTAAGCTTTCTCAAAAAAACCCCGCTCTTTTAAAAGAGCGGGGTTTTCGTTTTTTTAAAAAATACTATTTATCTTTCTTCTTTTTTATTTTTAATTTGGGTTTAAGATAACGTCCAGTGTAAGAATCTTTATTTTGTGCCACCTGTTCAGGAGTTCCCTTAGCCACGATCTTACCTCCTCTGTCTCCTCCGTCTGGGCCTATATCTATAACATAATCTGCGGATTTTATAAGATCCAAATTGTGCTCTATTATCACAACAGTATTCCCCTTATCTACTAGCCTTTGCAATACTTTTATAAGCTGAGCAACATCTTCATAGTGAAGTCCTATGGTCGGTTCATCCAAAATATAGATAGTCTTTTGTATATGCTGTCTGAAAAGTTCCGAGGAAATTTTAACTCTTTGAGCCTCTCCTCCGGACAGAGTAGTAGCAGACTGCCCAAGTTTTAAGTATCCCAACCCAACATCATCCAAGGTCTTTAGTCTATCATATATAGCAGGAATGTCTTCAAAGAACCCTAGGGCCTCTTCAACGGTCATCTCAAGAACTTCATATATACTTTTATCTTTATACTTCACTTCAAGTGTTTCTTTCGTAAATCTTTTCCCTCTACAAACATCGCAAGGAACATAAACTGTGGGCAAGAAATGCATCTCCACCTCTATCACGCCTTTTCCTTTACATGTCTCACAGCGTCCGCCTTTTACATTAAAAGAAAAACGTCCAGGTTTCCATCCCCTTATCCTTGCCTCGGCCGTCTCAGCAAAAAGCTCTCTTATAAATGTAAAAGCACCAGTATAAGTAGCTGGATTTGAACGCGGTGTTCTCCCTATGGCAGACTGATCTATTGATATCTCTCTACTTAGATACTCCGTACCGGAAAATTTATCACAGTTATATATTTCGGGAGACCTATAACGCTTATTTAGTCGAGCCTTTAGATTTCTATGAAGTATTTCATACACAAAAGAGGATTTACCCGATCCGGATACCCCCGTAACCACACAAAAACGCCCAAGTGGTAGTTCTACATTCATATTTTTTATATTGAAAACATTGCCTCCCCTTATAACTATCTTTCCTGCAGGATTATTCCTTCTAAAATCAGGAAGCGGTATTTGCTTTTCCTCGCGAAGATACTCAAGAGTTAGAGAATTATGAGTAAAATCTTTAGAGAGAAGTTCATCCAAATAGCCGTCAACAACCACCTCCCCTCCATGAATACCGGGTCCAGGCCCTATATCAACTAAATAATCGGAAGAGAATATCGTTTCTTCATCGTGCTCAACAACAATTATAGTGTTACCTAGATCACGTAAGCGATGTAAGGTTCTTACCAACCTGTCATTGTCACGAGGATGGAGACCTATAGTCGGCTCATCTAAAACATAAAGCGCTCCGACTAATCCGGCGCCAAGCTGAGAAGCAAGCCTTATTCTCTGAGCTTCACCACCAGAGATCGTGCCGGCGTTTCTATCCAGGGTCAGATACTCAATACCGACATTATTCATAAACTCCAGACGAGACATTATTTCTTTTATAACAACCCGGGATATCTCTTTTTCCCTTTCAGAAAGTTTTAAATTAGTAAAAAATTCCATGCAGTTCTTGATAGAAAAGCCAGTTACCTCCGCAATATTTTTATCCCCCACAAAAACATTCAACGCTTCTGGTCTCAATCTAGCTCCATTACATTCAGGGCACTTTGTTTTACTGAAAAAGTACTTGGAACCGGTACCTTTACACCTGGGACATGCTCCGTAAGGAGAATTGAAAGAAAAAAGTCTCGGCTCTATCTCGGGATAAGAATAACCATCATACGGGCAAGAGTACTCGGAAGAGAGAAGGAACTCTTCTTTTTTACCGCCCTCCTTATCAGAAAGGATCACCCGAACCAAACCCTCAGCTTCGTTTAAGGCCACTTCCAGATCTTCACCAAATCTCTCTTCCGTAGCACCTTTATCCGCCGAGAATTCCGCGATCTCAATTTCGTCAACTAAAACATCTATGTCATGACGCTTATTCCTGGAAATAATCATTTTCTCTCTCAAGCTTTTATTCTCACCATTAACTCTAACTTCTTCATATCCTTTTTTTAAAAGATCATACAACATCTGATAGTACTCACCCTTTCTTCCTCTGACCACAGGAGCATAGACGTTAACGGAAGAGATATCAGAAGATGCACCGGATGAAAGATAGTTATTTACTTTTTTTAGCACAGTCTCCTTTATCTCTTCATTAGATAATTTCTGTATTTCTCTTCCGCACTCTAGGCAGTGAGGTCTTCCTATCCTGGCAAATAGAATGCGAAAGTAGTCATATATCTCCGTAACAGTCGCCACGGTTGAACGGGGATTATTAGAACGTGATTTTTGGTCTATTGATATTGCAGGAGATAGCCCCCTTATCTCGTCAACATCCGGTTTTTGCATCTGCTTTAAAAACTGTCTGGCATAAGCGGAAAGAGACTCTATGTATCTTCTCTGGCCTTCGGCGAAAATGGTATCAAAAGCCAAAGAAGACTTACCTGAACCTGACAGTCCTGTAAAAACGGTCATAACATTTCTAGGTATAGAAACAGAAAGATCCCGCAAATTATGAGTACGAGCTTTAACTACTTCTATTGCTTCTTTTCTTTCTTCTTTAGAAGTATTTTTACTTTTTTCATTTTCGATCATAGAGTCGCAAATTATACCACAGAAAAAACTCTTAGCACAGTCTTCTTGCCTCATAAAAAATTAGGAAATATGTTATCTGGATCAGGAGAGAACCTCCTTGGCCTTTTCAGCTATCTGATCAGGAGATACATTGGACTTTACATAAAAATCCAAGGCACCCATTTCTTTACTTTTCTCTATATTTTCCTCCTGGCTTAAATTAGAGAACATGATAACCGGAATATCTTTTAGCCTATCTTCAGACTTTATGAACTCCAAAACCTCAAAGCCATCCTTATCAGGAAGAAGAACGTCCAGCAGCACAAGGTGCGGGGTGTTCTCATCGAGCACTTCAAGCGCTTTGGCACCGGTATTAGCATGAATAACTTCTGCTTCATCCTTTTTTAACCTTCTACTTATTATACTGCCCAAGAAATTATCATCTTCAACCCACAAAATTGTTTTCCCTTCCAAATTATTAGTCATAACTAAATACTTAACTTTTAATTCACTGCTTTAAGTGTTTTCTTAACTTCGCTGACTATCTGATCAAGAGAAAATAGAGCTTTGACCAAAAATTTCTCAGCTCCTTTTTCTTTTCCTTTTTTGATGTCACTGTTCTGACCTAAATTTGAAAGCATTATAACCGGAACATTCTTGGTTTTCTCGTTATTCTTAATGGAATCCAGTATCTCATACCCATCCATTCTTGGCAGAACAATGTCCAAAAGAATTATATCAGGATCAACATTTTCCAAAGACGACCACAGCTCATCACCATTTGTTACATGAGTTATCTCGGCCTTTTCCATATTAAACTTCTCTATCAAAAGCTCACTTAGGAATTCATCATCCTCCACGATAACGACCTTCTTACCTTTAATGGAAGGAAGTTCGCCACCTTCTTCCTCCGCTGACTCCCCTAATGAAGAGAAAACTTTATCCATAACCTCATTGGGACCGAACTGAGCTTTTATGAGATAATCATCGGCCCCGAGCTCAAGAACTCGTTCTATTTCAACCGGCTGTCCGGAATTAGATATAACAATAACAGGGATATCTTTTACGGACTCATCTTCTTTTTTATTCTCCAATATTTCATAGCCATTCATACTGGGTAAAAGTATATCAAGAAGAACAATATCAGGTTTATAATCCTTTATTTTATTAAAACCCTCCAAACCATCCATGGAACACTCAACCTCGAATCCTTTTGATTCTAGTTTATTTTTTAAAACATCAGCGAAAAAGGAGTCGTCTTCAATTACCAGTACCTTTTTAGACATATGAATATATTACTATATTAAGCTATTTTTTAAAACCCTTTAAACTATCGGCTACGGGTATGGAAATATAAAATGTCGTACCCTTCCCTTCTTCGCTTTCAAACCAAATAGTACCATCATGCTTCTCTACGATCTCCTTACTCACAAACAGACCCAAACCGCTTCCTTCGGTCCTCATCTTAACGGCATTCTCTCCACGGTGAAACTTTGTGAAAACATCCTTTTTACTCTCTTCGGGAATCCCTATACCATCGTCACTTATACTCAAAAGAACCCTGCCTTTTTCACAGTGAACATCAATATCAATACCCCCCTCCTCTTCAGTATACTTAACAGCATTTTCAAGAATATTCTGAACAGCATCCCTGATCTTCTCCGGATCAGCTTCAACATGAGGAAGATCCGTGTCGCTGGATATATTAACCTCCACCCCCTTTGATCTGGCTTGAGGTTTTATATAATAGATAAGATTATTAACTATATCTTTCAAATTTACTTTTCTCATTTCCAGATCAGTTCTACCCGACTCTATCCTATCCGTGTTTAAAAGGTTATTAACCAGAAGGATCATTCTCTCATTGCTCTCATAGCTTTTTAAGAGCATCCTTTTCTGTTTGGCATTTACAGAGCCCGCTTGCTCTCTGGCAAGCATATCAAGACTCCATTTTATTCCGGACAGCGGAGTCCTCATCTGATGAGCGGCAACCGAGACGAATTCCGATTTCAGTTCATCTATCTCCCTTAAATGTTCGTTGAGTTGCGAAAGAGCCCGATCACGCCTAATAAGCATTCTGGCTGTCCTATCCTGCTCGCTAAGAAGTGCTTTCAGTTGCTCTTTCCTTCTTCTCTCACTTATCACCTGAGTTTCAAGAATATAGAACTGAAAAAGAAAGGATATGATAAAAAGAGAACTCAGAAGAGCAAATCTTATAATATCGTACTCAAAATCAGGTATAAAAATAACCACTACGGTAGCCAAATACAGAACCAAAAAAGACGTAGTTACCTGAAAAAGGGCAGAATTTTTGTCCAGTTTTTTCATATTATTTTAGCAAACAGATAGCTACAGAGTTATCCTGAAAAACAGAGTGCTCGCTTAAACTGTCTTCGGAAGCGCATATACTTCCATAACTATAAAAACCGACAATCTGAACATTCCCCACTACACTTCTTATATCTTTTATCTCATCATCCATACTATTTCCATATAGATACTTTCGGCCCGCACTACTTACCAAAATCGCCACCGAAGCTTCCACATCCTCTCCCAGCATAGCTTGTGCCTTCTTAGCCGCTCTCCTTACGCTCTTTTGCGCTTCTTCTTTGTCCCCTATCATCAGCTGAACATTACTTCCCTCAGGTATATGATCAGTACAGATCAAAGAACCGTCACTTCTTAGAAACAGAGGTGCTCTGATGGTAATATGTTCATCTTCAATAATGTCCCACCTAAAACCCAAGGGGTAGGAAACTGACATCTTGGCTAATGGTTCAGCGGTAAAACGTTGCAGATCTTTATAACCGAAATATTCTCCATACATTGTTACGGCTGGTTTTCCATTAATGTGGTAAACACTAACTCCTTTTGATTTTGTAACACTTCTGGGTATACCTGCAGGCAACATTCCATGGTCCATCCCTATTCCATAACTGAAATCCCCCTTCAAAGAGCCAAATATTGCACTGTTGGTCTCAACCTTATTCTTAAAATACTGAAAGGTTCTTTTAAATTGCAATCCATCTGCAGATCCACCTCCAAAAACAGGGGCACCGGTGGAGTGGTACAAACTGTTAACCAGCTTGTGTTGCTCAACACCGGAGAGCACATCCGTGAACATAAAAGAGAGATCAGGTTTACCTCCCAGTTCGCGGGTAAGTTTCTCGCCGATCTTTTTCTCCTCTTTTTTTATTTCAGAACCTAGACCCTTAAGAGAAGAGGAAAAGAAGACATCCTTCCCGCTTATCAGAATAACAATTATTGACCTTTTCGTATTAGCCGATCCACACACAATACCTTCCGCCGAAGAAGACCCCAGAATCGGAACTCCTTTTAATACCGACTGGATACCGTCAATTGCTTTTTTATGATCATAGTTACTGGAAACAAAGACCATCCCAAACAAAGGATGACTTCCTTTTATCTTTCTAAAAGCGTCCTGACAAGCATTAACACCAACGGCGTGAGCATCACTTCCGTCTGAAAAACCTATACCGATATTCAAAGACATAGTAACAGAAACTTCAATTCTTTATATCTTATTATTTTCCCTTAAAACATTTCTGATCTCTCCGGCCAAATTTTCCAAAAATACTGTTGATTTAACGATAAAGCGGGAAGCGCCCAATTTATAACCTCTATTAACATCCTCTTCTTGGCTCAAATTGGAAAAGAGTATGACCGGAATATCTTTTAAGGTAGATTCATTTTTTATCTTTTCCAAAATAGAAAATCCATCAATATCCGGTAGCATTATATCCAGAAGCAATATATCTGGCTTCTCTTTTCCTATCATCTCCAGTGCGTCAGTACCGTTAGTAGCATGAACAATATCTACATCATAACGGGAAAGCCACCTTTGCATAATATTATTAAGCTCCGGGTCATCTTCCACCCACATCACCTTTTTGCCGGCAATATCCTTCTCCGGAGAATCATCTGTTTTTTGTTCTTCCATCTTTTTAATCAAAATACTATAGTTACAGTATACAAACCGAAAGCCAAAAAACAAAACTTCTTATCCACCACTTTTCAATTTATCTTTAATAATGTATATCTCATCTCTCAGAATTGCAGCAGTTTCAAAATCCAAATTCTTAACTGCTTCTTCCATTTCCTTCTCCTTTGACTTGAGACGTTTTTCGATATCCATTCCACTTTCGGCGACGTCTATCTGTGCGAGACGTTCAGCTGTTTCTTTTCTCTCCTTCTCTAAAGAGGTAGTGGTGTCATATATCTTTTTCTCAATACCTTTAGGAGTTATTCCATGTTTTTCATTATATTCCATCTGTAAAGCACGTCTTCTCTCGGTCTCCTCAACAGCACGCTTTACAGCACCCGTCGCTACGTCAGCGTATAGAATAACCCGACCAAAAAGGTTCCTGGCAGCTCTGCCTATTATCTGAATAAGCGCGGTCTCTGATCTTAAAAAACCCTCTTTGTCAGCATCCAGTATCCCGATAAGAGACACCTCCGGAAGATCAAGGCCTTCCCTTAAAAGATTTACTCCAACTAGACAGTTAAAATCTCCGCGCCTCAAGGAAGATAATATTTCTACTCTTTCTATTGTTTTTATATCACTATGGAGGTACTCCGCCTTCACTCCACGCTCCTTAAGATAATCACTTAGATCTTCCGCCATTCTTTTTGTAAGAGTGGTCGCCAATACCCTTCCACCTTTTTCTATCTCGGAAACAGCCTCTTTCAGAAAATCGTCCACTTGACCCTTATATACTTCTTGATCACCTGAAGAAAAACCTTCCTTTTCACCAATAACAGGTCTTACTATAAGTTCAGGGTCTAACAAGCCGGTAGGGCGTATTATCTGCTCAACCACCTGTTCGCTGTTATTCCTCTCGTGATCACCTGGAGTGGCAGAGGTGTACATTCTCTCTCCTATACGTTCTTCAAATTCATCAAACTTCAAGGGCCTGTTGTCCAAGGCTGAAGGTAGCCTAAAGCCGTGCTCTATTAAAGATTCCTTTCTTGAGCGATCTCCCGCATACATTCCTCTTATTTGAGGTATGGTAACATGCGATTCGTCTATAATAGTAAGAAAATCGGGATCACCATTCTCTTTATGCGGAAAATATGAAAGCAAAGTATCAGGAGCATCACCGGGAGAACGTCCAGTAAAGTGTCTCGAGTAGTTCTCTATACCGTTACAATAACCAACCTCTTTTATCATAGCCAGATCATAACGCGTTCTTCTGGAAAGTCTTTCCGCCTCCAAGTTCTTTCCCGTTCTCTTAAGTACATCCACTCTTTCCTCTAACTCCTGCTCTATATCACCAACCGCCCTTTCAAGTTCTTCCTTTGGAGTAACAAAGTGGTGCGCCGGAAACATGAAAACAACACGAGGTTCATCTACAACTGCACGAGAAACCTCATCCAGAGCTACAATAGAATCTATCTTACCTCCCCGAAAGGAAACCCTGTATATCACCCTCTCGTTTACCGGCATTACCTCAACAGTGTTACCGATAGCGCGAAAATAACCAGGAGAAAGATCAGCATTAGTACGCTGAAAATGTATATCAACCAATCTTGAGAGCATTGATCTTCTGGAGATCTCGCTTCCTCTTTCCATCTTAAAATTTACCTTTTCATACTCTACCGGACTTCCCAAGCCATAAATGCAGGAAACTGATGCTACAACAATGACATCATTTCTGGTTAGAAGCGCTTGGGTCGTTTCATGCCTGAGTCGGCTTATCTCCTCATTTATTTGCGCCTCTTTTTCTATATAAGTATCGGTTACCGGAATATAAGCTTCAGGCTGATAGTAATCATAATAGGAAACAAAATAAGTTACGGCGTTATCAGGAAAAAAGGCTTTGTATTCTTGTGAAAGCTGAGCAGCTAGTGTTTTGTTATGAGCTATGACCAAAGTAGGCTTTTGATACTTTTCTATAACATTAGCCATAGAAAAAGTTTTTCCTGAACCGGTTATACCCAAAAGAGTTTGCTGTTGATAGCCCTTATCCAACCCCTTCGACAGAAGAGAAATAGCTTTCGGCTGATCCCCGGCCGGATTATATTCACTTTTTATATCAAATAAACCTTTCTCTCTCATAGGAATGTTAAAAATATATCACAAAGAAGAGCAAGCAAACAAAATTTCAGCTGCTATCCGTAAAATCGTCCTATAAAATTATCTCTAAGATCAAAAAATTCTCCTTGATCTATAGACTGTCTGATCTCGTCAACCATAGAAACCAAAAAATGTACATTATGAAAAGTTCCCAGTGTCGCCCCCAACATTTCGCCGGACCTAAATAAATGAGAAAGATAGGCTCTGGAATAATTTTTACAGACATAACAGCCACACTCCGGGTCAATAGCACCCATATCATGCCTAAAGGAGCCGTTTCTTATATGGATAGCGCCGTCTCTAGTATAAAGGGTACCATTACGACCCAAACGTGTAGGAGATACGCAATCAAATGTATCAACTCCGTTCTCTATAGCCCCGAATATATCTTTTGGCGTTCCTATACCCAAAAGATGCCTGGGCTTATCCTCCGGAAGCTCCTCGTTCACCCACCGAACCGCTGTTTCTATGTCTTCTTTTTCAAAAGAGCCACCAATACCAAATCCGTCAAAGGACATGCCGGACAAAGTTTCGCCACTCCAGCGACGCAGATCTTCAAATCTCCCTCCTTGCACCACACCGAAAAGAGCCTGTTCTTTTGTCGCTCTTTTATTCTCTTTATGTCTCTCAACACACCTCTTAGCCCATCGATGGGTTCTCTCAGCCGCCTTTAACTGGTAATCGTAATCGGCATTGGGAGAAGTGCATTCATCAAAAGCAAAGAAAATATCAGCGCCAAGAGCATGTTGAATATCTACACTACGCTCCGGAGTGAAAGTGTGAAGGCTTCCATCCTTAAAAGAAGAAAAAGTTACACCGTTTTCATCTATCTTGGCCGAGGAAAAAGAATTTCCTTTGACCCTGGTCTTGCCTGAATGATCTTTACTTCCTCTTATTTTGGACACACCTCCGTTAAGACCGGCTCCCAAAGAAAAAACCTGGAATCCTCCTGAATCCGTAATAACAGGCTTTGACCAGTTCATAAAGGAATGAAGTCCGCCTGCCTCCGACACGATATCTTCCCCGGGCTCAAGAAAAAGATGATAAGTATTGGCAAGCACCGCTTGAGCACCGGTATCTTCAACCATTTCAGGAGTAAGACTTTTTACCGTAGCCTTCGTGCCCACCGGAATAAAAGCCGGCGTCTTTATTGTTCCATGAAGAGTACAGATCTTTCCTGTTCGTGACATTGAACCGGAATGCTGGCTTAATATTTCAAAAAAATGGTTATTTTTGTGCATTAACAATGATTTACTCTATAAGATATATGTTATTATTCAATAATATTAACAGATATAACGCTGGATAGATATGTCCGAAGAAAATAATCAATTTTCAAACAAGCAAGTACCGCCCTTTACCTTGGAGATAATGCAAGAAGAGGCGCAAGAGAGAATAAGTATTATAAACAAAGAATTCAAAAGAGGATTTGATTTTCTGGCCAAATACCCTTCTTCAGTAACAGTATTCGGATCTTCAAAGTTCAAAGAAGACGAATACTACTACCAAAAAGCACGCGAGTTGACCAAAAAGATAGTAGAAGAAACCGGCTTTTCCATCATCACAGGCGGAGGGCCGGGAATAATGGAAGCGGCCAACCGTGGTGCATATGAAGCTGACGGAGACTCCATCGGTTTTTGCATAGACCTGCCGAGTGAACAAGACACAAATCCTTACGTAAAAGAATCTCTGGATTTTTACTACTTTTTCAGCCGAAAGGTGTGCCTTTCCTTTTCTGCCGAGGCCTTCGTTTATTTCCCCGGAGGATTCGGGACAATGGATGAGTTTTTTGAGATAATCACACTGGTTCAGACGAATAAACTTCCACGAATACCCATCTTTCTTTTCGGTAAAGAGTACTGGGAACCTTTAGATTCATTCATTAAAGAAAGCTTAGCCGATCGCGGTACCATAAGTGAAGAAGACCGTGAACTCTATATTATAACCGACGATCTTGAGCAGATAGTGGAAACAATAAAAAATGATGCTCGGGTTATGGCCGGAGTTAGAAGAAGAAAAAGAGAAGAAGAATAAAAAAATCCCGAGTACTTAAGTACTCGGGATTTACAAAGAACACTATTTGGGAGGTTTCCAGTCAAATGAAACCCACTCTTTTTTGTATCTTCTTACCTCCCTTTTTTCAATATATTCCGGACCGAAATATTGATCCCCATCTTTTACAGCTACTACACTGTTATCGGGTGTAACTTTCACAACCGGCAAGGACGAATACCAGTTTACGTACGTTTTTGCCCCGATAACCAGGGCTACAAAAAGAACGATTGATAAAACAAATGCCACTTTATTCATCTCTGTCCTCCTTTTGTTGATCAAAAACTATTCTGTCACGCCCCGCTTCCTTGGCTCGGTAAAGTGCTTTATCAGCACGATCCAGAACATCCTCAGGCGAATCTCCTTTTGCGGAAACTGATATCCCCATACTTACGGTGACATTGAGGTTCTCAGAAACTTTTTGCCTTAATCTGTAAGGATTTCTGAGTTTTTCCTGAAGCCTTCTGGCAACTCTCACCGCCTCATCCTCTCCCGTATCGGGAAGAATTACCAGAAATTCCTCCCCTCCGTATCGGAAAGAAGAATCTTGGGGTCTTATGTTACCTGTTATCCTTCCGGACACGCCTTTTAGAACTTCATCTCCGACTACATGCCCCCAAGAGTCGTTCAGATCCTTGAAGTAATCAATATCAAGGATCATAAGAGAGAAACTCTTTTTTGACCCTTCAATTTTTTGAAAGGTTTCTTTCAGGGTCTGCCTGTTATACAGACCAGTTAAAGGATCCCTTTTGGATCTTTTAACTACAGCCCATAAAAAATAAGAAAGCGACAAAATAGCCACCATCTGGGCGACTATTACCGGCCAATACCAATTTATCCCCATCTCAAAGCTCCTTTTTTAAAGTTCAGCTTTAAAAATAGTATAATAAGTATATATATATGTCAATACTATTGCCTCTTTCCGCGCTTTAGTATTTTAGCCGCCTCCTCATCTGTAGGTATCACCCTTTTTTCAGCCAATAAAGAATCTATTTTTTTGACCAACTCTAGCGGGTGCTCCTTCGTGTAATTTCCCAAAAAGGTCTTTTCAACCTTATTCTTTACTTCTTTGGGTAAAGCGTTAATTATCCCTTCTTCCATAAAGTCAGGAGTAAACAGATAAATTGACTTTATTCTTTCCAGTTCCTCGGTTTTCTTTAAATTATCCTCCAACTTTCCCAAAAAATCTTTGATAGCTTTTTCTCGTAGCTTCTGCTGTTTTTCTTCAAGAGCAATGCCGTGCTCAACCACGTTCGGTCTTTTGGTCCTTGAAACACCGGGCTTATCAGAATCTTCTTTTTTATCTGCTATTATTTCCATAATATTATACATCTCTCCATCTTCGGCTTTATAGAGAACCGCATCCTGAGCAGCGGTAACCAGAAGCAAAGTGGGTTTACCGGTAAATTGATGGTTTTTTGAAGGTATTTTCATAATAATGATCTGAAATTATATGATTATTATAACATGTGCACCAACTGCTCCAAAATTTAGAAAACCGCCTGATAACAGGCGGTTTTTAAAATAAAAAGTGCAACGTCACACGGGCTAGGAGATCTCCGGAGGAGACACCCTCGAAGGATGAACGGCATAGATATAACCATTACTTAAAAGCATTTTCATTCTACATTTAGGACAGTCCACGCAAACTTTTTCATAATATTCAACGCCACTAAATCCGCACCCCAAACACATTATTTTTTTCTCCGAATCAACCAAACCTAAACCAACAGTGAAATCCTTTTGGAGTTCCCTTCTTCCTTTTTTCAAACAACTCTCTTCCCAAGAGCGAGTAACATCTTCTTCAGAGCTGGGATTTAAAAAAATTAGGTTGGCACATATTAAAAGAATAGATACCAAAATAACAGAAATTAATATACCCGACAGCCCTAAACCAAAAAGAGTATTCATAATATTCCCCCTCCTGTTCCATTTTTAATTAACAGACTTTTTTTAGAATATAACAGAAAAATATATAAGTAAACAAAAAACCGCGCGGTAAACCGCGCGGTTTTATACAAATAATAGATATCAACTACTCCTCTTCTTTCGCCTCTTCCGTGGTAACACCGTCAAAGTGTTCTTCGTACTCATCGGCTTTGGTCTCTTGCACCACTTTGTCTTTATGCTCAGGCGGAGCATAAATGGTATAGATCTTCAAAGGCTTATCTCCGGTATTTATGACATTGTGCCAGACACCTGCTGGTATAACCACAGCCCAATCATCTTCTATCTCTCTCTCTTCCGTTTTATTCAAGACCACTTTGGCTTTGCCTTTTTCTACTCTAATAAACTGATCAAGTTCATGGATCTCTTCCCCTATCTCTTCTCCCGGCTCAACGCTCATAACCACAAGCTGGCTATTTTTGGCCGTATAAAGAACGCGTCGATAGTCACTATTATCTTTTGTCTCATCTTCTATGTTCACAAAATATCCTTTCATAATATTGTTTTTTTACTGTTAACTAACTAATTATACACCATTCAAGCGTTTTAAAAAACCCCGATTTATCGGGGTTTTTTAAATTCTAAAATACCTTACTTTAACTTATGGCTGAAGCACTCCTTCTTCTTCGCCTTCAATCTTTATAACAACGTTGTCAACCGGATCAAATTGCCTAAGCGTGTTCTCTATTTGCCCTCTTATGGCCAAAACAGTTGCGGAACCGGCAACATCTTCGTTCA
>JBNJGN010000012.1:0-21216 GCA_051747785.1 Patescibacteria group bacterium | reverse complement strand
GGACTCGAAAAGGTTCTTCTATTATTTTGCGAGGAACGAGGCAAAATAATGAAAACCTGCACTGAAGCTGTAAGCTTCGAGTCCTGTCCCCTCCGCAGTAAAAATTTAATACTGAATCAACCCAGATGCATTATGGAAAAATCAAGATCCTTAGAAATAGCCAAAAGATACCTGGGAGAGAAAGTCCGGGTGGTTTTTGATCGTCCGTTGGGTACCAAACATCCGAAACATGGTTTTGTATACGAAGCCAATTATGGTTATATTCCCGGTATAAAAGCCCCGGATGGAGAAGACCTCGATACCTACTACCTTGGCATTGATGAACCTCTTCAAAAGGCCGAAGGGTTTTGCATAGCCATTATTCACCGAGAAAATGACGATGACGATAAGCTTGTAGTGGCTCCTGAAAACGTTGAACTATCTGATGAGGAGATACTAAAAGCAACAGCTTTTCAAGAACAGTGGTTTAAGTCGAGAGTTATCCGAAAGCCGTAGAAACCAAAGCACCTCAAGCAAGATCCTGGATTACCTCCAAACACTCTTACAGCCCCTAATTGAGTTAACACTTAACCTTAACTGCTCACAATGAGTAAACAAACAAGTAGTTTTTGTAGAGGATGCATCACGCAGACTCAAAAATACTCTGCTAGGGTTAAAGTTTTTATTATTTTTGAAAACTCAAGACCGATCAATGCACTCATATCCCTTAAGACTTTATTTAGTTAAAACGCCTAATTAAGGCTAGTTGGTTTTTAGGTTATATTATTTGATGGTAAAATAAAGTTATAATATGAGCAAAAAAGACAGAGGCGAAACCATTATAAAATGGGAAACAAGAGAACACCCTTTCAGAAAAAAACCCGGGGCTTGGTACTCTTCTGTAATGATAATAGGGGCCGCTTTGGCAATTGCCGCCATGATGTTAGGCGACGTTATATTTTCTATCCTTATAATAATAGCAATGTTCGCTCTTCTTTTGGTCTCCAGTGTACCCCCTAGAAAAATAGAGGCCGCTATAAAAGAGAAAGGAGTAGTTATCGGATCCTATTTTTATCAGTATGACAGTCTGGAAAGTTTTTACATAAATAAAATAGATGACCCACCAAGGCTTCTTTTAAAGTCAAAAAGGAAGCTTTCCCCTCTTATAAGCGTAGAGATCATGAATATAAAAGAAGAAGAAGTAAGAGATCCTCTTAAAGAAAAGTTAAAAGAGGAAGAACTATATCAACCGTTATTGCAAAAGATAATGGAATACATTGGTTTTTAGATCAAATACGTGTTGCTCGCACCATTTAAAATATGTATACTGGCAAATCACGGACCTATCAAAACACTATAAGCTCCCGTAGTTTAACGGATAAAACGTCGGTTTGCGGAACCGGTGATTCAGGTTCGATTCCTGACGGGAGCACCGAGTAAAGCGAGGTATTGTGAGCGTAGCAAGCCAACTGCTTGGCTTGCGTCAGATATCGAAAGAGTTTTTTGAACCTTAATGTAAATTAAAATAAATACTTAGGTTACTCTATGTAAAAGCCACTCTTCCCTTCAGGTTCCTGCCACTTTACACTTACATCATCAACTCGAGAAGAAGGAGAGCCCTCCCATAAAAACTCTATAAATCTTTCTATTGATCTTTCTGCCCCCTCTGCGACAACCTCAACTCTTCCGTCTTTTAAATTGCGAACCCAACCTGAAATACCTTTCTCTTGAGCTTTCTTTTGAGTATAAGCTCTAAAAAAAACACCCTGAACCTTTCCGGAAACAAGGGCGTTGATACGTTTGATGTCGGTTTCAGCTGAAGCCGTACAATTCATATTATAAGTAGTCTATTTTACTTTTTCTTTATTGAGAAAAGAAAGTAGTCTGGACTTTTTTCTGTCAGCTGTATTCTTCTTTATAACTCCCCTCTTTTGAGCCTTATCAATTGCTTTATAAACTGTTGGTATTTCTTTCTCGGCTTCATCAGTCTTACCATCTCTTATCATTTCCCTGAATTGCTTTACAGCTTTTTTCATGGCCATCTTCCGGCGCAAGTTAAAAACAGCCTTCTTTTTAGAGACTCTTAGGGCTTTTTTTGCTCCTTCTGTATTCGGCATAACGCAAGCTATAATAACGTAGAAAAATAAAAAAATCAATACCATGATACTTTTCTTCCTAGCAAAGACTATTTACGTTAATATAGTGTTAAGTATTTATTTATGATCGGTCAATTAAAAGGAAAAATATCGCATAAAGATAACTCCCGAGTTATCTTGGATACGGGAGGAGTTGGCTACAAGATCCATCTTGAGCAAGAGCTCTGTGACAGCCTAAAAGAAGGAGACGACCTTTCGGTTTGGACGCATTTATCCGTAAGAGAAAATGCTCTTGATCTTTATGGCTTTGAAACAACCGAAAAACTTGTCTTTTTTGAGCATCTTATAACTATCTCTGGTATCGGTCCAAAGTCGGCTATGTCCATTCTTGACATTGCTTCACTTGAGCTCTTAAAACGTGCCGTTAGAACAGGAGAAACAGCCACCCTCACCAAAGTCGCAGGTATAGGAAAGAAGAACGCCGAAAAGATAATTCTGGAGCTTCGCGGAAAACTAGGCACAGAACAAGAAGAAGATGGCCACCCGGAAAAGTTTGATCTAGAAGTATATGAAGCCCTAACCAGTCTGGGATACTCCTCTAAAGAAGCCAGAGAAGCTGTTGCAAAAATACCGGAAGAAACTGAGGGAACTGAAAAACGAATAAAAGAAGCATTAAAATATTTAGGATCATGAGATCACTGTTTATAATTAAAAAGATAATCCCTAAAAGTTTACTGGATATTTTCCGTCCTTATTATCATTTTCTCATCTCCTTTTTGGGAGCTGTTAGGTATGGTTTCCCTTCAAAAAAAATATTCGTCATAGGAATTACCGGCACAAAAGGCAAATCAACCACCGTGGAATTAGCCTCAGCTGTTTTAAAAACAGTCGGCTATCAAACCGCTTCTACAAGCACTATCCGTTTCTCTATAGGAAACGAAATAAAGGAAAACAAACATAAAATGACAATGCCGGGCAGGTTTTTTATACAGAGCTTCCTTGCCGAAGCGGTAAAAAAGGGCTGTACTCATGCTGTTTTAGAAATGACATCGGAAGGCGCAAAACAGTACAGACACGCCTTTGTGAATATGGATACACTCATATTCTTAAATCTTTCCCCGGAACATATAGAATCACACGGCTCATATGAAAAGTACAAAAAAGCTAAACTATCCTTAGCTTATGCCCTGGAGAGATCAAATAAGCCCGTAAAGACCGTTATAGCTAATTCTGATGACAAAGAGGCAAAGGAATTTCTTTCCGTAAATGCCGACAGAAAACTAACCTTCTCCTTAAATGACATAGAAAGGTTCAATGAGGATCAAGGAGGAATATCCTTTCTTTATAATAAAGACCACATCATTTCATCTCTTAGAGGTAAATTCAATGCCTCTAATATCTGCGCCGTTTTAACTTTGGCAGAAAGTCTAGGAATACCCGCCTCCGCAGCAAAACGCGCCATAGCTTTAACTGAAAAAGTAGAGGGGCGTGTAGAGGAAGTTAAGATATCCAATGATCAGCCATTTAGTGTTTATGTGGACTATGCTCATACACCCGATTCACTTGAAAAGCTCTATCAAACATTTGAAAAAGAAAAAACTGTTTGCGTTTTAGGTTCCGCAGGTGGCGGAAGAGACACATGGAAAAGACCGGAAATGGGTAAAATTGCTGATAGATACTGTGAACATATCATCTTAACCAATGAAGACCCTTATGACGAAGACCCGGAAAAGATAATAGAAGAAATAAAGACTGGTATAAAAGAGAAAAAACCGGAGACCATTATAAATAGAAGAGACGCAATAAGAACTTCTTTCAAAAAAGCCTCGGATCTTTCAAGAGAAAAAAAGGTTAGTGTTTCTGTATTAATAACCGGTAAGGGAACTGATCCTTATATAATGGGGCCAAAAGGAGAGAAAAAACCATGGAGCGACGTAAAAGTTGCTGTTGAGGAACTTAGAAATTCAAAATTAAGGTCTTAATTAAAGTGTCCGCACTTCAATTTAAGACGCTAAAAATAAAATGCCAGAATTACCGGAAGTACATACTACCGTAGAGTTATTAAAAAAAAGCACCACCGGCTTGAAAATAAAAGACGTGTGGAGTGATTATGATTCCGAATACTATAGTGGTAAGAAAAACATAAAAGACAGAGAATACTTTAAAGAGTTTAAAAGAGCAGTAATAAATAAAGAGATCCTTAACGTAACAAGAAAAGGTAAAAACGTTCTTATTCACCTCTCCGATGACCTGACCATCTTAACTCATATGAAAATGACGGGTCATTTCCTTTATGGTAAATATAACAAAACGACCAACAAAGAAGAAAAGAGAACATTCGGAAGTTGGGCCGCCGAAGAGGCAGGTCCTCTAAGCGAAGATCCCTTTAATAGATTCATTCATTTAGTATTCACTCTATCAAACGGTAAACATCTAACTCTCTCCGACGCAAGAAAATTTGCAACTGTTTTCGCCTTTCAAAACAGCTCCCCTCCGAAGGCGATAACCGACCTGGGACCGGATGCACTGGATAGATCATTTACTTTCAGCTCATTTCTAAACCGCCTTCCTCACGCCTCTCAAAAGAATGTAAAACAGGTGCTTCTGGATCAGAAAATAGTATCCGGAATAGGAAATATCTATTCCGATGAATTACTCTGGCGAGCGGGAGTCCACCCCGAGAGCACTGTTAGTTCACTGAACAGACAGTCTTTATATGGCATTTATGATTCTATGAAAATAATATTAAGAGAAGGTATAAACCTTAAAGGAGATTCCGTTTCTGATTACCGTCTGCCGAACGGAGAAAAGGGTTCCTACCATTACAACCACAAAGTCTACCGAAGGAAAGGAGAGGAGTGCTCATACCAGAGATGCAAAGGAGAAATAAAGCGTACCGTAATAGGAGGGCGCGGTTCCTATTACTGCGATCAACACCAGATACTTTATAGCCCAGAGCAATCTCCGCGCATAAATTTGCCAGATAAAAAATGATCATATTTCGGTTATACGAAAAAGGGCGACTCCACAGGCAACTGAAACATTAAGAGACTCTTTCTCCCCTTTCATTGGTATCTCAATGATGTTATCAACCCTAGATAAAGCACGTGAAGAGAGTCCTTTTACCTCATTACCGACTAATAAAGCGGTTTTATTATGAGAAATGTAATTTCTATAATCTATTGATTTATTAGACTGCTCTAGCGCCACTATATCAAATCCTTCTTTTTTTAATTTATCAATTACAGCGGAGTAGCTTGCATAACCCTCCCAAGGGATAACCCCCTCTGCTCCAAGGGCCACTTTGGAGAGATCTTTTCGCTGTTTATTAAATCTATCCACAGGCCTTGGAGTATAACCGGTTAAGAATAACTTACTAACACCAACTGCGTCTGAAGTGCGAAAAATAGACCCCACATTATGCACGCTTCTTATATTATGCAATATCAAGTATAGTTCCTTGGCCTCTTTTTGTTTTTGACTTATCATGATAGTTTTGATATTGTTCTTGAACAGAATACTTCTGTTTTTTGCTTTTATCAACACAAACCGCCCATAGCTCAGCTGGTAGAGCAACGGCCTTTTAAGCCGGTGGTCCCAGGTTCGAACCCTGGTGGGCGGACAAAAAAATTGCCACTGATACTTAAAGAGAAAGCAACACACTCTCAAGGGAAAAACGTAAAGGTGTTTTACCTTTTCTCTCTTTCTCTAATGCCTCTATCAAGCTCTCTGAAATTTTCATAAGCTCTTTGGAAGAATAGTTACCGGAAAATTTTTGAGCTTTACTAAAAGGATAAGGTTTCATTCCTGCCTCCTTGGCTGTTTTTGATGCTTTAGCGGCTTGCATGCTTTTTATAATCCAGAAGATAATACCATGTATCTCTTCCGGACTTTTACCTTTAAATATTGCCGTGTTATAGATCTTCCAGGCAATGGGGCTTTTTCTTTCACCTATAGCATCAGTTAAAACAAAGATATTAAAAGTATCTTCTTTTAATACTTCTTGTTGGAATCCTTCAGAAAAGTATGAGTTATCCAGTATCTTTTTATGCTGAGAATGTGTTAAAAAGTCCTCTACCAAAAAGAAAACATGGCCAGAACTTTCCATGTCCGGTAATTTTTTTAAAATATATTTCTTAGCATCCTCGTCTCTAAAAACCCCCGTTAAAACAATAATATGTTTTTCTTCAAAAAGACCCCTACTGTAAAGTAAGCCGTCCATGTGATCCGCACCAAAAGTTTCTTCATTAACAGAAAAAACCTCTGACTCGGGGCGCTTCTTTTTAAGATCACTTAACAGTTTTTTTAGTTTTCTCCTTCGCTTTTCAAAAGCGTTACCGTATAAATAGATTATCATATTAGATCTTTTTCTCCATTTTACCCCAGTTTTTTCCTATCTTAACATCAACCTTAAAAGGAAGGCTTGAATATTCTTCTTCTTTTAGGAAAGATTCCATTGTTCTTTTCACAGAAGGCACAAACTCTTCCAAAAAAGGATCGCTAACCTCAAATATAAGCTCATCATGAACCTGAATAATAGGAAAGGCTTTTTCGCTTTTTCTCTCTTTTTCTAGATTATCATTTATCAAAACAGCTGCTCTTTTGATGATATCGGCAGCGGTTCCCTGTATGGGGGCATTTACAGCCGCTCTCTCAGCCGCGGCTCTAATGTAGGGCACGGAAGAATTCAATCCGGCCACATATCGGCGCCGTCCATAAAGAGTAGTCGTATAACCATTTTCATGAGCTCTCTCTTTTATATTTTCAATATAAGAAGAGAGAGTAGAAAACCTCTCAAAATACCTATCCAAGAACTGGCGTGCTTCTGCTTGAGATGTCCCTAAATTTTGCTTTAGAGCATTCACCCCCATTCCATAAAGAATACCGAAATTTATAACTTTAGCTTTGCGTCTCATCTCTCTATCCACTTCTTTTTCGGAAACACCAAAAACTTCAGCGGCTACCGCAGAGTGAATATCACCGCCTGCATTAAAAACCGAAAGTAATTTTTCATCTCCTGAAAGAAGAGCGGCGACACGAAGTTCTATTTGAGAGTAATCAAAAGCCGCCAAGGTGTAACCCTCAGTTGCGACAAAAGCCTCACGGATCCTTCTGCCTTTTTCAGAGCTTATGGGAATGTTTTGTAAATTAGGGTTATTTGAGGATATTCTACCGGTTGTTGTACCGGTCTGTACGAACTCAGCATGCAACTTCCCGTCTTTATCCACCATAGAAAGAACAGGTTCAACATAGGTAGAAAGCATCTTTGCTATTTCCCTGTAATCAAGTATTTCTTCAACGATCGGGTGCTCGTCTTTTAACTTAACAAGTTCAGACTCTCTTGTTGATTTGGCGCCAGTAGAGGTCTTTTTATGATTTTTAATGGAAAGATCCAAATCCTCAAAAAGAACCTCCCCCAACTGAGCTGGAGAGTTTATATTGAACTCTTTACCGGCATATTCCCATATCTTTCCTTCTTTTCTTTTAAGCTCTTTTTGGTATTCTTTTTTTATTTTTTTTAAAATTCCGGTGTCGATGGTTATGCCACGCTCGCGCATTTTATCTATAATCGGAATAAAAGGTTTTTCTACTTTTTCAAAAACATCCATTAAACCCTTCTCTTTTATTGATCTCATGGCCATTTCATAAGCTTCAAAGAGATCATGGCAGTTAAAGAAATTAATAACATCTTCTTCTTTAGGTTGTGTGATCTCTGAATTAAGTAGCCACGTCGCAACAGACAGTTCTCTTTTTTTCTCTTTACTTATCTCTTTCTTTTTAGCCCCTCTCTCCTTCTCTGCTCCAACAGTTTTTCTGAAGCGCTCTATGAGACTCCTAAATTCCAGCTCAGAGAATATGGAAATAACACTATCGATATCCAGTTTTTCTTTCCAACTTTTCTGTGGCAGAGAAAACCCAATAGGGGCATCGGTTCTTATAGTGGCAAGCATTTTAGAGAATCTTGCTTCTTCCCTGTTATTCCTGAGAAGTTCAATGGTTCTATCTTTTATATCTTCTTTTTTCATTAGATCAGGCTCGGACTCAACTTTTTCAAGGATGTTATCAAGAGAGCTAAAAGCCTTTATTAACTTTTGAGCCGTTTTTTCGCCTATGCCTCGAACACCCGGTATATTATCAGATGGGTCCCCTCTTAATCCCTTGAAATCAGGTAAGAACTTAGGAGAAAAGCCAAATCTTTCATATACGGCTTTTTCGTTATATAAAGCAGTTTCATTTATCCCTTTTCTTAAAGTTAGAACTTTTACTCTTTCACCTTCTACTAACTGCAATGTATCCATGTCCCCGGAAGCTATCACCACCGATAGCTCTTGGTTATTCTCAGTCTCTTTGGCGATCGTCCCTATAACATCATCAGCCTCAAAACCAGGAGCTTCATAAATATCAATACCGAAAGCCTTAAATACATCTTTAGCTCTCTTTAGTTGAATTATAAGTGACTCATCCGCCTTAGCTCTTCCCGCTTTATACTCTTCATATGCTTCATGGCGATAAGTCGGTTCAGGCACATCAAAACAAGCAACCATGAAATCGGGATCAATGTCATTAACTGTTTTTAATATCATATTAACTAGACCATATAGTGCTCCTGTAGGTTCTCCTTTAGAAGAAGAGAATCCAGGAAGAGCATGATAAGCTCGATGAATTATCGCGTGCGCATCAAGAAGCACAAGAGTTTTACTTTTATTAATTTCTTTTTTAGTCATCTTTGTATGTTATTAAACGTCTCTCCTTAGAAAGAGTAGTGAAGTATACACTAAAAGTATCACGCGGGAGTTTTTCTTTTACATTCTCAGGCCACTCCAAACAGACTATCCGATCCCTCTTTTCCAGTTCTTGTTGCCATTTAAGGGCATCAAGTTCGCCTCCCCCTTCAAGTCTATAGGCATCAATATGGATAAGCACTGAAAAGTCAGTATGTTCAACAGAGTAACGCCTTTCAATAACAAAAGTAGGACTAACAACTCTTTCTACAACCCCTAAAGCTTCGGATACCCCTTTTACAAAAACCGTTTTCCCGCTTCCAAGGTCTCCATAAAGAGCAACGACAGTGGCTTTATCCCTGGTTTTTCTCTCTGTTATATTATCAAGAACCCTTTTTGCGGCCTCCTTGGTCTCTTCTTCACTTTCGGTAACTATTTCCATTGCCTTATTGTAACAAAAGCACACGTTATAGGATATTATCAATAAATTTAATTCAGGTCTTATATAAAAAAAGAAAAACTGTTAAAATTATTCTATGAAAAACTTTGACAAAGAAGCAAGAGAAGATAAATTAGACAGCTTTAGAACCCGTCAGCAAGAACACCTAGCCAAAAGGTTGGCAGACAAAAACGGGATCAGTTACACTGACCTATCAACAGTTTTCATAAAAAATAAAGCGGTATCCCTGGTTCCGGAAGAAGAAGCGAGAGAAGGTCACCTTATTGTATTTGATAAAGTAAATAAAAATATAAAGATAGCCGTTCTCTCTCCAGAGTATCAGAAAACACAGGAGGTAATAAAAGATCTTAAAGATAGAGGCTTTAGAACCGAAATATTCGTAGTCTCAGAGAAAAGCCTTGAATATGCCTGGAAAGTTTATGAAGATATAGAGTACATAAAAGAAAAAGGAGCGGGGTCTTTTGATATTTCGGAAGATTCCATATCAGAGTACAGAAAGAAGTTAAAAAAAACCGAAGATGTTAACGAACGGGTGAAAGAAATGGTGAACAGAAAAAATTTCGCCGATACATCTTCCATACTAGAATTGGTATTAGCCGGCGCTCTTGCTTTAGGGGCTTCTGATATTCACTTTGAACCCAAAGAAAAAGACCTTAGACTAAGATATCGCATAGATGGATCTTTGATAGACATATCATTCGTACCCCCTAAAATTTACTCAAAGATACTTTCCCGAATAAAGCTTTTGTCCGGATTAAAACTAAATGTCGGAAACGAAGCTCAAGACGGAAGATTCAGTATTAAAATAAGCGAAAAAAGCATAGAAATGAGAACCTCTATTATTCCGGGCTCTTACGGAGAATCTATTGTACTGAGAATACTTGACCCGGACAACATTAACGTCCCCCTTGAAGGAATGGGAATGAGAAACAGGATGTTTGATGTCTTCTTAGAAGAGATCCGTAAGCCTAACGGAATGATACTCACCACCGGTCCTACAGGCTCAGGAAAGACCACAACTTTATATGCTTCTTTAAAGAAGATATATGATCCGGAGAAAAAGATACTAACCATTGAAAATCCCGTAGAGTACCACCTTGAAGGTATTGTTCAAACTCAAACCGAAAGTGATAAAGGGTACACCTTTTCAGAAGGACTTCGTTCCGCACTAAGGCAGGACCCGGATGTTATAATGGTGGGAGAGATAAGAGATGAAGAAACGGCAGAAATTGCGGTAAACGCCGCGCTGACAGGGCACCTGGTCTTCTCTACCCTACACACCAATAACGCAGCAGGAACATTTCCCCGACTTATAGATCTAGGTATTAATGATAAAACATTAAGTTCGGCCGTTAATCTTTCCATGGCCCAAAGACTGGTAAGAAAACTATGCCCTGAATGTAAAAGGGAAAGAAAAATAGAAAGAAATGAAAAAGAGATATTTCATTCAATACTTGAACCCCTAGGAGACAGGTTGATCCTGGAAATACTGGAAGACGCCAAGGTTTTTGACCCGGTAGGATGTGAAAAATGTCATGGAATGGGGTATAAAGGTAGAACCGGGGTTTTTGAAGCCATTAGAATGGATGAGAATATTGAAAAAGTTGTTATAAATAACCCCAGCGAGAGAGATATTAAAAAAGCGGCCAGAGGACAAGGTATACCAGATATGAGACAGGACTGTGCTCTTAAAGTACTTGAGGGAGTAACCTCCTTTAAAGAGATATCAGGAATAGTGGCCCTTCAATGATCTTAAGTTTGCAGATATTATCTGTTTAAGTAATAATAAAAAGGAGTGTTCTTCTTTTTCCGAACCTTACATCTCCAAGCAAGAGATTTAGCTTTAGGTAAAACCCTAAGGATAACCCCAGATTTACTCCAGGATGTCCTCGGATAAAACCATGCCATTAAAAGAATTGCTTGGAGATGTAAATTTCGGAAATATGATATTCTCTTTTTAAATGAGCGTTAGAATTGACAAAACATATTATCTTATTTGTCAATTCTCAAAAGATATCACATTAAAATAACCATGTCAAGAAAAAATAACACCGTCACAGAAAAAGGTCACTCATTGGATTCAACGCTAAGACCAGAGAAGTGGGATGACTATATAGGGCAAAAAGCTATAAAAGAGAACCTCTCTATTCTCATAAAAGCTGCCACCGAAAGAGATCAATCCCCTGAACATCTTCTTTTTTACGGTCCTCCCGGTCTTGGAAAAACAACCTTGACGCATTTAATAGCAAAAGAAACAGGTAACCAAATAAAGATAACCTCCGGCCCGGCTATTGAAAAAGTAGGAGACCTTGCTTCCGTTATAACCAACCTTTCTCCGAGAGATATACTTTTTATAGACGAAGTACACAGGCTGAATAAAAGTGTGGAAGAGGTACTCTACCCGGCAATGGAGTCCGGCTTTTTAGATATCATAATAGGCAAAGGACCCTCCGCTCGGACTATACAGTTAGAACTTCCTCCTTTTACTCTTATAGCGGCCACCACAAGAATATCTTTGATCTCATCCCCTCTTAGAAGCCGTTTCTCCGGTGGAGTTTTTAAACTGGAATTCTATACGGAGGAAGAAATAGGAGAAATACTGAAGAGGTCTTCTGAGGTTTTAGATATAGAAATAGAAAAAGAAAGTATAAAAGAAATAGCAATAAGAAGCCGTTTTACACCTAGATCCGCTAATTACCTCTTAAAAAGATGCAGAGACCTGGCACAGATAAACAAAAAAAATATCATAGATAAAGAAACCACTGAAAAAGTTTTTTCTCTTTTGGGTGTTGACGCACTGGGCCTAACCAAAGCAGACAGGTTGATGCTTGAAACTGTTATTGATAACTTTAACGGCGGACCGGTTGGCTTGAACACTATTGCAGCCTCTTTATCAGAAGATCAAGGAACTCTTGAAGAATACAATGAGCCTTATCTTATACAGTTAGGCCTACTTGAGAGAACGCCTAGAGGAAGAGTTGTCACCCCTAAGGCCTATGAACACCTTGGAAGTAAAAAAGAAGATAACAGTTTATTTTAAATAACAAAAATATGTCAGGACACAACAAATGGTCTAAAGTTAAACACAAAAAAGCGGCTAGTGACGCCCAAAAAAGTAAACAGTTCTCTAAACTGTCCAAACTTATAACTACCGAAGTTAAAAAAGCAGGAGGAGATAGAGAGAGCGCCGGAGTTAAAAAAGCAATAGAGCAAGCTAAATCAGTAAATATGCCCAATGATGCTATAGAAAGGGCTGTAAACAAGGCGCAACAGACTGGGGCCGACAGTATGGAAACAGTTGTATACGAAACTTACGGACCGGAAGGTGTAGCTATTATAATAGAAGGAATAACAGATAATAGAAACAGAACATCATCGGAAATAAAAAGTACCCTTTCTAAACATGGAATGGAAATGGCTCAACCGGGTTCAGCCGCCTGGGCATTTGAAAAGAAAGAAAATAGCTACGAGGTAATAACTTCTATTGAAATATCTGAAAAAGGTAAAGAAAAACTTTCCACGGTTATAAACGACCTGGAAGACAACGAGGACGTTCAGGCAACATATAACAATGCTTCATAAAACAAAATTTATAGGAATAGACCCGGGCTACGAAAGACTGGGAATGGCTATTATAGAGAGAGGAGAAAAAGGAGAAGAATCTTTGATCTTTTCAAGCTGTATTGAGACACCTCCCCAAAAAAAACACTCAGAAAGACTTTTGGGTATAAGCAATGCTGTAGATAGATGCATAAAAGAACACAAGCCCGAAATAATGGCTATAGAATCTTTGTTTTTTAACACCAATCAAAAAACAATGAGTAAAGTAGCTGAAGCAAGAGGGGTAGTTATCTCCAGAGCGGCCTTTTACAAAATAGAAGTTCATGAATTCACCCCCTTGGAAATAAAGCAGGCCATAACAGGTTACGGAAGGAGTAACAAAAAACAGGTTATATCAATGTTACCCAATATAATAAAAGTAAAAAAAGAGATAAAACATGACGATGAATACGACGCCATCGCGGTGGGGTTGACCTGCACAGCTGTATTGGGAAGCTATATGTTAAAGTAGTATTTCCTATCAAGAAATATATAAAGTGTTGATTTTAAATGTTGCATTTTTAAAAAATTCTGCTAAAAAATATATATTAATTAGTAAAATTAAAGCCCATGAAAAACAACTTTGAAGATATATTTTCCTCTATTGAGGAATCAGGTCAAGAGGATGAAAATGATCCCAATGCAGCTATTTTTGAAAATGAAGACGAAGAAAAAGATGATCCTTATGGAGAATTAGAGGATGACTATCTGCCGGAAATACCTGATTTTGATGAATAGTTTTAAATCAAACTTTAAAAAGTAAAAACGGCTATATAGAGCCGTTTTTTTATATAAAATAAAATCAAAACCATCTGATGGATCAATAAAGGTCTGTTCTATAAAATTAAGTCTTGTGATAAACTAAAGGTCATAAAATAGGCCTGCAAAATAGCTTAAAAAGCCTATAGGATTTTAAATACAGCTGATAAAAGGCCAGGTATATGAAACTGATAAAAAGAATAATAAAAAGTTCTGTTTTTAAATACGGCATTGTATTCCTGACCGCCTTTGTTATATTTTTGTTGGGTGCAATGATACTGTGGATATCCACGCTTAAAATGCCTCACTTGGATTCTTTTGAGGAAAGGATAGTTGATCAAAGCGCCAAAATATACGCCAGAGACGGTGAAACGTTGCTTTTTGATGTTTTTGGACACGCAAGAAGAACTGTGGTGCCTTTTGAAGATATAAGTGAACATATAAAACATGCCACTTTGGCTGTTGAAGACAGTGATTTTTACGATCATATGGGAGTCCAACCCAGAGCGGTTATAAGGGCTATGTTGGTAAACCTAAAAACAGGTAATTTTACTCAAGGAGGATCAACTTTAACTCAACAGGTTGTTAAAAATTCCGTATTAACCCCAGAAAAGGCGATATCCAGAAAACTGAAGGAATGGATCTTCTCTATAAGACTTGAACAGTCAATGGATAAAGATAAAATATTTGAGTTCTATCTTAATGAAACACCATATGGAGGAAATATATATGGTGTAGAACAAGCGAGTAGATCTTTTTTTAGTAAAAGTGCCTCCGATGTGAACATCGCTGAAGCTGCTTACTTGGCAGCTTTACCCGTATCCCCCACCAGATTATCACCATATGGAGAAAACAGAGAATTGTTGGAAAAAAGAAAAAACTTTGTTTTAGGTGAAATGTATGATCAAGGATACATAACAAAAGAAGAATATAAAGAAGCGGTTGAAAAAGAAATTAAGTTCTTAAGTAAGGAGGATGGAGATATAAAGGCCCCTCATTTTGTAATGTATGTACATTCTTATATTGAAGAAAAATACGGAACAGATATATGGGACCAAGGAGGAGTGCGTATTACTACAACCCTTGACTATGAAATGCAAGAAAGAGCGGAAGAGTTAGCCTTAGAGCATGCCATGCAAAACAAGGAGAATTTTGATGCAGAAAATATCGCCTTAACGGCAGTTGATCCTAAAACAGGGGAAATATTGGTAATGGTCGGATCAAGAGATTACTCCGACCCTGAAATAGACGGAAGCTATAATATAGTAACATCAAAAAGACAGCCCGGATCGGCTTTTAAACCCTTTGCTTACGCCCAAGCTTTTAAAAGAGGTTATACACCTGAAACCGTTCTTTTTGATCTTAAAACACAGTTCTCTACCAGCTGTTCACCTGATGATCTAAGACACGAATCTCCCTGTTATTCTCCACAAAATTATGATGGCGTTTTTAAGGGCCCCGTAACCATGAGAGACGCTTTAGCTCAATCTATAAATGTACCGGCAGTTAAAACCCTTTATTTAGCAGGTTTGAAAGAAACAGCCGAACTGGCAAGTTCTATGGGTATTGAGAATACAAAAGATATTAAAAGATATGGTCTAACTATGGTCTTAGGAGGAGGAGAGGTTTCTCTTTTGAATATAACAAGCGCTTACAGTGTTTTTGCTAATGAAGGTATACGTGTCCCATACTCTCCTATTTTAAAAATAGAAAACAGTAATGGAGAAATAATAGAGGAAAATAAACCCAGAAAAGAGAGAGTGCTTGATAGAGATATAGCTTTGACTATGTCGGATATACTATCGGATAACAGAGCCAGGGCACCGGCTTTTGGTGAGAACTCTTTACTTAATTTCAAAGACCATGATGTCGCGGTAAAAACAGGAACAACAAACAACTATAAAGATGCATGGATTGTCGGATATACTCCGGATATTGCAGTCGGAGCATGGGCGGGTAATAATGACAACACTCCTATGGACAGGCGTGTGGCCAGTTTCATAATCACACCTTTTTGGAGAGATTTCACTGAACCTGTACTAGATGACTTCTCCTCACCTTTCCCGGAATTTCAGAAAAAGGACATATCAGACCTTAAACCTGTCTTAAGAGGTGTTTGGAATGTAGGTAGTTATGAAAATGTAGAAGATGATGAAAAGGATGAGGAAGAAGATAAAGAGAGTACAGGTGATATCGTTGAAGAAGACGAAAAAAACGAAGAAGAAGAAGATAAAAATAATGATAAAGTCTTTGTAAACAGAATACACTCCATTTTACACTGGGTTAAAAAAGAAGATCCTAGAGGTGATATACCTTCAAATCCCAAAAAAGACTCTCAGTATATTTACTGGGAGCACCCTGTTAGAGAATGGGTTGAAAAACAAGATCTTTAGAAAAATATTAATTTATTTTGGATATACTCTTGGAACCCCCTTTTTTATAAAAGGAATCCAGTATTTTATCATTATTTATCAGTATCTCGTTTTTAACAACAGAATCACAGCTAACATGAACACTGTCCCCTCTTACTAAGAAATGATCCGGTTCTATCTCTAAATTTAAGCATTCATAAACAGCCTCACTTAAAATTTTCTGTGTAGCCTCGTGAGAATAAAGTATTCTTTTAAAACGTTCTAAAAACTCAGGTATCTCTTTCATTGAGATCATTTATTCATAGGCATAATCAGCTGTAGAAGTGATTCATCATTTACCCCTTTTATAGCTAAAGGTTTATTCAATCCCTCAAAGCCTAAAATAACGCTTTCTGACTTAAAATAAGGTAAACAGTCCGATATATACTTATGATTAAAAGTTATTTCCATATCCTCCCCTTCTGTTTCAGCCTCCATCTCGGTAGCATTCTTGCCTATATGAGCATTATTTGTTTCAACTTTAAAAGTTTTCTTTGAAGGACTTACCATAAATTTCACTTGATTAAATTCCCCGGAAAATATTGAGTTTATCTTTAAGGCTGAAATGAGATCCTCTTTAAGAAGAGTAACCTTAGAAGTAAATTGGGCTGGGATTATCTGTTGATAATCAGGAAAGTTACCATTTATGGTTCTGGATGTTATTAAAGTATCTTTAGTTACCAAAGATATCTGATTCTCATCTACATAAAATTTAACGTCGTCCTTTTGCTCAAGTATCCTTATTAGGCTCTGTGTGTTCTTATAAGGCAATAATATAGACAGACCCTCTATATCGGTACTGACGTTGATCTTTTTCTCTGAGAGTCTAAAAAAATCGGTTGCCACAAAATACAGAGTATTTTCTTTTTCATATATATAAACACTTGATAACTCGGGTTTAATGTTTGAGTTTGAGGCACTAAACCAAACAGATTTAACTCCATCTTCAAAAGAGTCGGAAGAGATAGAAAAAGAACCAGAATCACCTTCCGCTTTAGGAATATTAGGAAAATCTTCTGACGGATAAGCATTTATCTGTGTAGAAGTTTTATCGGTTTTTACCAAAACCCCTTTCTCATCTTCTTTTTCAAGAACCACTTTTCCTTTTTCAGGAATACTGGTTATAAGATGTGTTATCACATCGCTAGGTAGAGCAACATCTCCTTCTTCAGAAACTTTACCAGGTATCTCTATTTCTACCCCTATATCTAAATTAGTGGCTCTTAAATATATATTCTTACCCTTGGCAACAAATAAAATACACTTTAAAACAGGTAACGTGGGATTCTTAACAGCAACTTTCTCTAGCTTTTGTAGAGCAGAAGAAAGTTTTTCTTTTGAACATTCTATTTTCATAAAATAATAAAATTATAAATAAATCACTTCTCTACTTTTATTATTAGTAATGTGTATATGGGGATACTTTAAAAAAATGGCTTAACAGAAGTATATTTTTCTTTTAATAAGTTCATAAATACTGTGGAAAACTAAGTTAATATTATCTTTTTTACTGTTAGTAACCGGTTGCCTAAAAATTCATCAGTTTCTGTTCTCTGTTTATATACACACCAATCAACTACTTATCCACAGAGTTAAACAGCAGCTTTTTAATTTATCATAGTTCTTATCTGTTCCAGTTCTTGACCTAAGTTTTCATTTCTTTTAAGTTCTTCTTTTATTTTCTCGCAAGAATGAATAACAGTAGTATGGTCTCTTCCTCCTAATTTTTCTCCTATGGAAGGATAGGAGATCTTGTAATCTTCTCTTAAAATATACATGGTTACCTGTCTGGGTCGTATCACCTCTTTTTTTCTTGTTTTTTTGTGTATGAACTCTTCTTCAATGTTATAAAATACTGCCACGGCTCTTATAACCTCGGAAGCTGAAGTGGTTTTTTGTGGTTTTTTGGTGTTCCTGGCCAGGTTCTTTACTTCAGAAAGTGATACTTGATTGTTTTTTATTTTTGTCTGGCAGGCTATTGAGTTAAGTATACCTTCCAGATCACGAATGTTCCCTTCTATAGAGTAAGCTAAGTAGTTTATGATCTCGTCTGACAGGGATATGTTATTCATTTGGGCTTTCTTTTTCAAGATAGCGGCACGTGATTCCTGATCAGGGAGCGGGATATCAACTATCATTCCGGCTCCGAATCTCGATTTTAATCTGTCCTCTAACCCTGGAATATAATTAGGGTGCTTGTCAGAAGAGAATACTATCTGTTTATTGTTGTCGTATAAAGTATTAAAAAGATGGAATAGCTCTTCTTGAGTTTTTTCTTTATTGGATAAGAACTGAATATCGTCCATAATAAGAACATCATATTTTCTGTATTTTTCCTTGAATTCAGTGACCTTGTTTAACTGTATAGAGGTTACATAGTCAACTACAAATCTTTCGGAAGTAAGATAGTATACTTTCATATTACTATCTTTTTCCTTTATTTTATTACCTATAGCTTGAATAATATGGGTTTTTCCATGTCCGGTTCCTCCGTAAACAAAGAAAGGATTGTATACACAGCCAACATTTTTAATAACCGCTTGAGAGGCGGCATAAGCCAGTTCATTAAAAGGTCCAACAATAAAGGACTCAAAGCTGTAACGAGGATTTAAATTGCTATCTTTGTTTACATAGGTATTGGCTAGAGGTAGTTCGGTAGAGATGGTGTCTTTTGATGTGATTGATTTACTCTCTTTTTTAGTTCTATTCTTTTCTACCACATACTCCAGAGAGTATACATCCGGTGCAAAATTACGGATATTTTTAAGTATCATTGAGTGGTATTTTGTGGATAACCAATCTTTTACGAAGGTGTTTGGGACACTTAATTGAACCACTCCGTTATCTGTTTTGGTTATATAGGTGTCTTTGAACCATGTATTGAAGTTAGCTTTTGATATAGACAATTCTATTTCTACAAGTGCGTTTTTCCAAAGCTTTTCATTGTCCATAATTATTGTTTGAATGTATTGTTAATACAGTTAAGAGAATAGCATTTTAATATGCTCGTCCACTAGTAATGATTTTGTTGAACGTATGTTCATAATATGTGGATAACTTTTCAGGTTACTATTTTAATAGCTTTTTATCTATATAGCAAATTTTGGAAAAATTTGATTTTTTATTAAATAATGGTATTATCTAGCAATCATGTCGTTTACGTATAATCCAAAAAGGCTAAAAAGAAAACGAACACACGGTTTTCTTTCAAGGCAAAAAACACCTTCCGGAAAGGAGGTTATTAGAAGGAGAAGGCAGAAAGGAAGGAAAAAACTATCTGTTTCCGGTTAAATCATGCTTTCTAAAAAGAAAAAACTCTCCTCATCAGAAGTGCGGAGGGTTTTTAATTCGTCTAAAAAGAAGTACTTTCGCACTTCTTTTTTTAAGGCGGTTTTTATTAAAGAATCGGACAGTCCCCTTTTTGCGGTTTCCGTACCGCGTAAGATCGCTAGAAGGGCTGTAGATAGAAATCGCATTCGTCGCCGTGTTTTTTCTTTATTAGAGAATTATTATAAAGAAATTAAGCCGGGAATGTATATTATTGTTATGGCTAGTAATATAGTCAATACAGGAGAAGATGTTTTAATTAAAGATATGGAGAGATTGCTAAAAGGTATAAATAAACTTTAAACTTTATTTATTTTAGTATTTGTTTTATTATAACCAACGAGCTTAATTAATTTTCAAACATTAAAAAATAAACATGATCTCATTTTTAAAGACCGTAATATACGAACCACTCTATAACACCCTTATTGCGATAATAGGCGTTTCACCTTGGATAGATGCCGGTATAGCAGTAGTTATTCTTACAATTGCCGTCAGATTGGTTATATACCCACTCTCTAAAAAAGCCATAATAACACAGAGAAAGATGCAAGTTCATCAAGATGAACTTAAGGAAATAAGAGAGAAATATAAAGAAGACAAACAAAAACAGGCAGAAAAGATGCTTGAGTTCTATAAAGAAAAAGAGATAAACCCTTTTTCTACTGTGCTATTACTTTTAGTGCAAATGCCTGTAATAATCTCTCTTTATTTAATATTCATACATGCCAATTTACCGGAACTAAGGCCTGATCTTTTATATAGTTTTACTCCTACCCCGGATAATATAAGCATGACGTTTTTCAACGTTTTTGATATATCTGAAAAAAGCGTGGTACTGGCCCTTTTTGCTGGTATAACCAGTTTTATTCAGCTTAAACTTTCGTTGCCTGCACCGAAAGAAAGAAAGAAGGATCCCTCTTTTAAAGATGAGCTGGCAAGAAATATGAATATGCAAATGAGGTATGTTTTCCCTTTTATCATTACCGGTATAGCTTACACTCTTTCAGCTGTTGTTGCCTTATACCTGCTTACTACTAACCTTTTCACGATATTCCAAGAACTTTCTTTAAGGAAAGATAAGGAGAGATTTGATCAGGAAGCTAAAGAGAAAGCCGAGAAAAAAGAGAAAGATAAAGAAGCCAATGAGAAAGATAAAGAAGAAAAAGAGAGTAAAAAGAGCGAAGCCATAGAAAACAAAGGAGAAAAAGAGAGTAAAAAGAAGAAATATAAGAGTAATAAAAAGAAAAATGGAAGAAGAAAAGGAAAATAACAAAACTACTGATCTGGCAAAAGAGATGCTTAATTCCATGGGTGTATCTTATGAGGAGGTAATTATGCGTGAAGAAGGAGGAGTAACCACTATTTCCGTATATTCTCAAAAAGACTCCAAGATCCTCATAGGAAAACAGGGGGCCAATCTACTTGCTATAACACTTCTTCTTAATATGATGGCCAAAAAGAAATACGACCCTGATATACAGGTATTTGTGGACGTCAATGATTATCAAAAAGAAAATCTGGATCTCATAAAGCAAAAGGCTTTAACGGTGGCTGACAGAGTCAAGTCTTTTCAGGTAAATATGGAATTAGACCCCATGAATTCTTTAGAGAGAAGGTTTGTCCATTCTCTTTTTAGTAATGATCCCTATGTTAGTACACATTCAAAAGGGATGGGCAAAGAAAGAAGGATCGTTGTTGAGCTTAAAAAACAAGAAGAAGAGATCTGATCTTAGATACAGTGTTTTGTCTCGTTATTTATATACTTGGATTCTAAAAACTAACGCAACACTTCTAATAATACCTCATCCGGCTTTCTGAAGCCAAGCGTTTTTCTGGGCCGACCGTTCAGAAGAGCTTGG